>JASGEU010000064.1:0-30138 GCA_047606065.1 Mobilitalea sp.
CAACGCAACACTTATGATTGACTTACACATACCTACCACTGTTGATAGCGGAATAACACCACTCCTGATACCCAGTCGATACACATAAAGGTCTAACACTTCAATATAATTAGCATTATTAGGATTTCTAAATACTAAATACTGATCCAATCCGTTGGTAAGGACACCTGCAACCTGCATTAAGAATAATACCATGAAGGTTGGCATTAATCCAGGAACTGTAATATGCCACATTCTCTGGAAACGTCCGGCACCGTCAACGGTAGCCGCTTCATATAATTGCTGATCAATACCGGAGATACCTGCTATATAGATAATCGCGCTCCAGCCGATACCCTTCCACATACCCCAGGCAAGCATTTTAAGCCATGTATGACTTGGATCCATAAGGAAGTTAACAGCTGTTCCACCACTGTTAACAATAATATTACTAACCAGACCCTCTGTAGAAAACAGAACAAAAGCAAAGGAGTAAACCATAACCCAGCTGATAAAGTTAGGAATAGTAGTAAAGGTCTGTATCAGTCTACGAACGCGTAGACTTTTTATTTCACACAGAAAAATAGCGAATGCCATAGCACACCAGCTGGTTGCTAACCCAAGACCGCTCATTGCAAGGGTATTAATAATAACTCTAACAATGTCTTTTCTGGTTGCAGCATTCTCAAATAAATAGGTGAACCATTTAAAAGCCACAAAATTATCACTGCTTAGAGTATCACCTGCTTTATAGTCATAGAACGCATATCTCCATCCCCATAACTGAAGATAGGAAAATAAAAATGTCAATACGACAAAAGGACTTATTAATAAAAACAGTTTATATTTTTGTTTTAATTCATAAACATCCCCTTCTTTTGCCTTTGGCTGAAGAACAAGAAGTAGAATTGATAACAGTAAAATAAAAAGTAACAGACCTCCAATGATAAAAAATGCTGTTGGTAAATGGGGTCCTACCTTTTCTAAATTTGAGGTTTCAGCAACTTGAGTATAGGCTAAATATATTCCGCCTAATCCCAAAAAACCTACCGCCGCACCAATTGATGATATCAAATTAGCAAGTCTTTTTAACTTCAGTGATCCCAGTGACATACAGGCACCAGCTGCAGCTCCCGCAAAACTTAATAGAATAACCATGCTTGATAGAAAGAGAATTACAAATGACGATTCCTGAACCCAGTCCCTATTCACAGCTCTGGTAATTCCGGCTGTCAGGGATTGATAATCAATACCTGAAGTAAATAAAGACATATTATCATTGATAAGTTCACTTATATTAGCAGGGTTAATCGACGGAATTAATAACGTAATCAATGTAAGAATTATTACAAACCGGTATACAATAAAAAATATATCGGCTAAACGCTCCTTAGATGTTTTCACAAGTTGTTCCGCTTTCATAACTATCCTCCTAGTCCTTTTTAAACAATACTTTACTATACCCATTATACCTAGGCGCTAACAGCATCGCTACCGTCATTACTTGACATAAAATACAGTACTTTTTTATTCAAATTGTCTAGACTGAGATATGATTTTCTATACTTTTACAGCTCCGTTTTGTTTAATTGTTCTCTAAATTAATCACTGGAAGCAGCATTAATACCTTAGTTCCTTTTTCAGGTTCACTTTCCACTTGAATGCCATATTGAGTCCCGTAGAACAATTTAATTCTTTGATTAATATTATATAACCCAATGTTTTTATTCGGATTTAGATGTGGTGTATTCAATTTCCTTTTAAGTCTGTAAAGTGTTGCAGCATCCATACCACTTCCATTATCCGAGATATCAATGTGCAATAAATCAACACCTTCTATATTCGTTGTATACACCATAATAGTAATTAACCCATTCTCTTCTACTTCTTCGAGTCCATGTGCAATTGCATTCTCAATAATTGGTTGAATTAAAAGCGGCAGAACATCCAGTTCCGTTGTTATTAACCCCTCCTCCACCTGTAAGGAATAGTTAACCTTATCCATAAAACGAAGTCTTTGTATTTGCAGGTAGGTTTCAATGTATTCCAGCTCTTTCTTTAAGGAAGTCGAGGAGGTTCCTGTATTCTCCAGGACATAACGCATTGATTTACCAAGAAGTTTAATTGCAGTTGCAACGTCCTTATCACCTGCTTTAAACGCCTTCATACGAATTGTCTCTAAGGTATTATATAAAAAGTGAGGATTAATCTGGCTTGCCAGAACCTCCATCTCTATACGTTGTTGTGCATTCTGGAGTCTTTGGGTATTAATCCGTTCTTCATACATTTTAGCATCTTTTATTTTAATCTTTTCCACCATTTTTAAAAGATCTTCAAAAGCTTCTGATATTTCGTCTTCACCCATTAACTGTGAAGGCACATCATAATTTTCATTACTTGCCTTATGCATAGCCTCTCTTAGGATATCCACACGGCTTGAAAATTGTGAGGTAAAAAACCGTATAAAGAGCAAGGGTAAAAGTGTAGCAAATCCTAAGGTAATTAAGCATATAGATAAAATTTGATTAATGTTATCATAGGCTGAATTATCCATGGTACAGATATAAATACGATTATCTGTCTGGTATAGCTGTAAGGTTGATACTTTTGTTAAATATTTTTTGTCTTTAACAAAAATCGGGTCTTCATATTCATAGTATTTCTTATCATAATCAATATAAATTAAATTCTCTATTTCATACCAATCTCGAACCGAACTAAAGAAGATACCTCCACCATCTACATATAAGAGCAATTGATCATTATTTGTATCCACTAAAATGGTTCTAAGATAATTTTCATTGACTTTAATAAATAACACCGCATTCGCAATCGGAATTTTTCGCACTAAACAGAGATTGTAATAAGTGTTTTCATATTTATCCACTGTACTTTGTGAAATCCAAAAAGCACTGGTCTGGGAAACTGCTTTCTTATACCATTCTTCTGATTTGATGGTATCATTAACAGAATCAAACTGTTCATACTTTCGCACAGATGCATTTTCTGAGTATATTGTAATACTATCAAGTATTTGATAATTATTAAGGTACTTTCTAATGTTTTCGTAGTTATTGGCTTCAACAAAAAAATCATTTTTATCCTTGTAATCACCCATTAAGAGCTTTTGTAAGTTATCATCGGATGCCAGATCCTCTGATATTGTATAAATCTGTTTCGTCAACTCGAACAGAATAGTATTTGCCCGAAGATGATTTGATTCATTTAAATCCGAGTGATAAATCGATAACAGTCGTGAGGTGTTAAATATTAAAAACACACCTATAATAGCCATTGGAATAAAGAATCCCAGGGAGTAGACAATATTAAGCTGATTACGCAATTTAGTTTTGCTTAATCTCTCCTCTAACTTCCTTAGCAAATATCTCATCCTACTTCACTCCCCGTTTCCTTTGAATTTCCTGTTATCCTCTGTATGTTACTTCAGATGTTTATATTGTATTTCATAAATCGTGCTTGTTCCATTATATCTGCACTTTAAAGAAATAACAATGAAGTAGATATGAAAAATATTCCAGAACTTTTAATTAAAAGAGGACGAAGTTGTTAACCTCATCCTCTAGTATTATTCCTGCTAATCTGTTGTTAACTTATTTTGTTAACTATTTATTTCTTCTTTCTGGATACTAACACGATAACAATGATTGCACAAACTACAACTGCTGCAATAATACCAATAATAAGACCAGTGTTGCTGGAGTCATCATCTTTATCAGTGCTTGTTGCATCGTCTGGTGTGTCTGTTACATTTGTATCGTCTGTTGTAGTTGGAGCTGTAGTAGGTGCTATTGTAGGCTCAGCCTGCTTTTGGCTCTCATAACCCATACCGGATATTGTGAAGGTAATTTCTGCCTTATTAAATGGCCATGGATAGAAGAATAAATCTTTAACGTCTGCATTCCAGTCATTCTGGCAAAGAATCTTTACAAATTCTTTACTTTCTTTGTCTAAAACAGCTTCTGGGAAAGTATATTTTGTGCTTCCATCAAATTTAACATTAACGTCAGTAACTTTAATAGAGTCTGATAGCGGAATATTTGTAGATACAAATAATAAGCTTAATCTTTCTTCGCTCTGGAAATCAGGATTCTCTAAAGTAACTGTATAAGTTCCGTCACCATCAACAACTGCATCTGTAAAAGTTCCATCATATGCTGTAGTAACGTTGTTAGCTACTGAACTAAGCTGACTGAACTCTGGTGTACCAAATCCATAAGTTGCATCATCATATGCGTTACGGAAGATCCAAAGGTTTGTATTTGTTTGAATTCCCATATAAGCGCCATATTCACCTGAATAGGTTACTGCTCCTGTGGTTGCAGCCTCATCGGTGGTGGTGGTTGTAGCCGCGTCATCAGTAGTTGTTGCTGCTTCTGTAGGAGCCACTGTCGCTTCTGTTGCACCTACTGGTACTACATTTAAAAGCAGTGCTCCTGCAAATAATACTGAAAGTAATGTTTTAATGCTTTTTTTCATTGCATTGTCCTCCCTGTTAATTTTGCCAATATTTTTGGCTTTTTTTACTACCTACAGTTATAAATCTACTATAGTTTACTCCTCAAATAAACTATGTCTTTTATACATTTTTTACATTACAATTTTTACATGGATACTATATCTTTTGCATATTTTTTATATTAACTAATCATATTATGTCAAAAAAGGGTTGTCATTATTCGACAACCCTTTTAAATATTAATTTTTTATAATTATTTCTGTTTTCTTTTTAATGCAGCTGCGCCAGTTGCAAGAGCACCTAAACCATAAACAAGACCTAAACCAACAACACCAGTCTTAGGAACGTCTGTTGTAGTTGTAGTATCATCTGTTGATGTATTGTCAGTCTCTTCAACTACTGCAGGTTCTTCAGCTGCAGGACCATTGCCGTCAGCATCATATAATGTGAAAGTTACATAAACAGTTTCAACATCTGTAAAAGCTGCAGGATCAACGATAGTTGCAGATACATCACTGATATCTCCATCAAGTGTATGTGCATCTTCAGGAATAGCAGCAACCCATGAATTATAAATGTTTAAACGTGTCTCAATCTTATCATCAGAGCTTGTATAACCCTTTGTGAAAGCTACATCTTCACCATTAACTTTAATAGAATTAAGTTCAATGAAATATCCAGGGAAGTTAGTTTCACCAGCCTTGATACCAATAGCTGTAAAGGCAACATCTGCTGCTTTACCATTCTCTGTACCTGTGAAATCAAGACCAACTGTGTACTCTCCAGGACCTGTTATTGTAACATCTGTAGGAACAATACCCGTGTCAACTGGATCTGCCCAATACTGATATGTCCATGCTGAATCTGCATACATAAGGTAAGCTGTGTTATCTTCAGCTGCCTGTGCATTTGCAGGCAACAAGTTAAATGCTAAAACCGCAGCACTTAATACTGTTAAAAAAGCTTTAAAATTTCTCTTCATTAAAATAACCTCCCGTTAAATTATTCAATAATTTAGGTTTTTATGTACTACCTACAGTTATTAATTTACTATAAATAATTCAGTAAAAAAACATATGTTTTTAAACATTTTATACATTAAATTTTTTACATGCCTCATTATTTTTAACTGTTTTATCTAATTAAGTAATTCTATACTATAAATACTTCTTGTTTATATCACCAATAATCCTTTATGCTCGTTGTAATATCTATAAATTAATCTTTCCACCTACTGATACTCTTTACTTATCTCGATTACTTTTGATAATGTTTTATACGGTATAATCGTATACTCAAACTGATATGACTTATTATTCTTGGTCAAATATTCATTTAGTACTCCAGGTCCACACGAATTGCTGCCGGTTCCGCTATCTGCATAATCAACATTTACAATAGTTTCCTTTCTTGGATTAAGCTCATAGGGATGATTTGCATTACTTAAATCCTCTGCCGTAAAGTGCAGTGCACTGGCAGTAAGATTGTTTCCAGTAATCATAACAGCATAGTCCTTCTCTTCATTTTGAACAGTCATCCACCGTACCTTCAATAAATTTCCGCAATCTTGTGGTGTGATAAACGGATAAAAAAGACTATTTACCGACGTATTATATACTCCGATACGCGAAAATGTATTTCTGTCACTATATGCCTCCACTGGTCCACCACCATACCAGGATACATTTTCATAACCTTCTGGAAGTATTAATGTAGAGCCAACCTTATACATATTCTTTAGTCCTGTCCTGGTTGCATCAAAGGAAAAACCAATTGTTACTATACCAGAACCGTCAATAGTATAGGTTATAGTTTCTTTCATATTCCCCGCATTAGGAAGCTTCAGTACTGTTGTAATTACTTTTTGTCCTTGTTTATTATTTGATACTTTACAGCTGGAGAGGCTGATATTTTTATTTGCCTGTTTCCATTTTACATCATAGTCACTTTTATCATTATCCAGTTCTGCTCTATAAAAATTGGGTACAGGTCCTTGTTTTAATAGCAGCACACCTTTATAAGTGTAGTTTTCCATAGCGCCGGTCTTTTTATTAATTATGAACATAAAATCAGTCCCTTTTACATACCAGCCATCCTTTTTTTCGGTGGCGGTGACTGTAAGATCTGATATTTTAGCATTTACTTCCTTTGTGGTTACTGGTAACTCAAACTGCTTATATGCAATCTCAAAGCCCTTTTTAGCCCAAATCGTACCATTCTTCAGCTGCACAGTGATATTTAAAAAGTATTCACTACCCGCTGTTAATTTATTTGGTATCTTGTAAGGTATACTTATAACCTTGGATTTTCGTCCTCCGAGATCAACTGTTACGGTTCCTTGATTAATCACAGTTCCATCTTGGGTTAAATTCCATTTAATATCAAAATCTTTTAAATTCTTAAAATTGTATTCGTTATATACTTTGACCTTTCCTTCCAAAAGCTTGCTGTCACTCTCGGCACTAAACCATACGCTCTGATACTGATATTTTACTTCATATAGCTCCGGTTGAGGGGTACGATCCGGTGATACTAATCCATCACATCCAGTTGTAGTGTCGTTTATTACATCATCAAAATCCCCACCATAACCAAAATACTTATTATTCATTTCCACTGTATACAAGTTTGAATGGGCATAATCTTCGCTGTAGTAATTCCATCCGCTTTTTTTCTTAATCTCCTTTACTCGAGCCTGCTCAACCCAATCCCAGATAAACCCGCCCAACATATTGTCAGAGGAACGAATATAATCCCAATATTCCGATAAAGAACCTACCGAATTCCCCATGGCATGGTCATATTCCACCAGTAAAAATGGCATACGATTTTTTTGTATGGTTTTCTGCTTTAGCTGTAAAAACACCGTATACATCTCACTCATAATATCCACGCCGCCTGCACTTCCTTTATAGGATTCAAAACTGACCGGTCGTGTACCATCATTATTCTTAATATACCATATTAATTTGGCAAACATGGCATTGGCATAATCCCCTTTATAGGAATAAAAACATTCATTGCCAATGGACCACATAATGTTTGAAGTGGTATTTTTTAATTTTTCAAACGCAGTAACTGTTCTGTCATAGGCTAACTTTTCAAATTTAATTAGCTCTTTTTCATTTGACTGAATGGCATGAGATTCTAAATTTGTTTCTGCCATAAGGTATAGTCCATATTTGTCACAAAGATAATAAAAGTAATCATCGTTGCTATAATGTGCTGTTCTAACAGCATTAATATTATTTTGCTTCATTAAAATTATATCTTCAAGGCTAACTTCCCAAGGAACATATTTACCATAAACCGGATCTGTTTCATGGCGATTTACCCCTTTAATCAATAAAGGCTTTCCATTGATTTTTATCGTATCATACAACTCTGTAGTACTGGTATATGTTTTGTCCACCTTTGTACTCGTAAAAGACATTTCTCGAAAACCAAGTATTTGTGATACACTCTCGACATGGGTATCTGTTTCCGGTTTTTCTAATGTAAGTACAAGTGAATATAGATTTGGTTCTTCTGCGGACCAGAGTTTTGGATTTTTAACTGATATGGAGGTATTCTTCGTGGCTGTTATTCCTGATTTTATTTCTTTAAGATCTATACTGCCTTCTGCAAACAGTTTTAGATCAGAGGTTAACAACCGTATCTTAACTTTATATCCTGTCAAAATGTTCTTACTTAGATTCGTAACATCCACGGATACCTTTAGTTCAGCATTTTTATAGTTTTTATCCAAGTCTGTTACTACTGTATAATCACTGATTTGAAGCAGTGGAGCTACAGTCAGATAAACGTCTCGAAAAATACCACCATCATAAAACATATCCTGATCTTCCATCCAGGTTCCGTCGCAGAATTTATATACCTTGACCGCTAATACATTATCTTCTCCTTTTTTATTCAAATAATCTGTGACATCAAAACTGTGCGGAGAATAACTGTCTTCACTGTAGCCGACTTCATATCCATTTAGATACAAGTAATAAGCAGATTCCACTCCTTGGAAAGTAAGATAAATACGACTATTCTGTTGATACAAACTTTCATTAACTGTAAAATTATAACGGTACAAACCGATTGGATTATACTTAACTGGTGCTTCCGGACAATTCACATTTTCTTGAAAGGGCATTGTAACATTAGTGACTATAGATTTATCAAAACCTCCGGAAGACTCTGCGGTCCAGCTTGCAGGCAATGTAATTGCTTTCCATCCGTCCTTACTATCCGGCTTATATTTAGAGTTAATAAAACCTGCTTTTATATATGGCGCTGCCTCCTTTTCGTTATTAACTACTACCAGCTGCCAACTTTTATTTGCACCAGTTAGTAACTGGTAATACTCTGACCTATTATGCTCATAGTTAAGTGCGCCATATGCTGCTGATGTAACATCTTGGTATGGAATTATTGAAATTGCTGATTCTTGACGGTTAACTCCCACCACATCTATCGCAGTAACTTTTTTTCCACTTAAATCAACATAGCTTTTTCCGGTCCATTCTTTTCCTGTGAATTTAATATCAGCAGGCTTCACCTTCGATGTTATCGACTGTAGATTAAGCTTATCAAATCCCTCTTTATTCGAGTATTTGAATTTATCGTTTATTCTGGAATTGTTATCATTTGCATTAGCCTTTTCTGAATTGCCTATATTTATTACAACCAGAAGAAAGCAAAATAATGCTATAGCACCACTTGCTGTAAATAACCTAAATTTTTTCATGTTTATTCTCCCATTTTAATCGATTATTTATCCTCTCCTATTTCCCCTATGCATTATTTCAAAATTACATCATCCAGTATAAATGTCGTGATGGAGTATGCTTTCATATCTGCCGTAAATCCTTTACCGTTTGTTTTGATATCTTTTAACTTATCCCAACTCTCTCCACGTTCAAGACTTCCACTGGTACGTATTACCTTTACCTTAGAGCCAATCGATTTGAATTTTTCTAGGTTTATCTCATACTTTCTATCATAATTTTTTATATTAATTGCAACAATCACCAATCTTTTTGAGGTCTTATCATACGCTGCTAAAGAATAATAATTATTTGCAATAGGAGAAGAACCTATAATTGTATAACCCGGACGAATATATTTGGTGAATTGACCGTATGCATAATATTTCTGTGTGAGGACAATCTCTTCTTTATCAATATCAGCTACTGCACATCCCCAATATCCTCCATTTACATCCACCATTTTTGAAGCGTCCTTATTTCCATTATATCCTTCGGTTGAATAAAAGTTTGCAATGGCCTGCCACATCACCCACGCAGAAGGTTTCAGTCCGTTCATATCAGAAATAATCTTTTGCCCAAGCCATAATGCTGCTCCCATTTGTCCGGAATTATCACCGACAGTGGCACCACCATCTGTCTCTGACATCCAAAGGTTCTTTTTGTTGTCTTTTGCTAACTTTCTTAACTTTTCACTGGATAAATATGTTCCAGAGTATGTATGTGTATCAATACGGTCAACAATATTTTTTGCTTTTTTAGATAAACTTTCAAAAGCAGTAATTGTCTCTAATGTTCCTTGTGCATCAGATGCCGTAATTAATACATTTTTTAGTCCCTTCTTGCTAAACGCATTTTCAAGTTCTTCAATCATTTTTGACTGTGTATCTCCTGCATCAAAATGACCTCCCTCTTGTTTCGGGCTAAGTGCTGTCCACCCTGAAAGTGGTTCATTCATTGCCGATATGCTTGAAAATGTAACCCCTAAATTATTTTTAAAGTGCAGCGTTACATCCGCCAAATAGTTGGCAAAATCATCAAAATAATCTTCTTTTAAATTGTTTTTTCCATCAACAGCTCCAGATGTACATCCGCTGATTGTCATAAAATACGGAGCTGAATTTGCAAAACCTTCTACAATTAAGTTTTTTCCACTAACATCCACAATTTTTGATAATGCATTTCTTTGGTTATAATCTGCACTCCAATCGTATTCATATTTTTTGGTCTTGCTGTCCCAATACAAATAACCTGGTACAGCTGAATCAGTTCTAGTTATATGATTATGTGTTGGATCATCACCACCGCCAATATTATAACGAACAATATTTAGCCCAAGACCGTTCTTTTCACCATACAATAACTCTGCTGCTTTCTTACTCATTTTATCCGAATATCCAATTCGATTTCCCCACCAAGCAAGGCTGGTACCCCATCCTTCAAATTTTCCCTGGTTAAATGTTGAGGAGTCCATTGGATCAATAATAATTATTGGATTTGTTACCGTTACTTTACATTTTAAAGTCGTTTTATCAACAGTAGCCATAATAGTTGTCTCACCAACACTTTGAGCCGATACGTTTCCCTTAGAATCGACAGCTGCTATTTTCTTATTTAGTGTTGACCATTTCACCGAGGATTTTTTCCCTAATATTCTTAAGGTCAGCTTATCCCCTACGTATAATTCAGCCGATTGTTTACTTATGCTTACATTTGTTGCGGCACTTATTGCCTTCGTCATCCTATTGTCTTGCATTAATGCAAAAGCAAGCAGGGCAATAATACTGCATAATAGTAATAACCTTCTTTTTTTCATATTAATCTCCTTTTTGTATAAAATGAACATAGTGATGTTTTGATTGTAATATGATTTTGACAATATAAGCAATTAATGATATTCTCATAATTGAACAATATGAACATTCAGGAGGTTAATATGTGGTATTACCTTTATCCTTCCATTGATAATGTAAAAAACTTTCCTATGTATCTAATAAGTATTGGTTTACACGAATTGCAGCCCTATATAGGAAAGCCGAACGGACATGAATATGATCAGTTTTTTTTCCATTGCCATGGTTCAGGAGTTTTAAAAATGAATAACAAAACCTATAATCTACCAGAAAACAGTGCTTTTTTTATACCTGCCGGAGTTCCACATGAGTATTACCCATTAGAATCTACCTGGGATGTTCGCTGGATGGTTCCTGCTGGATATGCTTTAAACGAATTATATAGACAACTTTCTATAGAAAAAGGGGGAGCCTACTCCTTATCAGAAGCGGCTCCCTTGGATACTATTTTAAATAAAATGCATTATGAGTTAGTTCAAAACAAAGAAAATGGTACCTACTTTGCATCATCTTATGTTTATGAATTTATACTTGAATTTGCACGTCAAACCGGAAAGCTCCTTCCTTGCAAACCAGAAAGTCACGATTCAAAAGATCCCTATGTTAGACAAATGGAGCTGTTACATGATTTTATAGAATATCATTACATGCATCCTATCTCATTAAATGACTTGTGCCAATTAGTTTCAGTAACACCACAGCATTTATGTCGCATTTTTAAAAGATGTACCGGACAGCGTCCTATGGCATATATCTCACAAAGGCGCATTAAAGCTGCAAAGGATATATTGTTGAAGACTCAACATTCGATTAATGACATCTCCTTATGGTGTGGGTTTGAAAATCTTAATTATTTTTATAAATGTTTTAAGCAACAAACTAACACTACTCCTGGTGAATACCGTCAAAAACATTTGAACAAAGGAGAAATCGAGTAACTTGAAAAATAATTCCAGCCTATATTTACTTTTTTAATCTCCTCAATTCCTTTCTACTATAGTAATTTCTCATAATAACAGCAAACGCTACTCCAATCAGTGAAGAACAGATTGTTGCCAATAAGCCTGCTGCCAGTATTTCAGCAGGATTTACAGAGCCATATTGCGTACGATAAGCAATAATATTAACCGGAATTAACTGCAAGGAGGATATATTAACAATTAATAAGGTACACATATCACAGCTCGCAATTTCTGAGTCTTTATTTAGTGCTTTCAGCTCCTTCATAGCCATTAATCCAACCGGAGTTGCAGCCCACCCAAGCCCTAAAATATTTGCTATCATATTAGAAGCTATATGTTCATTTACGATGTGCTCCTTTGGAATGCTTGGATACAAGAAACGAATGACTGGACGCAGAACTTTTGTGAATGCCTCTACAATACCGCATTTTTTTGCTATTTGCATGATTCCAGTCCACATAGACATAATACCTAACATAGTAATACATAGCATTACAGCCTCTTTTGAAGAGGTTAGTGTTGCATTACTTACTGCTCCAATATCCCCTCGTATTACACCTACTGTGACTCCTAAAACAATCATAAATCCCCAAAGATAATTTAACATAGCTACCACTCCTTCTTTGCGTTTCCTATTAATAATTGCTGTTCATCTATTGCCCTTCTATCATATTAGTCTTTTTGCAATTACATATATTAAATGTCTTTCTAAACAATATACAGTTTTCATATATTCTATGCTTTATTTATATTTACTTAATAATAGACATTTTCCGCGAAAATTACCGTATTTTACCTAACAATCTATACTTTTTATATCGATAAATAGTATCAATAGTACACCATTTACATATATTGTTTAAATTGTGCTATGATTTGACAATTATTTTAGTTGACATTAAAATTATCCTATGATATCTTATTAAATGCTATATACAAAAAATGTAAGCATTTATTTGTAGGATAAGCATTCTATTTTATTCCCCAGTATACTAGAGAAAAGGAGGCCAACTATGAAAAGCACAGGTATGGTTAGAAAGCTTGATGAGCTTGGAAGAATTACTATTCCGATTGAGATGAGAAGAACAATGGGAGTCGAAGAAAGAAATCCATTAGAGATTTTTGTAGATGAAGACAAAATCATTCTTCAAAAGTACGAACCTACTGATATTTTTGTTGAGACAAGAAAAGACAACTTACTAGAATATCAAGGTAAAAAGATCTCAAAAGAAACAATTATCGAGCTTGCGAAGCTTGCAGGAATTATTGAATAGTTACATATTTCAATAGAATCTCCAAAAAAGCCTGTCATTCATTTGACAGGCTTTTTTATATGTTCATTATATAATTATAAATACTTACAATAGATGAAATAAGGTTGACTAACAACCTTATTTCTCTAATAAAAGCTGATATACGTCCCTCTTACTAATTCCTCTGTCCTTCGCAACTGATTTCATTGCTTCTTTTCTATCCATCCCTTGATCTGTATATAACTGCATATGATCCTCAAGTGAAACTAAATTCCATTGCTCTTGCTGGCTTGCTTCTAACTCTTCGTAGGATTTTCCTTCTATTATAAGTACATACTCGCCCTTAGCCTCTTTTGACTGATAAGTATCAATTGCCTTTAATATAGAAGTTAAAAATACATTTTCATGTTTCTTTGTTAATTCCTTAATAATGGTTATGGTTCTGTCACCAAGGACTTCTTTTAGTTCCTCCAAGGTCTTAAGCAATCTATGCGGCGCTTCATATAAGATAAGAGTTCTTGTATCCGTCTTTAATTCTGTAAGTATTCTTTGTCTTTCCTTCTTATCTTGAGGAAGAAAAGCTTCAAAACAAAACCGTCTTGTTGATAGACCTGAGAGCGTTAATGCTGTAATTGCAGCACAAGCACCGGGAAGAGAGGTTACTGTTACCCCTGCTTGATATGCCTGCCTTACAAGCTCTTCACCGGGGTCAGAGATACCTGGTGTACCCGCATCTGTAATTAGCGCAATATTCTTTCCTTCCAGAAGCTGCTCCACCAAATGTTTTGCCTTATCGACCTTATTAAACTCATGATAACTGGTCATTGGAGTTTTAATTTCAAAATGATTTAATAGCTTTATGCTGTGCCTTGTATCCTCTGCTGCAATTAAATCTACTTCTTTTAATACTCTTAACACCCTAAGAGTGATATCTTCCAGATTACCAATTGGTGTCGCACATAAATATAATATACCGGACATAAAATAAGTCCTTTCTATATACTTAATCCAATTCAGCCTGATAACTTTAATCGGTTAAGTAAGTTTTATAATAATTAGTGTTTCTTCTATATCATAGTCTTTCTAATTAATAACCATAAATATCATAGATCTCATCTGTATAAACCCCAGGTTCCTTATATACAATCAGCGGTGCCTCTACCTTTATCATGGATTTAGCGCCCTTCATGCATTCAATTAAAACCATGTTTGGCTCCTTATCTACAAAGGGATAAACAAGTTTCATCCTTTTTGGTTCCAGCTTATATTCGGTTAACTTGTTCATAATTTCAACAAGCCGAAAGGGCCTGTGAACCAGATAGAATCGACCACCGGGTTTTAATACTTTAGAAGCTTCCCTTACAACATCCTCGAGTGTACAGAGAAGTTCATGCCGTGCAATCGCCTTAGCTTCACCCGGATTAACAATACCATGGCTATGGTTCATATAGGGAGGATTGCAGGTTACAACATCAAAGGAAGCCAACCCAAAAACTGCAGAGGCTTCCTTGATATCTCCAGTTACAATATCAACTTTATCATTGAGCTTATTTAAGGCAACACTTCTTCTTGCCATATCAGCACTTTCCTCTTGAATTTCAAGACCGGTAAAATGCCTGCCCTCTGTTTTCGCTTCCAGCAGAATTGGAATAATCCCTGTTCCCGTTCCCATATCCAAAGCGATTTCCTTTGACATTACTTTGGCAAATCCGGAAAGCAGAACAGCATCCATTCCAAAGCAGAACTTCTTAGGATTTTGAATTATCTTGTAATTGTTCCTATGAAGTTCGTCCACCCGCTCGTCTGCATATATTGCTATTTCTGTCGTATAATCATCATTCATCATCGAGTAAGGATTTCCCTTCCTTCCTCTCTAGTAATTCCAATACTCTTAACTCTTCATCATCAAAAGAAGGGGTTCTTTCTTTTCTCTTCTTTTGCTTAAAGCGTAGTTCATCTGCTTTGTATTCACGAACTTCTTTTTCATCATTTTCCAAAGTAACAATAACCTTAACTAACTGCTTGAGTACGCTGACACTTTGGACTTCGCCTTTAAGATTATCCTTTGTGGTTACAAAGTCACCCACATTCGGTAGCTTACTATTTAATTCCTCATAGGCTTCTTCTTCATTTTTAAGACAGCACATGAGTCTTCCGCATACGCCAGATATCTTCGTAGGATTTAATGATAAATTCTGTTCCTTTGCCATCTTTATTGATACCGGAGCAAATTCAGATAAATACGTATTACAGCAAAGAGGTCTGCCACAGATACCTATGCCTCCAACGATCTTGGTCTCATCTCTAACTCCAATTTGACGAAGTTCAATACGAGTTTTAAATACGCTGGCAAGATCCTTTACTAATTCACGAAAATCAATTCTTCCATCTGCCGTAAAGTAGAATAGAACTTTATTATTATCAAAGGTATATTCAGAATCAATCAGCTTCATCTCCAGATTATGTTTTCTTATTTTCTCCAGACAAATTGCGAAAGCCTCTTTTTCCTTCTCCTTATTCTTTCTCTCAACCGTATCATCTTCTTCCGTCGCCTGACGAATAACAGATTTTAAAGGTTGAATAATCTTATCATCCTCGACATCTCTGGGTGCTAATACCACCGAGCCATATTCTATTCCTCTGGCTGTCTCAACGATTACATTATCACCTTGTTTTATATCATAGCCTGCAGGATCAAAGAAATAGATTTTACCTGCTCTGCGGAATCTTACTCCTATTACATTAACCATTACTATTCTCCTTTATAGTTAGTAACATAAGTTCAATTGCAATATCAAAATTAACATTAGCCTTAAGTCTTATTTTTGCCTTCTCCATTGCACTTATGATTTTTTCTACACCTTCATAGCTTCTTGTATTTGCCTGATTTCTTATATAGGTAAGTTCTTCTCTATATAGAATAAGGTCTGGGTCCATTGTTGCTTTAAACATAAGGACATCCCTGTACCACAACATCATAAGATCTATATAATCTTCTATATTATTCTTGCTCGCAGATAAGGTTTTTAAACCGGATACAACTTCATGTAACTCCATTTCTTCTATATATTTAAGAATATGGAGCACATTACTCCTGGTTTGTTCAAACTCCTCCGAGGTAGCATACTTAATTGCTTTACCTACATTACCTCCAGAAAATGCAGCTGACACTTCAGCAATATAATCTGGAAGCTTATGCTGCTCCATTAAAAATTCCTTGATTTCCTGCTTGTCCACTGGTTTTAAATTCAAGGTAACTCCCCTGGACTGAATCGTGGGTAATATCAAATTAATATTTGTAACCAGCAATATAATAATTGCATACTCAGGCGGTTCTTCCATTGTCTTTAATAACGCATTCTGAGCTTGTTCCGTCATCTTGTCAGCATCATCAATAATATATATTTTATAAGGACTTTGATATGGTTTCACCTGTATATCTGCATTAATCTGAAGTCTAATATCCTCAACACTAATGCTTACCTTCTCATGTGTTAACCATATGATATCTGGCTGATTACTTGATTTTGACTGCAAGCAGGATTTGCAATGATCACAGGCAATAATCCCATGCTCCTCACACTGTAAGGTCTTAGCAAAGTTGGAAGCCAACAACTTTTTACCCATTCCTTCTTCACCATGAAAAATATAAGCATGTGATACCTTATGAGCTGCAATTGCATTCTGCAAATGCTGAATGATACTATCATGACCGATTATTTCACCAAAGCCTTGCATCTTACAACCTCCAAACCTATGAAAAAATGTCCAGTAGAAGTCCCCTGATTTCATCAATTCGATTTAATATCGATAAATGATCTTTCTCATCTTTTATTAACTCTGCTGCCAATTCATCCAGATTCTTATCAACCAGTTTTATCATTGTGTAAACTCTATGCCTTCCCTTACGGTCAAGAAAATTCTCTCTGGAAAACTTGTGAGAGCGATTAACAATTTCATTCATAAATTCCCTGATAAGCTCTCTATAGTGCCTCATATCTTTAACATCCAGATGTTTTGCAATTTTCTTACCTTGAGCTGATATCTCATTAAGCATTACATTCAATCTAGCTTGTAGCTCTTTCTCCTCAATATGAGAGATCAATGTAAACTTAAACGAACCATCTGCCTCTGGTACCGGCGCTTTCTGTTCAACCTGATGAACTGATTGCATCTGGTTCACCTTTATATCCATAGATACCTCCGTTATTAGAATCAACGTGTTCTACAAAAAACTATAATATTTGTTATAAGATTTCCAATTAAGACCTTTTCTTATAATCGAAGTATATCATACAATCTTAGTCATTAATAGTGCTATTTTTGATGTCACTAATCACTTCCTGCAAGCATAAATTGATGTCATTATTCTGATATCGTTTTATAATTCCATACTTCTTTAAATTATCTTCGGAAAAATCCTCATCATCCGCAAGGAAGCGTCTGCACATCTCGGCATATTGGGGCTGTTCTTGTTTTTGCTCCCTCTTTATGGCTCTTTGCAGCCTCACACCATCTTCTACTTCAATATAAATGGGAACTACTTTTTCTTCCCCAAAATACTTTCTTATCTGTGCGTAGGTTTCCAGTGTTCCAATCATTAGGTAATCTGCGGTGGTCAGGTTAATCTGTCCATCGTTTACGGTAAAGTAGTGCCACACTCCCTGAACGGTATCGTAAGCCCGATGTTCAATGATTTTATTTTCCAGCTCTAATTTAGTTAGTGTAGCCTCATCTACAAAGTAATATTCCACTCCATCCATTTCAGATCTGCGAATCGGCCTTGTTGTATACATAACTGCGGTTTTTAATTGCAGTTCCGAAGATTCCAACAATCTTTTATAAATCGTGTCCTTTCCCGTAGCACTTTTACCCATGACAATATAAATCTTACCCATAGCTGATAATCCTTTCTAATCCTTAGTAGTCCTTTTCTACTTGCAAATAACTGCAATGTTCTCCTTCTCTTTTCCCGAAAGTCCATTTACAGTATAACCTTCTTTCATTAACCATTCAATATATCCCAGCTGTTCCTTATTTATTTCTTCTCCCGGAACTAACAGCGGAACTCCCGGCGGATACGGGGTGATAAATGCTGCAGAAATTCTTCCAATGCAGTCGGATAATCTTACATACTCCCTTTGCTGGTCAAAGGCAGCTTGTGGAATCATTCTTTGAACCGGCTTGCTGTCAGGATACTCATAGGTGTTTTTATTTAATTCCATCTTTATTAAATCCATATCTATCTGCTTAAGTGCCCCAGCTAAACGAGTATAACCCTCCTGAGTATCGCAAATGCTAGTTAAACCTAATACATAATCCGGCGTAGACATTTCCATAATAAGTTGATACTCGGTTCGCAGCAATTCCTGCAATTGATATCCTGTTAATTTTGTATTTTGCACCGATATCACAAGCTTTGAAGGGTCCAATCGATATATTTCACTGCTATTTTCTTTCGGGCTCCACAAATGTAGATGCTTTAAATCACTGACGGCAGCTTTAAATCCACCTAATTTATCAACATATTCATCAAAGAACTCCTGGCTTTTCCTTTCCAATATCGAAACACATTGGTCTATTCCCGCCATAAGTACATAAGAGGGACTGCTAGTCTGATAAATGCTAAGATACTGTTGTACTTTATCTATAAGATCCAGGCAATTTAAATGCAGTACTGCAGATTGAGTTAAGGCAGGCAAAGTCTTATGAATACTTTGTATTACAAGGTCCGCTCCAAGGGTAACCGCACTTTGAGGAAAAGCCTTATGAAAACCAAGATGTGCACCGTGTGCTTCATCAACAAGCAGCCTTGCACCATATCGATGTGCTATTTCTGCAATTGACTTAATATCAGAAATAACACCTTCATAAGTTGGTGATGTGATAACAACTAGCTTTATATTTTTGTGTTTTATCAACGTGTCTTCAATTTCTGGGGGAAGAATTCCACAACTCATATTAATATCCTTTGCTAATTGTGGATAATAATAGATTGGTTTTAAGCCCATTGTTATTAAAGCATGGTAGATGGATTTATGTGAATTTCTTGCAATTAGTACCGAGTCCCCTCGATTTACTGCCGCAGATATTCCAGCCAGGTTACCAACTGTACTACCATTTACCAGTGGAAAAGAATATTTCGCTCCGTATAGATTTCTTAGCCTTAAAGAAAGCTCCTTCAGAATTTCTTCCGGCTCATATAAATTATCAAAGCCATCAATTTCTGTAATATCAATCTCATAAGGATTACTCATTGTTATATTTTTATTTCGTTTATGCCCTGGCATATGAAAGGGATAAAAATCTTCCTTTGAATATGCGCTAAGCTTATTATATAGACCTTCCACTTTTCAAACGCCTTTCTATTCTGCATCTCGCTTAGGCAGAACGCCTACAAGTTTTTTTAAGTTGAAATGTTACAAAATTCTGTATATTTAATATATAACAAGTTTTAGCTAAACACAAGTTTCATAAAAAAAGAAAGCAACCATCATGTCTGATTTTAGCTTTCTTTTTTGTCTTTTATATAATAATTATCTCGTAAAATAACTATGCATATTAAGTAGTTAAATTTGCATTGATATGCTTTGCATTTTTTTCATATTTTTGGCGGTACATTAAAGTATCTGCCGCAACGAGACATTTCTCAATTGAGGTATCTTTATCTGGAAGCACTAAATTATAACCATAGCTGACATATACGCTAAATTCATGTTCATTCATAAAGTTAAATCGATTAAGCTCTTCTACAAACAGCTTTATAAATTTATTCATCTTTGCCTCGTCATAATCCATACCAATTGCCATAAATTCATCACCGCCAAGACGTATACAAATCTCATCATCATCAGCAGCATGCAATAAAGCACCAGCAACCACCTTTAAAGCAATATCTCCACTCGAATGACCGAATTTATCATTAATATATTTGAGTTTGTCCATATCAGCGGTAAAAATCATTAGGTTAGACTGTTCTTCCACACAATGCTTTAAATATTTTTTACCCAGTGTGTCTAAAACTCTTCGATTATATAACTCGGTAAGTTCATCTCTAATTGACATATCCTCAAGCTTATAGATCAACCGGCTTAGTTCCCCATGAATACGCACATTCTCCAGTGCATTACTTAAGGTAATTAACCAGGTCTGATAGGATTTCATATAAGTTCTAAGGCGATTGTAGCTTATACCTACATATCCAAAGCAATGCCCTTGATGATGCAGAATGGAGAAATAATAGGCCATGGGTCTATCTTCAGCAAATTCCTTGGGTATCAATTCTTTATTTGAACACTTAAGTTTTGTGTAATGAACACCATTGTTAATTCCCATTTCCACAACCAATTCATCCGTGTCTTTAAAAACTGACTCGTTCTCCTCGTGGAGATGAAAATGATCCCAGTCCTTTTGGAGACACATGCAAAATTGACTCAGGTCCTTATTATCATAAACATAGGTCCACATTTTATCTATAATTTCTTCCAATCTGGAAAGCCCAGCCAGATCTGTTGACATATAAGATTTTTGTGCTATCTCTACAAGCAGGTTTTCTCTGGCTAAAATATGATTTCTTCGTCTTTCATTACTTTCATGATACCAATGTCTTTTACAGCCGCAGGAAGACCGATATATTGTATCTGTATTGATATAGGTATTATGCGAAAGCTTATTTCCTGCATTAATTAAATGTATATTTTCAACCGCTCTTTTTCCCATGTCAAATGCCGGCATTCTAGCTGTAGTTAAGGACGGGCTAAATTCTGCTGCATCTTCTATATCGTCACAACCAGACACAGCAATCTGATCTGGTACTTTAATTCCTCGTTCTGAAAGCGTCCGGCACACAGTAATTGCCATATAGTCATTTGCACAAATAATCGCTTGCGGCCATTCCAGCTCGCTATTAAGCCATTGATCAACAGCCTCTACACCTGCATTCTTCCAAAGGTCACCATAATAAATACGTTCTTCTTCTACTTTAATATTATGTTCCGTTAATATCTTTCGATATGAGGCAAGTCTACGGTCAGAAGATAAGATACCTCTCGGTCCAGACAAAAAATTAATTCTTGTAAATCCGTGTACTTCAATGAAATGCCTTATGACATCGTCAAGTACCGTATAATCATCCACAAGAACATTATAATATTCTTCAATCTCTGTTCGAATACTAATAATCGGACATTTAGCCCTATTCTTAATTTCCCGTTTATACTTGTCTAAAAGATTTGTAACTTTCATGATATTGGGTATTATGACGATTCCATCCAGTTTCTCATAATTTGGGAGATCTACAATGGCTGCTTCTCCTAAATCATAGGATGACTTCCCATATCTTCCGAAACTGGCGAAAAAAGCAACATTATAATCCAATTCCTCTGCCTTTGTAATTATGCCCTTACATACAAGGTCTTGATATTCATCATTTACCTGTGATACTAATACCCCAATGGTTTTTCTATTATTGCCAAGCACGTACATTCCCCCAATTTAACATTCGCAGCTTGAAACACTTAATTATAACTTATGATTATTTTATCTATTATAATTATTAATATATACTATTCTTTTATTAAAAACAATATCCTGTCCTTATTTCTAATTGAAATAAGCCTGCTAATACATTGTTTTAAAATGTATTTCATTTTTATTTAGGAAATTATATTATCATAAAAAACGAGTACTGACTAAAACTAAATCAGCACTCGTATTATGTCATAGAATAAAGTTTTTTTGGCTGTAATTAGGATAAAATCATTCGGTCATTTGCAAATTCACCGCCGCTTGCTTTTTCAAATTTTTCTAAGAGATCACTGACGCGAAGATTCTTTTTTTCATCACTTGATACATCAAATATTATTTTGCCTTCGTACATCATAATTAAACGATTACCATACTGTATGGCATTCTTCATATTATGTGTAACCATCATTGCTGTTAATTTATTTTGTAAGATAATTTGTTCAGAAAGCTCTAACACCTTATTTGCTGTCTTAGGGTCAAGTGCAGCTGTATGTTCATCCAAGAGTAAGAGTTTCGGCTGCTGCAGCGTAGCCATAAGCAGTGTTAACGCCTGTCTTTGTCCCCCTGATAATAATCCCACTTTTGAGGTCAGTCTAGTTTCCAGACCCAGATCCAGAGTTTTAAGTTTTTCAACATATATCTCCTTCTCTTCCTTGGTGATACCCCATTTTAGACCTCTTTTTTGACCACGGCGGTAAGCCAATGCAAGATTTTCTTCAATTTCCATATTAGCGGCAGTTCCCATCATGGGATCTTGAAATACTCTGCCCAGATATCTTGCCCTTATATGCTCTGAATATCTCGTTATATCTTCCCCATCCAGAACGATACTTCCTTCATCCGGAAAATGTACTCCCGCTATCATATTAAGCATTGTGGACTTTCCAGCCCCATTACCGCCTATGACAGTTACAAAGTCTCCCTCGTTTAACTCCAGGTCAAGTCCTTTTAAAACAAGCTTTTCATTCACTGTATTGGCATTAAATGTTTTATAAATATTTGAAAGTTTTAACATATTAGATATCCCCCTTCCTTACATATGCTTTTTTCTTTTGCAGCATAGGTACTGAAAGAGCAACTACAACAACAATTGCAGTTAAAAGCTTCATATAGTTTGAATCCAGTCCCAATTGCAATACAAGCGCAATAATAATACGATATAGAACGGAGCCAAGTGCAACAAACATAAGTTTAAATGCAAAGTTCTTAACACGGCTAAATAATACTTCACCAATAACAATCGATGCTAAAGCTATTACGATGGCACCGACACCCATGCCGACATCTGCATATCCCTGACTTTGTGTTACTAACGCTCCAGCTAATGCAACCAGACCATTTCCTAAGATTAAACCAAAGATCTTCATCTTATCCGTATTAACACCTTGTGCTCTCACCATGGCAGGGTTATTACCTGTCGCACGAATACAGCAGCCCATCTCAGTTCCAAAAAACCAATAAAGAAAAGCAATTACAATAGCAGAAAAAATAAGCCCGATAAAAATAACTACTGAGGTTTGTATCACTGATTCTTTCATCCCAAGAGCTTCTGCACTGGGAATCAAATTTCTGATAAAACTTACTACAGTACTTTGTCCCAGTAGTCCTGTATTTGCCTGTCCCATAATCTTAAGATTAATAGAATATAAGCTTACCATTGTTAAAATACCAGCAAGAATTGCCGGAATTTTTAATTTGGTATGTAAAAGACCTGTAATAGCACCCGCACCCATCCCTGCTAAAACAGCTACAATTAATGTAACGTATGGATTGACGTGCAGATTCACCATAAAAGATGCACTTACACAACCGCCCAAAGCAAAACTTCCTTCACAGGTCATATCAGGAATGTCTAAGATTCGAAAGGTAATATATACTCCCAGTGCAAGAATCGCCCACGTTAGTCCCTGGGAAGTAGCACCATATACCGCTAATAGTAAACTTATCATTAAACTCATTGTAATGTTCCTTTCCTTTCATGACTTAACGTAATATTGTTAAGTACATTTATTGTTACTTAACGACGGAAAGAAAAAAGATTTTGCAATGCAAAATCTTTTTTCTTTAAATAGTCCAATATTAATCATAATCAACTATTGAAATATGATGCTAGCTCTTCTTTGCCAGTAATAACATCAATAGGTTAAGTAAATATCTTATATCAGTCGAAATGGATTTCTATGTAACTTATTAATTTGTTTTTAAATCCTCTGGTATTGTGATGCCAAGTTTTTCAGCCACTTCTTCATTAATTGATAATTCCAAAGAGTCCACTGGAAGGTATTCAATTGGCATATCCCCTATCTTTGCTTCACCTTTGATAATCTTAACTGCCTGTTTTCCTGTTAAGACTCCAAGCTTATAGTAGTCGATACCATAAGTAGCAAGACCACCATTGTCAACCATACCACTTTCGCCACAGATAACCGGAATTCCATTATCATTAGCAACCTGTGCTACCGTAGTCATACCAGCTGCAATAACATTATCAGTAGGCGCATAAATCGCATCTACCTTACCAACCAGGGATTGCACCACCTGCTGAATTTCATTGGAGTTCGATACACTTGCTTCTTCCACGGTTAGACCAACCGCTGCTGCTGCTGTTGTAGCCATATCCACCTGAATTTTGGAATTACTTTCACTGGAGCAATATAAAATTGCAATGTGTTTTGCCTCAGGTACTAATTTTAATAATAAATCAATCTGATCATCCACTGGATTTAAATCAGAAGTTCCAGATACATTACCGCCAGGTGCTTCATTGGAAGCTACAAGCTTAGATCCTGCCGGATCGGTAACTGCAGTAATTAAAATAGGGATTTCTTTTGTTGCTGTTGCACAAGCCTGAGCAGAGGGAGTAGCAATTGCAAGGATAAGGTCATTATTATCATTTACTAACTTAGTTGCAATGGTATTTGCAGTAGGTTGATCACCGTTTGCATTTTGATAGTCAATCTTAATGTTCTTACCATCTTCATAGCCAGCTTCTTTTAATGCATCTACAAAACCCTGATAGCTTGCATCAAGTGCTGCATGAGTTACTAATTGATTAACTCCAATTTTAAATACTTTTTCTTTACCACAACCAGTTAATGCCGCTGTAACCATAGCAGCTAACAGCACGCATGCAATAATTCTTTTTAATTTCATTCCTTTATCCTCCTCATTTATATGAGCAGATCTGCATTATGCTTCCATGATGAAAGCATGCCTGCTTCATTCTATCCGCCCTATGATTCCCACTTTATAGCAATTGCGCTTTAAAGTAATTATGCTTTAAAGCTTTAACGCTTTTAATAGATAAAGTTTAATGCCAAAAATGAATTTAGTCAATACTTTTTTCTTTATTTTATAAAGTTTGTAGACTGATAAATCACTACAAAATAAATCTTGTTAACCCCAATTAGTAAATAAACCAATCTTGTTTCATATAATAATAACAGATCAACAATTTGAGGTTCTTTATGATAATACACGTCGTTCAGCCCGGGGATACCCTGCAATCCATTTCTGATGCATATGGTGTTCCTCTCGGCACTCTGATTCAAGCAAATGGTTTATCTGATTCATATTCTTTAGTTATAGGCCAATCAATTATTATCGTATATCCAGAAAGCACCTATACTGTACAAGTGGGAGATACCTTGTATAGTATTGCTAACTCTCATAATGTTACAGTGCTTCAATTATTACAGAACAATTCCTTTCTTTCAGATAGAACTTATATTTTTCCAGGAGACATCCTTGTTATAAATTATAATCAATCCCGCAAAATAACAACACATGGTAATACTGTGCCTTATATAAATAAGAATACCTTAAGAAAGACTTTACCTTACCTGACCTACCTTTCTGTTCTAAACTATACAGCAACTACTGGCGGTGAAATACTTACATATTATGATGACACCGAACTAATTCAAATAACAAAAGAATACGGTGTTATACCTCTTATGCTACTAACAACCTTAACTGTTCAAGGGGAAGCTAATATAAGAACAGCTTTTGACCTTTTATTAAATGAAGAATACCAAAACAGACAAATTGATAATATCCTGACTATTTTGAAAACAAAAGGTTATTATGGTGTCAATATTTCGTTAGAGTATATCAGTGTTTCTAATTTTAGATTATATGAAAATTATTTTATGAAATTATCCACCAGATTAAGCGAGGAAGGGTATCTGGTTTTTGCAATTATTAATCCAAATATTACTGAAGTTGGTGATGAGATAAGTTATGAGCGGGCAGATTATACATTACTAAATCAAATATCACACAATATTATCTTTATGAACTATGAGTGGGCAAGAAGCACCAATCCTCCATCCCCTATAAGTTCTATCTATAACATTAATGCCTATCTGAATTATTTATTAGCGTCCATACCGCCAGATAAAATAATTATTGGATTAGCTACCATCGGTTACGATTGGGAACTCCCCTATTCCGCTGGTGTCTCCAGTGTTACCTCCTTAACAGTTGAAAGAGCAATTGAACTTGCCCGAAATGTAGGTGCCATTATACAATTTGATGAGAAATCACAGACCCCCTATTTTACTTACAGCGTGATCGTTGATCGACAATCCATCAATCATATTGTTTGGTTTATTGACGCCAGAAGTATAAATGCCCTATTAAATTTAGTAACCATTCACGACTTGCTAGGAACTGGGATCTGGAATATTACCGTCTACAATCCACAATTGTGGCTGGTCATAATCTCACAATATCAAATAGAAAAAATACCAATTAATTAGCTTATATTGAAAATGTTAAACTGCTTCTTTCTATCGTAAGCTCAATCCTATTTATATAGATGCCATATGTAAAATAAGATTAATGATAGGAGTTATTATATTGGCTTTTTTTAAATTCGGTTGGTGATATCTTAAATTTATTTTTAAACTGGCGAGACAAATCGTTAATGGTCTCATATCCGGTTCTTTCAGCAATCTCCGCAATTGTCAGATCTGTCTTGACCAAAAGCTGGCGAACATGAATTAAGCGAACCTTTGACAGGTACTGTTTCGGGCTATATCCTGTATAGGAACGAAACACGTGAGATAAATAATACTGATTTATATAGAACATTTCGGCAAGTTCTGCAATTTTAATTTTTGTATTATAATTTTCATCAATATACTTTTGTACTTTTGCAATTTCCAACTTACCCTCTGGTAGAGCAAATCGTTCTGGTGCACTTCGATAAAGCATAATGAGAAGTTCCGCAATATAATTGGACATTTTTAGATTAGAAAATTGACAATCCTTGTATTCTTTGTACTCCCTGGCACAATTTTGAAAAATTGACTCAAAATTCTGAGTATCAGAATGAAAAATATGCTCAAATTCTGCTGGTCGGTTTTTTAATATACCCGCCAACATTTGATTATTACAATACACCTCATAATTGTCTGGATTCATAAAAATAATATATCGTTCATACTCCTCGCTTAAGCAGGTAACACTATGATTTTCCATCGGACTTATAATATGAACAGAATTTACTGCTGGTTCATATTCCTTTCCTTCTATATTTAATAGAATTCTTCCTTTCTTTAAAAAGAAAATCTCACAACAAGAATGGAAGTGTTCCTCCGAATTCAATGGTCCCTTATAAAAATCTGCATTTTCTACAACCACCATATTATAAAACCTCCCCGCACCATGCCCTGCAAAACAATGTAAATCCCGATCCTCACCTTTATTCTACACTAAGTATAGAAACTAAACAAATAGAAAAAGCAAATTATGCATAATACAAGCCAGCTTTCCTAGAGGACATAAAATATAACCTGCTTTATAATTAATGTGACCAAGCCATATTGGGAGTAGGGTTGGTAATTAATAGAGTTATAATATTAAGAAAGGTATGGTTATTTATATGAAAATCAAACGTATTTTGTTATTCACACCTGCATTACTGCTTTTTATTGGAGCAATATCAGTTTCATCTGTTCATTCCAGAGCAGAAAGTAATAGTAAGTCCATAACAATTAATGGCAGCAATGCAAACACCGCAGCACAAAATAGTTACCGAGGCCTTGGCATGATTTCTGCTAATGGCTCCTCACGTCTGCTTCTGGATTATAAGGATGAAAACCCGGAGGCATATTGGGAAATAATGAATTATCTATTTAATAAAGAAACTGGCATGGGACTAAGCCATATTAAAATTGAGATGGGCTCCGATGTCAATTCCTCTTCAGGGACAGAGCCTTCTATAAAAAGAACGGAAAAGGAAATTGCCGATGTTACCCGCGGTGCTGGTTTTATATTGGCAGCTGATGCGAAAACAATTAATCCAAACATCACTCTGGACATGATCTGGTGGAGTGAACCTTTGTGGGTAACCAATGCGAAGGACAAATATGCCGCCCGCTATAAATGGTATAAGGAAACCCTTGATGCCGCCTACAAGACCTATGGACTTAAGTTTAATTATGTCAGCGCGAATCGTAATGAAAAATTTATAGAATCAGATTGGATTATTTATCTTTCAAAATCTCTAAAGACAGAGAAGAACTGTCCATATGATTACAGCAAAATCAAAATAGTAGCCGCAGATGAAGTAGGTGGCTGGAATATTGCAGATTTAATGTTGAAAAACAAAGACCTTATGAAGGCAGTTGATATCATTTCTTCTCATTACACCTCCTGGTCCTCAGATAATGCTCAGAAAATAAGTAAGCAATATGGTAAGGAAATCTGGTTTAGTGAAGGCAGCGCTCCTATGAGCTACTCTGAAGGCACTTATCGCTATGACGGAACTGGTTCAGGTATTAGCGGAATCAATGGTATGCTTGATATCGCCACAAGAATTATAACTATGTACCCTGAAGGCCTCATGAATCTATATGAGTTCCAGCCAGCTGTCGCTTCTTATTATAGTGGTGCAACCTATTTCCCCAAGCAATTAATTACAGCTAATGAACCCTGGTCTGGCAATTATACTCTTGATGCTGGATTTTATATGGCACTGCATTTTACCAGGTTTTCAAATCCTGGCTGGCAGTATATTAACGGTGCCTGCGCAGGTGATGGAAAAGCTGGAGGCGACGGACATGCCATTGTTGATTCCACCTATAATTATTTAACTTTAGCTGATAAAAAGACGGGGGATTATAGTGTTATCATTGCAAACAATACAGCAAAGACATTACAATACACCATTAATGTATCTAATCTTGCCAAAAGTCAGTCACCAGTGGATGTTTGGGAAACCAGAGGTCCAAATAATGATACCGACTATTATCAGAACTATTTAAAGAAGATTAATACCATAGCTCCGACAGTGAAGGGCAAAAGTGTAACTTATCAAGTGGAAATCAAACCCTACTCCTTAGTTACTCTCACAACACTTCAAAAAGAAGAACAAAATTATAATACTAAGACAACTTCTGAAACTTTAAAGCTACCTTATACAGATGACTTTGAGTACAAAAACTATGATAAAAGCTACCTTGCTGACAGAGGCTATGCCCCAAGATATACTACAGATCAAGGAGGAGCCTTTGAAGTAGTTAATCTGAAGGGTAATAAGGTGTTACAACAAAAGGTTACCTATGACATTAAGGCATCCGAGTGGGGCTACACTCCTAATCCGGTCACTACGTTAGGAGATGACAACTGGACCAATTACAGTGTTAGTGCCGACGTATTATTCAGCTCTAAGACTACAGGAAATAAAAAAGTAAATTATGTTGGTGTTGGAGCACGATATAATCTTGCTAATATCGGTAAGAGCGGCTATTGGTTCCAGCTTTATGAAAACGGTACTTATACTCTAAATAGGGAGAGTAAAATCTTATTTACCTCATCCTCACCACTTAAGAATTTTGATAAAACGAAATGGTATAAATTAAAAATCATAGTTAATAAAAATGTGATCACTTGCTATATTAACAGTAAAAAAGTGATCACCTACACGGATGACCAGTATATATTGGCATCGGGTCGAGCAGCTCTTTATAGTGAGTTTAATACCAATTATTTTGACAATTTCAAAGTTGAGGCAATTAAGGGTACCACTTCATACTCAATACGATTAGATGATACCGATGCTCCAATCACCTACAAAGGTGCATGGGAACATAATACGATGAGCAGCTTTAAAAACTATAATCGTACAATTGCTACCGGAACTACAGGATCTTCTTTCAGTTTTAGTTACGAAGGTGAAGGCTTTGCCATTATTGGTGCTGTTACCAGTGGAGTAAAGATTAAAGTGGAAGTGGATGGAAAAATAGTAGAAAAAGGGTACCTTACTCCTAAAGTTAATGACAGAGGAGCTTCCTACTATAACTATAATTTGAAAAATGGAAC
>JASGEU010000065.1:0-4690 GCA_047606065.1 Mobilitalea sp.
CCTAAGAAGGGTGAGATTGCTGCCTTCAGCTCCATTAACATTGCTTCCACACAGCTAAGAAGCTTTGCTAAGGACCCGAGTGAGATGCCGGAACGTGTGGCAGAGTTATCCACCAGTATGAACTCCATCACTACACAATTAGCTAATCTGCTTAGTCAGGTTAATAAGAATAAGTTGGGAATCGATCGGATTTATTTGTACCAGAATAGTGCAGAGCTTCCGAAGAAGGTTGGGTTTTTTAAGAATTTATTTTATAGTATAAAACGTTTCTTCACTTCATTTTTTGATCAAACCTATTCTACCTCCAATGTGAATGAAGATCATATTCAGGTATGGGTTAATTATCCCAGACAGTATCTGGAAATTATGCAAAAAATGATTGACGAGAAGTTTACGCCTGAGACGGGAATTTATGTTGACTTGTCCCTGATGCCCGATGCGAAAAAACTTGTTTTGGCGAACGCCGCCGGTAATGCTCCAGATGTTGCAGACGGTGTCAACTATGCGATAGAGCCATATGATTTGGCTATTCGTGGAGCTACGAAAAACTTAGCTGAATTTGATGATTTTAAAGAAGTTGCCAGTCAGTATGAACCAGGATTTTTGATACCCTCAACAATCGATGGTGGAATCTACTCTCTTCCGGAGACCATGAATTTCTGGGTACTCTTCTATAGAAAAGATGTACTTGATAAATTAGGACTTGAAGTACCGGATACGATGGATGATGTAATTGATATGCTTCCTGAACTTCAGATGAGAGGTTTGAATTTCTACTATCCGACTGCAGGTATGATAGCAATGAGAAATTTCCAGGGTACAACTCCATTATTATTCCAGAACGGAGCGACTCTTTATGGTGAATATGCAGGTGATACGACTTTAAATAGCGAAGCAGCTATTAAAGGTATAACGCAGTTAACAGAGCTTTTTACCATATATGATTTACCAGTATCTATTCCTAATTTTTATCAGCATTTTAGAAGTGGTGATTTACCAATAGGAATTGCAGATTTCAATGTTTATAGTATGCTTATCAATGCTGCTCCGGAAATAGCAGATTCCTGGGACATCTCCGTAATGCCTGGAATAGAGGATGAAAACGGTAATATTCTTCGTTACAGTGCCGGTGGAGCTAACAGTACCATATTATTTAAATCCACCGAGGAAAGAGAAGCTAAGGCTTGGGAATATATGAAATGGTGGGCCTCCGCTGAAGTACAGGCTGAATTTGGTCAGACACTTCAAATGGCATATGGAGATGATTATATGTGGCCAACTGCTAATTTGGAAGCCTTCGCAGCATTACCTTGGAATACTCAGGATAAGCAGGTTATTGTTGATCAGTCCAAATGGGTACTGGAATCCCCAAGAATTCTTGGTACCTATATGCTGGAGCGAGAATACAGTAATGCATTTAATAATATCGTAGTAGACGGTATGACCTTGAGGACAAGAATTGATAGAGCGGTTAAGGATATTAACCGTGAAACAGAGCGAAAGCTTGAGGAATTTGGATATAATAAGGATGGCAAGGTAATTACGCCATATAAGGTTCCTACGATAGATACCGTTAATGAAATTCTTGGCAATACGAACTAATGGGGGAATTAACAATGAAACGTAAAGCTTCAATCGGCAGAAGAGAATATAGGAATCGCAATGGATATATTTTCTTGTTTCCTTATGCACTCTTGTTTGCAATATTTATTCTGATCCCCGTAGTCATTGCAATCGGATTATCCTTTACCAATTTTAATGCAATAGAAGTTCCGGGATTTTCAGGCTTTCTAAACTATATTAATTTAATTACAAAAGATTCGGTCTTTATGCAATATGTCCTTCCTAATACGGTTCAGTATGCTCTCATCGTAGGGCCGGGGGGATATGTACTCTCCTTTATCGTTGCCTGGGCACTGTCCCAGCTGACGAAAAAGACTAGAACTATTTTAGCTCTGATACTGTACTCACCAAGTATGACCGGTGGTGTTGCCATGATGGTTCTATGGAAGGTAATGTTCTCCGGTGACCAGACCGGATATATTAACAGCTGGCTAATGAAGCTGGGAATTATTCATGATCCGATTATCTGGCTGGTGGATGGCAGATATCTGCTTCCAATCGTAATCATTATCGGATTATGGAGTAGCATGGGCGTAGGCTTTTTGGCAATCCTAGCCGGTATCTTGAATTCAGATGAAACCTTATATGAAGCAGCAGCGATTGACGGAGTAAAAAACCGATTCCAGGAAATGATCTATATCACCATTCCTACCATGAAGCCACAGATGCTTTTTGCAGCGGTTATGTCCATCGTAGGTGCATTCCAGATGGGTATCATCAGCACACAGCTGGCTGGTAATCCGACACCGGGTTATTATGGACAATTAATCGTAAATCATATAGAGGATTATGGATTTATCCGATATGAAATGGGTTACGCAGCAGCAGTTTCCGTTGTATTACTTGGAATTATTTATTTGTTTTCCAGTATTTCAAAAAGACTATTCCATGAAGATTAGGAGGGAGATTCAGTATGGCATATAAGGGTAACCGAATCAATCCTAACAGGTTTGAAAAAGGTCAAATCAAGATAATTATTATGTTATTACCTTTGGTACTATTTATGGGGCTTCCGATTGTTTTTATTATTAATCATGCTTTTAAGCCCATGGAAGAATTATTTGCTTTTCCACCAAAGTTTTTCGTGACACATCCTACCTTTGATAATTTTACCAAGCTGTTTAAGTTATCAAGAACCTCCGGTATACCAATGAGCCGTTATGTGTTTAACAGTATCATAGTTACAGGAACGGTTGTATTCTCTTCGATAGTTTTATCAACAGCAGCAGGTTTTGCATTATCAAAGCTTAAATTCAGAGGAAAATTTGCGTTGATGAATATTAATCAGGCAGCCCTGATGTTTGTACCGGTAGCGGTAATGATACCTAGATATCTAACTGTAAATATGTTGGGTCTGACGAATACATATTTTTCACACATTCTACCTTTGATACCATTACCGGTGGCACTTTTTCTCGTAAAACAATTCATTGATCAGGTGCCGGATTCCTTAATAGAGGCTGCCTATATTGATGGTGCGAATGATTTTAAGGTATATTTTAAAATCATTATTCCGATGATTAAGCCCGCAATTGCAACAGCAGCAATCTTAGTGTTCCAGCAGGTATGGGCAAATTTAGAAACATCAAATTTTTATGTCAATGATGAAGGATTAAAAACATTAGGATTTTATATGAATACACTGGCCACCCAAACAGATATTTCCAGTGGTGTGAATATTGCCGGGCAAGGTTTGGCAGCAGCAGCTTTACTGATTATGTTTATACCTAACTTAATCCTGTTTATCGTACTGCAAAATAGTATCATGAACACTATGGCGCATTCAGGTATTAAGTAATCAGGAGAGAAGGAGGGAAATCCTCCAAAAAGCATGGAGGATTATATTAAAATGAGAAAATTTCCAAAGCTTCTGTTAAGTACATTACTTATTTGCGTCGTGTCAGTTTTGACCATGAATACTTCGGTGGCATATGCAGAGGTTCCTTATAAAACCTACACACATACTGGTTATGGCTATTTGACAGAAACACAGGCAGCCTATGTTCCAGGAACCTCAATTTCAAAAATTGGTGATACCTCAATCGTTGGTGCAAAAGATATGGTGATTACCGAGGATGGAGAAATATATATCGCAGATACCGGAAATAAAAGAATTCTTGTATCTGATCTTAAAGGAAATTATATAAAAGAGTTTGGTGCAGATGTTCTTATAAATCCCTGTGGGCTTTATGTGACCAAGGATAAACTAACTTATGTAGCAGACCGTGATGCGGAAAAAATATTTGTATTTGATACAGAGGGTAAAGTTGTTAATGAATATGGTAAACCAAATCATCCGTTATATGGAGATGAAATGAGTTTCATGCCATTGAAAATTGTTGTAAACAATGCTGGGATTATGTTTATCATCTGTGAAGCTAATATGAATGGTATTGTGCAGATTAGTCCAACGGATGGCGGAACTTTTTTAGGATACTTCGGCACCAACTTTACTGACTTATCTATTGTTGATAAATTTTTAAGTATAGTAAGTACAGATGCACAGAAAGCAAAAAAGGTTAGTAATAAACCTGCGACTCCGGATAATCTGGCAATTGATGAGAAGGGTCTTATCTATACCGTAACCCGAGGGAAACAGAGTGACAATCCGAACAGCACAGATGACAACGAATTAAAAAGACTAAATATTGCAGGAAAGAACATAATTGATCCTGATCGATATGATAGCCTTCCCGTCGCTGTTGCAGCAGGTAATCATGATAATGTTTATATGGTATCCCAATTAGGATATGTCTACGAATTCAGTAATGAAGGAGAAATGCTGTTTGTATTTGGCGGAAGTGACGATGGGAAGCAGCGTGTCGGTCTAAGCAAGAAGACGGAAGCAATCAGTGTAGATAAAAACGACAACATCTATATTCTGGACTCGGATATGAACAAAATTCAAGTGTATCAACCCACCGAGTTTACCGGTTTGTTACATAAAGCCTTATATCTGTATTCGAAGGGTAGATATACGGAAAGTAAAGAGCCTTTAGAAGAAATTTTAAAGATAAACAGTACCTTTGCTTATTCAAATAAAGCAATGGGGCGTGCACTGCTTCAG
>JASGEU010000066.1:0-10818 GCA_047606065.1 Mobilitalea sp.
ATTGATGGTGTTATCTTAACAAAATTAGATGGCGATACCAGAGGCGGTGCGGCTCTGTCAATAAGAGCGGTAACAGGCAGACCGATTCTTTACTCCGGTATGGGAGAGAAATTATCCGATCTTGAGCAGTTTTATCCAGATCGTATGGCATCTCGTATCCTTGGAATGGGCGATATTCTAACCTTAATCGATAAAGCGCAAGCCGATTTTGATGAGAATAAAGCCAAGGAGATGGAAAGAAAGCTTAAAAAGGCAGAATTTGATTTTAATGACTTTCTTGAACAAATGCAGCAAGTAAAGAAAATGGGTGGTCTTTCAGATTTACTAAGTATGATGCCGGGCATGGGCAAGCAATTAAAAGGTGTAGAAATAGACGATAGTGCACTTTCCTCCACCGAAGCAATTATTTATTCCATGACGAAGAAAGAACGCTCCAATCCGGATATTTTGAATCCCTCCCGTAAGAAAAGAATTGCGGCTGGCGCAGGAGTAGATATTAGTGAAGTTAATTCACTTATCAAACAGTTTGAACAATCCAAAAAAATGATGAAGCAATTTTCCGGAATGATGGGAAAAGGCGGTAAACGTGGCGGTGGTAAGTTCCGTATGCCCTTTGGATTTTAACAGTAGTAAAGCAAGTTTTGACCGATATTGACTAAAGAAATTGACGTTTTTATCGTGCAGATATATTTATTAATTTAAGGAGGTGAAATCAATGGCAGTAAAGATTAGATTAAAAAGAATGGGTCAGAAAAAGGCTCCTTTCTATAGAATCGTTGTTTCTGATTCAAGAACACCTAGAGATGGTAGATTTATCGAGGAAATCGGTACCTATGATCCAACAAAGAATCCTAGCGCTTTCAGCGTAAATGCAGAAGCTGCAAAGAAATGGTTATCAAATGGTGCACAACCAACTGATACAGTAGGTAAAATCTTTAAGAATGCAGGAATTCTTTAATCAGCATCGTGGAGAACAGTAAATTACTTGTAATTTACTACTCTATATTTTCATATGGAGGTAATGAGAATGAAGGAATTAGTTGAGGTAATCGCTAAATCACTCGTAGATCATCCCGATGAGGTTGTTGTAACGGAAAAAGAAACCGATAAAGCAATTGTTGTGGAATTAAAAGTCGCTTCTGAAGATATGGGAAAAGTAATTGGCAAACAAGGCCGTATTGCTAAGTCCATTCGTACCGTAGTTAAAGCAGCCGCAACAAAGGATGACAAAAAGGTAGTAGTTGAGATTCTGCAATAGCAGGTGTTCCAATTGCGATTTTTCTGTGCAAAACCGAAGAAAAAAATATTTCTTCGGTTCGCGTGCGCGTTCGCATTTTTGGATAATTCTATCCAAATGCTCACTTTGCTTTCGCGAAAATTATGGAAGCTGTCTGTTATGTCTATTGACATAGTAGAGCAGCTTCTTTTTACACGTACTATATATGGGAAGATAATATAATCAGGAAGATAAATATGATAATCATTCATAGATTTATATTTATTGTCAATCCTTATTATTAAATATAGAAGTAATCTTTTACTTGTGTTACAATTTAATTCAGAAGCAGTAATTTAAATTCAAGAGATAATTCAAGAGATAAATCAAGAGATAAATCAAGAGATAAACTAAGAAAGAACTGAGGGTGTAGTAAATGGATAATTATCTTAGAGTTGGTGTTATTTCCAGCACACATGGTATTAAAGGTGAGGTTAAAGTCTTTCCTACAACTGATGATCCAAATCGTTTTAAATTATTAAAGGAAGTTCATCTGGATACTGGAAAAGAGACCCTGACATTAGAAATAGAAGGTGTCAAGTTTTTTAAGCAAATGGTAATTCTTAAATTTAAAGGGATAGATAACATCAATGATATTGAAAAATATCGTGGCAAGGACCTTCTTATTACACGAGATAACGCTGTAAAGCTGGAAAAAGATGAATATTTTATTTATGACCTAATTGGCTCAGAGGTAATTACAGACGAGGGTAATCGACTCGGTGAATTAACAGAGATTTTAGCGACTGGAGCAAATGATGTATATGTTGTTAGGATGGAGAATGGAAAAGATGTATTACTTCCGTCCATAAAGCAATGTATTCTTGATATAGACGTAGATAATAAGAAGATTTTAGTTCATGTTATGAAAGGTTTACTATAGGAAGCACCCCCCAGAGAGGAGAATGGTGAGTTGTTTGTTCTTTAACACTCATCAGGAGACAATATGAATTTTCATGTACTAACACTTTTTCCGGAGATGATACAACAGGGTTTGAACACCAGTATTACCGGAAGAGCTATTGATAAAGGTCTGATTTCAATCAATACCGTAAATATGAGGGAATTTAGCGAAGACAAGCATAAGAGAGTAGATGATTATCCTTATGGTGGTGGTGCTGGAATGGTGATACAAGCCGAGCCGGTATATAAATCCTATGGGTATTTAATGAATCATATTAAAATGACAAAGGAAGACCCTGCAAACTTTTCCAGGCCTCGTGTTGTTTATGTTACACCTCAAGGCAATGTTTTTCATCAGAGTATGGCAGAGGAATTTGCAAAGGAAGAGGATTTAATTTTTCTTTGCGGACATTACGAAGGAATTGATGAACGAGTATTAGAAATGGTAGTAACGGATTATGTTTCCATCGGCGACTATGTTTTGACCGGCGGTGAGCTTCCGGTAATGGTAATGGTGGATGCAATTTCCCGCCTAATTCCCGGAGTTTTGAACAACGAGGTATCCTCAGAGTTTGAATCCTTACAGGATAATCTTTTAGAATACCCACAGTACACAAGACCCGAAACCTTTATGGGTAAAAAGGTGCCAGAAGTATTACTTAGCGGTCATCATGCCAATATTGATGCATGGAGAAGAGAACAGTCCATTCTTCGAACTTATGAAAGAAGACCGGATCTTCTGGAAAAGGCGGATTTAACGGAAGAGGAACGGGAATACTTAACAAGATTAATTTTTCAAAAGAACTTTGATGTGTATTAATCGTTCAGCCGAGCCGGACCAATGATAGAAGTTATAAATGTATACATGAAATTGAGGCTGAACTATTACAATATGGATTATATAATAAAATAATACTTGCTTTTTCTAGTGGCTTGTGTTAAAGTTAATTGTTGTGAGATGGGATGGTCCGCTAATACATATGGTATTAAGAACATCTAAATACGATAGGAGGTCACAAAATGAACGATATTATTAAGAGTATTGAAGCGGAACAGTTGAAAGAAAATGTTGTTAGCTTCAACGTAGGCGATACCGTACAGGTTTACGCTAAAGTAAAAGAAGGTAACCGTGAAAGATTACAGGTTTTTGAAGGTACCGTTCTTAAGAGACAGAATGGTGGCTCAAGAGAAACCTTTACTGTTAGAAAAACATCCAATGGTATTGGCGTAGAAAAAACATGGCCAGTACACAGTCCTAGCATCGATAGAATCGAAGTTGTAAGACGTGGTAAAGTAAGAAAAGCTAAACTCTTCTACTTACGCGATAGAGTTGGTAAGAAGGCTAAGGTTAAAGAGTTAATCAGATAGTACAACAAAGGGACAATACTTGAGTGGTTGTCCCTTTTTTAATAAGATTTTTATTTATTTTGTTAAGAATGGATTACAAACGGGTATATTTAAATATAACCGGATGATTAAAAAAGAATGGGAGGGTTAGTATTAGCATGAATTATGATTTTGAAAAAGAAAGCAAGCGTCCGCTGTTGAAAAAGATTATATTTGATTTTATTTTATTGATAGCGGAAATTGCAGCAGTTGTTTTTCTAGCCTACCTAATTGTAAACTATGCTTTAGAAAAAACTGAAATGATCGGTATCTCTATGGAAGGGACCTTAAAAGATCATGACAAGGTAATAATTAATAAATTTACTTATCGTTTCACAGACCCTAAGAGATTTGAAGTGATTGTATTTCAAGAAAGCGGCAATGAACATAGCTATTATGATATAAAACGTATTATTGGATTACCAGGTGAACGCATACAAATAATTGATGGTCAGATCTATATCAATGGAGCAGTTGTTGAAGATGTTGTAAATGTAGATCAGATGAACAATTATGGATTAGCCACTGAAGAAATCCTGCTTGAAGAAAATGAATACTTTGTGCTGGGTGATAATCGTAACAATAGTGAAGATAGTAGATTTGCAAGTGTAGGGACAATTCTAAAGGAAGAAATTATTGGACAGGCGTTTATAAGATTATCGCCGTTCAATTTTGTAAATAAATTGAATTTGAAAAAAGAAGTTTCCGAAGAAACAGAAACCACAGATGATGTTAATGCAACTTCTGAAGAAACAAATTCAACAACTGACGGAAACTAGAGGAGATTAATATGCATTTTCAGTGGTACCCCGGCCATATGGCCAAAGCAAAAAAAATGATGCAGGAGGATATGAAGCTAATCGATGTGGTAATTGAGCTGGTAGATGCCAGAATTCCATACTCCAGCAAAAATCCTGATATCGATGGATTGGCAAAAGGTAAATCAAGGGTTATTCTTTTAAATAAAAGTGATATGGCAGATCAAAGATATAACAATGCCTGGAAATCTTATTTTGAAGAAAAGGGATATTACGCTGCTTTGGTTAATTCCAAAAGCGGCGCTGGTGTAAAGCAGGTTCAGGATATTGTAAATAAAGCTTGTGAGGCAAAGATAGAGCGCGACCGCAGACGTGGTATTTTAAATCGTCCGGTACGTGCAATGATTGTTGGTATACCAAATGTTGGCAAGTCGACGTTCATTAACAGTTTTGTTGGTAAGGCTTCCACAAAAACCGGTAACAAACCAGGTGTAACAAAGGGAAAGCAATGGATTCGAATCAATAAACTTACGGAGCTTTTAGATACCCCCGGTATCCTGTGGCCGAAGTTTGAGGATCAGTCTGTTGGATTAAGATTAGCTTTAATCGGTTCAATTAATGATACTATCGTTGATACAACAACCATGGCACTTAATTTGATTTTGATACTTAATAGCCACTATCCCGAAGTTTTATCAAATCGATATGGCATTGAAAACACGCAGGAATTAAAGGATATTAGTGATTCTTTAAAGATATTGGAGGGAATTGCGATTAAGCGTTCCTGTCTTTTAAAGGGTGGAACCCCGGATGTAGATCGAGCTGCGGCTTTCATAATTGATGATTTTCGCAGTACAAAGCTTGGAAACATTACCTTAGAGTACCCGCAGGTAGTTCAATCGGCTGAATCGGCATCGAATGAGGAACAACTCTAACAAAAGGAGAAACTTCAGATGATAAAGGAAGAAATTATTCAAACAAGTAAAAAAATAGCTCTAATTAAATTGGAATTTATGCAGGCAAAACCAGAGGAAATAACGGGTCTTTTAGAACTATATCATACGGATGAACGCAGTGGTGTTCAGACCATTTGTAACCAATACAGAAACAAAGTTAATTCCTTAGCCCTGGAGCTGGAACGAACGGAAGTTATGAAGAAGTACGAAAACCAATATAGCGAATATCAATATATTTGTGGAATTGATGAAGTTGGTCGCGGTCCTTTTGCTGGTCCGGTTATTGCGGCAGCGGTAATTTTACCAAAGGATTGCGATATCTTATATGTTAATGATTCAAAGCAGTTATCAGAGAAAAAAAGAGAAGAGCTTTATGATGAGATTATTGCAAAAGCAGTTGCTTTTGGTATAGGAAGTGTTCCGCCGGATCAAATTGATGAAATCAATATTTTGCAGGCAACCTATGAAGCCATGCGAAAAGCTATATTGAATATGAACGTTACACCCGATATATTATTAAATGATGCAGTTACTATTCCTGGTGTTGCTATTAGACAGGTTCCTATTATAAAAGGTGATGCAAAGAGTATTTCAATTGCCGCTGCAAGTATTGTTGCGAAGGTAACACGAGATCGTCTTATGGTTGCATATGATAAGATTTTTCCGGGATATGATTTTGCAAGCAATAAAGGTTATGGGTCTGCAAAACACATTGAAGCAATTAAAGAGCTGGGGTTAACACCAATTCACCGCAGAAGCTTTGTGAAGAACATAGTGTAATATTGAATAAAGCCCATATTAAGGTTGTACTTGCTTCTTTACGTTTGCAGGATACATTTTGTATCAGTATATTTAAGGTACCTACATATTGTTTTCTTAGAATCAGAAAGGTAATGATTTATGGAACAGAACAATCCTTTTAAGAAACAAGAAGATACAACAATCCCTCAAAAACATAAGACTGCAATTGCGCTTTCCTATAACCCTGACGATGAGGCACCAAAGGTAATTGCAACTGGAAAGAGATATCTGGCAGATAAAATCATCCAAAAAGCAAAGGAAGCAGATATTCCCCTTTACCAGGATGAGAAGCTTACGAATACCTTATCAAAACTCGAACTTGGCAGTATGATTCCCCCTGAACTCTATAGTGTTGTAGCTGAAATATTAGTTTTTGTTGATCGAATGGAGCAGACAAAAGAAAAGGGTTATAAGAAATGAACAATAGGGAGCTAGGGACAGTATTTGAAGGAAAGGCAGCGGAATTCCTGCAAAAGAGTGGTTATCAACTTCTGCAAAGGAATTTTCGCTGTAAGATAGGAGAGATTGACCTTATTGCAAAAGAGGAGGGATATCTCTGTTTTATCGAGGTTAAATATCGATCTACAACTTCGAAAGGCTTTCCTTCTGAAGCAATTACTCCGGGTAAGATTCGAAAAATCACGAGAACTGCAGAATTTTACATGCTGCTGCATAAATTACCAACCAATACACCTTGTCGGTTTGATGTGGTGATGATTCTTGGAGAGGAGATCTCCTTAATCAAAAATGCTTTTAATGGAATGTAAAGGTAGGGTATTAAAAGCCAATCTAGTCTATAATTTAGGAATAAGCCTGCATATATATCCATCTGGACTTGCCTTACCATTCCATGAATTGCCTAAAATTGAGGCAATTCATAGATGCAGTCTGCGCCATCTGGATATATACAGTCATATTCCTCCTTATCAGTTTAGGAAGGTTTTTTACACCCTAATAAAGAATACAGCGATATAAATTTAAATTGAATAATAATTAAGAAAGGCTGATTATAATGATTTTTGAGAATACGAAACATGCAATTCTTAATACAATAGATGAAATACCACATCTTTCTTTTCCTGTGTTATCTAAATTCTCTTTCCTTCGTCATGGCTTCTCTACCAAATTGGGTGGTGTAAGTACGGATATATTTGCTTCTATGAATTTAGGAAGTGAAACCAGCCCTCTGCAGGATAATCCAGCTAATATTGAAGAAAACTATCGAAGAATTGCAAAAAGCATTGGCTTTGATGTGAATTCTGTCGTGGTTTCCTTTCAGGTTCATAAAACTAATATCCTGGCGGTTGATGAAAAGGATTGTGGAAAGGGATTGTTTGTTCCCAGAGACTTTGATGAGATCGATGGTCTGATTACCAATCGTCCGAATGTAACGCTAGTAACAAAATATGCAGACTGTGTTCCCTTGTATTTTGTTGATCCTATAAAAAAAGCTATTGGACTTAGTCATGCTGGATGGAGAGGAACCGTTAGTAAAATAGGCGCAATTACTGCAGCTGAAATGATAAAACAATATGGCTGCGAACCTTCCGATCTGATTGCTGTAGTTGGACCATCCATATGTAAGGATTGTTATGAAATAGGGGAAGAAACTGCGAATGAATTTAAAAAGGCTTTTTCAGAAGATCAAATAAAAAACATTCTATTCCCGATAAGTGATTTCAAAGGGAAATATCTATGTGACCTTTGGGCAGCAAACCATGCTGTTTTGTTGGAGGCTGGTCTTTTAGCAGAGAATATTCACATATCTGGTGTATGTACCGCCTGTCATAGCGATTTACTTTTCTCACACCGCAAGACACAGGGCAAAAGAGGAAGCCTGGCTGCTTTTCTATCCATGGTATAATTTTATATAAATTGTGTCATCATGAAGGATAAGGAAAATGCTTTACAAACCAATATACGTATTGTACAATCAGATGGAAAGTCTTTCATAGATTCTATTATTATGTAATAAATTGTCACAGTTCAGAACCAAGGAGAATATTTAATAAATTATTAGTGAAAGCTTGCTTTTTAAGGAAAATTTATAAATTTTACTGTTTGGCGAGAGCCAAACACCGAGAAAACCACAGGTTTTTGAGCTTGGTTCGAAATAATTAAATAAATCTTGAATATTATTGCGGAACACTTTTATAGATAAAGCAGGTGAACCGCATCTGGAGGTTATAAATGAGTAGACCGATCGTAGCCATTGTTGGCAGGCCGAATGTAGGAAAATCAACACTGTTCAATGCCTTGGCAGGAGAACGTATCTCCATCGTTAAGGATTTCCCTGGGGTAACCAGAGACCGCATCTATGCCGATGTCACTTGGCTAAACACACAATTTACAATGATTGATACCGGTGGTATCGAACCGGACAGCAAGGATGAAATGCTTTCTTATATGAGAGAGCAGGCGCAAATTGCAATCGATACAGCCGATGTAATCGTATTTTTAACTGATGTAAGACAGGGTCTGGTAGATTCGGATTCTAAAGTGGCAGATATGCTAAGACGTTCTGCAAAGCCAGTTGTCTTAGTTGTTAATAAAGTAGACAGTTTTGAAAAACTAATGCCGGATGTATATGAATTTTACAATCTGGGTATTGGCGAACCTTTCCCGGTATCTGCATCTGGTAAGCTTGGGTTTGGTGAAATGCTGGATGAGATTACAAAGCATTTTAACACAGGCAATACAGAAATTGCAGAGGATGAGCGTCCCAGAATCGCAATTGTTGGTAAACCTAATGTAGGTAAATCCTCCATTGTAAATAAGCTTGTTGGACAGAACCGTGTTATTGTTTCTAACATTGCGGGTACTACCAGAGATGCAATTGATACACCTATCCGTCGTAATGGTAAGGAATATGTATTGATTGATACCGCAGGACTAAGAAGAAAAAGTAAAATCAAAGAAGAGTTGGAACGTTTCTCAATTATTAGAACCGTAGCTGCAGTAGAACGTGCCGATGTTGTCGCTCTTGTTATTGACGCAGAAGAAGGAGTAACAGAGCAGGATGCAAAGATTGCCGGTATTGCTCATGACCGCGGCAAGGGTATGATTATTGTAGTTAATAAATGGGATCTAATTGAGAAGAATAATAAAACTGTGAAGGAATATACTTCTAATATCAAAGAGATACTTTCCTTTATGCCATATGCTGAAATTCTATTTATTTCTGCTGAAACAGGACAAAGAATGCATCGTTTGTTTGAAGTAATCGAGGTTGTAATTCAAAATCAAAACCTACGAATTGCTACCGGTGTGTTAAATGAAATATTGATGGAAGCAGTTGCACTGCAACAGCCACCATCGGATAAGGGTAAGCGATTGAGGCTCTACTATATTACACAGGTCTCTGTAAAACCGCCTACTTTTGTTATCTTTGTAAATGATAAAGAATTAATGCATTATTCCTACACCAGATATATTGAAAATAAGGTCCGTGATGCTTTTGGTTTCTCGGGCACGCCACTTAAATTTATAATCAGAGAGCGAAAGGAGAACGCATAAAATGATTGCTAAAATCATTCTTTGCTTACTATTCGGTTATGTTTTTGGCTGCTTTTCTACTGGTTACTTCATGGGAAAGCTCAATAAAGTGGATATACGTCAATATGGCAGTGGAAATGTAGGTACTACAAATGCACTTCGTACCTTAGGTGCAAAAGCTGGTGCAATCACTTTGTTAGGTGATTCCTTAAAAGCAATTATACCTATGGTATTAGTTCGTTTCTTGTTTTTAAAAGACTATGATTATAATTTACTTTTGACTCTATATACTGGTTTTGGTGTTGTGCTCGGTCACAATTATCCGGTTTGGTTAAAATTTAAGGGTGGTAAAGGCATTGCTGCAACTGGTGGTGTTATGGTTGCTTTTGATCCCTTAATTGTTCCATTTGCACTACCTATTTTTATTGCTATTGTTGCATTAACCCGTTATGTTTCACTTGGTTCTCTGTTTGTTGCAGTATTTTTACCTGTATGGATTTTTATCAGGTATCCAGGTGATTTACATATGCTGATACTTTCCCTTGCCTTTATGGTAGTTGCATTTATCAAGCATACCGCAAATATTAAGCGGCTATTAAATGGTACAGAAAATAAAATAGGGCAAAAAGCAAAGCTTGTCAGTAATGAAAAAGAATAAAAATCAGAGATATTCTATTTGAAAAGGAGGAGCTTATGAGTAATATCAGTGTTTTGGGTGCAGGTACTTGGGGTTGTGCTTTAGCAATTCTACTTGCTAATAAGGGACATAATGTAACAATATGGACTAAAATCGAACAAGAAGCTCGAATGCTTAATGAAAATCGTAAAAATATGAAGAACTTACCCGGTGCGGAAATGCCCGAGGAGATTAAAATCACCCTGGATTTAGAGGATGCCTGTAAAGAGAAAGACTTAATCGTTATGGCGGTAGCTTCCCCTTATATCAGATCTACCTCACATCTTGCAAGTCCTTATATTTTAGAAGGACAAGTTATTGTGAATGTATCAAAAGGAATTGAAGATGGTACGCTTTACACTTTGTCAGAGGTAATTCAGGAAGAAATTCCGCAAGCAAATGTTGCAGTATTATCCGGTCCAAGCCATGCGGAGGAAGTAAGCCGTGGTGTTCCAACAACAATTGTAGTGGGTGCTGCGACGAAAGAAACCGCGAAATTCATACAGGATACCTTTATGACCGATGTTTTCCGTGTCTATACCGATGATATCAGGGCTGGTATAGACA
>JASGEU010000067.1:0-4433 GCA_047606065.1 Mobilitalea sp.
ATCGTAATTCCAGTCACAAGGTACAGTGTTTGCATTCTATCTCGACTCCAATCGGGTCATGCCCTATCTTTTCATCCTATTATACTATACTAGTAAGCGGGAAATGTGTCAATAAGCTACTAGCACCTTAGCGGCACAGGAAACAAATCAGGTACGTGAAGCGAATTATAATTCGTTTCACGTACCTGTATTTGTTAATTATTTCCCATAAAGAAACGCTTTAATACTTTCATAAAACTGTGTCTGTACTTTGCTTTATCCACAGCCGTAGAGGCTACAATATCTACCGTTCCAATCTTCTCATCTCCATAATAATAGGTAATTTCACCAATCTTATCACTCACTGCCACAGGGGCTGGCACCTCTTCATAAAGTACAACTTCCTTACGGATGTCTTGCGGAGATTTGCCTTTCACACAAAGGTAAGAGAATTCACTTCCCGGTGTACCTAATACAGTGTCATTTACCCCTTTCGTTACCTTAACCGGTTCCATTGTAAAGTCTGTATTTTTATCCGAATATATGCTGTAGTTAGCAAAGCCATAGTTAAGAAGTTTTGAAGCTTCAGCAAATCTGGTTTTGGTATCCGGAGCTGCCATAATAACAGCAATCATATTCATATTATTACGATTTGCAGAGGCAGTCACACAATACTTTGCCAGTCCGGTAGAACCTGTTTTTAAGCCTGTAATTCCCTGATAAAATCTTACCAGCTTATTCGTATTGGTCAATCCAAATTCCGACTGTCCCTTTTTTGTAGTATGTATAATGGTATCCATCCAAGTTGTAGCATATTTGCTGATCTGCGGATACTTTGTAATTAATTCTCTCGACATCAGCGCCACATCATAAGCAGAGGAATAATGGTTATCTGTATCAAGACCACAGCAATTTACAAAATTGGTGTTCTTCATACCAAGTCCTTTCGCTCTTTCATTCATTTTAGCTACAAAGGATTCTTCAGAACCTGCGATGAATTCAGCCATTGCTACAGATGCATCATTTGCACTGGCAATACTGATACATTTAATCATCGTTTCTACTGTCTGTACTTCAAAGGGCTCCAGATATACCTGTGATCCTCCCATGGAAGCCGCATATTCACTGACACTGACTTCGTCCGTCATTTTTATCTGACCTTCATTCAAAGCATCAAAGATTAATAATAAAGTCATAACCTTTGTAATGCTGGCTGGTCTTAACCGTTCATCCTTGTTTTTATCAAATATTACCATTCCTGTGGAGCCTTCAATCAAGACAGCAGAGGTGGAGCTTAAATTCAGTTGTGTATCATTGGTTGATGTAACAGAAACAACTTCTCCACCCTTCTCTCGTAAAACTCCAAAACTCTGTGCATCAATGTCACTCGTATTTAATAAAAGTAAGAATATTATGAGGAAAACTGCACATATTCTTTTCAAAACAACCTCCATCCCACCGCAATCCTAGATTGAAGCAGTAAATATGTATTCTGTATTATTACTATTTTAATCCAGGCTGTTTCATTTTAGACCAAACTTATTATAAATTTGTCTCAAATTTTTATAACAGTTCTGCCATGCGTTCTGCCTAAGCGAGATACAACGCAGCGAAATCATGCTTAGGGCTGAACTGTTACATAAGTTTAGATCTAAGGGATGATTTTCCTATTTGACGGTAACCGTGCAGCGTAGTGTTTTTCCTTTTACCTTTGCATAAATTACTGTATTGCCTTTTGCTTTTGCAGTAACTTTACCGAAATAATTAACGGAGGCTATCTCTCTGTTTTTTGACTTCCAGTTAACAAAGGCAGTCACTCCCTTTACATCCAGTCCATAGGAATCACCCACCCGGAGTTTTATAACCTTCTTATTTAGGTCAAGCACATGAACTCTGCATTTTAATTCCTTATTATCCACCTTTGCAATGATATATGTTTTACCTGGCTGCAGAGCAATTATTTTACCGGTAAATAATACGGCAGCAACTCTAAAATTAGTGGATTTAAATGAAACTCTCTTGTTAATACCAAACACGGTTAACTTGAATTCTTCCCCTTTTATTAAATACACATCTTCCTTATTTAAATGCAAGGAGAAGGGCATATCTGGCAGTTTCAAATAAAATAAAGAAGAATTTTGATAAAGAAAATGCAAGATCAAAATACTGGCAAAGGCTATTACAAATAACTTATAAATCTGGAACACGAAGGGTCGATTATCTTTTCCTTTACCTTTGCTCATAAGTTACCTGCTTATCTTATTCTTGTTATATTGTATGTTAAAAAGGACGATTCCTGAACAAGAATTACTTGTTTAGAATCGTCCCATTTTAGTCATATCACTTTGTTTTCGACTTAATTATAGTTTATGATATATAAAAATTAGAATTTAGTTACCTGATCAGCGGTTACAATTGCATATACATATTTTGAGTCCTCCGGTTTCTGCTGTTCAATAACATATGCATCTAATAAACGATTTTTAGCCTCTGCCAGTTTACTCTTATCATTTGCATATAAGGTTGCTAAGGAATCGCCCTTCTTAATTTGCTCGCCTAACTTCTTATGAATTTTCAACCCGACACTAAGATCAATCTGGCTTTCTTTTGTTTCTCTTCCGCCACCCAAAATTAGAGAAGACATACCTAGCTCATCCGTATGAATGCAGGTAACATAACCGTCCACTGGTGCAAGTACTTCCTCTTTGATGGCAGCCTTTTCAAATAACTCAGTATTAAAAATACGATCCGTTTCTCCACCTTGTGCTTTGATAAACTCTGCAAACTTATTCAAGGCACTCTTATCTTCGATGGTCTTTTTCAGCAAGTCTTTCGCTTCTTCAATATTTTCTGCACGACCCGCTCCTAATAACATATAGGAAGCAAGGGTAATACTAACTTCCAATAAATCCGCCGGACCTTCACCTCTTAAGGTATCGATTGCCTCAATTACTTCCAAGCTGTTACCAATAGCATAGCCCAGTGGTTGATTCATATCTGTAATCACAGCATAGGTTTTTCTTCCTGCTATCGTTCCGATTTGCACCATTTCTTTTGCCAAAGCAATGGAATCATCCAGGCTCTTCATAAATGCACCGCTGCCGGTTTTAACATCCAGTACAATGACATCCGACCCGGAAGCGATTTTCTTACTCATAATACTGCTGGAGATCAAAGATAAATTATCTACGGTTGCAGTTACGTCACGAAGTGCATAAATTTTCTTATCCGCAGGAGCAAGATTGGCAGTTTGACCTACGATCGCCATCTTAATGGTATTAACATTATGAATAAATTGTTCCGTTGATATGGTGGTGGAGAAGCCAGGGAAACTTTCTAATTTATCAATTGTCCCTCCAGTATGGCCAAGGCCTCTTCCTGACATCTTAGCTACAGGAATTCCAAGTGCTGCAACCATTGGTCCAAGTACCAGGGAAGTTTTGTCACCAACACCGCCTGTGCTGTGCTTGTCTACCTTAATGCCTTCAATCTGTGATAAATCAAGGATATCCCCGCTATTTGCCATTGCAACTGTAAGTGCTGCGGTTTCTTCATGATCCATTCCATTTAAGCAAACCGCCATTAAAAAAGCCGACATTTGATAATCTGGAATTGTACCTTTAGTGAATCCCTGAACAATATATTCTATTTCTGCTGCTGTCATTTTTTCTTTATTTTTCTTCTTTAAGATTAAATCATATATTTTCATTATAACCTCCGATATAATGCTCTCTGTGCATTTATATTCTCACGCTGTGTAATAATATGTGATAAATCCACTTTTCATTATGTGCGTAGTATACTATTATATACCATTTTCGAAAAAAAGCATATCTAAAAATCTAATTCATTTAAATAAATATAGAAATGATTGACGTAGCAGACAAAAAAGGATAAAATAAAGCAATTAAAATTTGAGGGGGATTCTACAAATGAGTTTTAAATTTATTAAAGAAGTAATTTCTCCGGAAGAGTTGGTAAATGCATACCCCCTTCCCGAAAAAGATGTTCTTCGTAAACAGGAACGTGATGAACAGATCAAAAATGTTATAACAGGAGCTTCCAATAAATTTATTGTCATTATTGGTCCCTGCTCTGCTGACAATGAAGATGCGGTTTGTGATTATATATCCCGACTTGCTAAGGTTCAGGAAAAAGTTGAAGACAAGTTAATACTTATCCCTCGAATTTATACCAATAAGCCGCGTACTACAGGGGAAGGCTATAAAGGAATTGTTCATCAGCCCGATCCTGAGAAAGAGCCGGATTTACAGGAAGGTTTAATCGCAATGAGAAAAATGCATCTAAGAGCAATTGCAGAAAGTGGTCTGACAGCTGCTGACGAGATGCTTTATCCCGAAAATTGGCCTTATGTGGAGGACATTCTCTCCTATGTTGCTGTAGGTGCACGTTCTGTTGAAGATCAGCAGCACAGATTAACCATCAGTGGAATG
>JASGEU010000068.1:0-5275 GCA_047606065.1 Mobilitalea sp.
ATTACACACCGCTTTGATGTCAGGGACTTTGAAGAAGGTTTTCAAGTTATGAGATCCGGAATGAGCGGTAAAGTGATTCTGGATTGGAGCCACATTAACGACTAGACTTTGAAGAAAGGTTTTGATAAATATAATGGCACGGAAAGAAGAACTTTTAAATATCTATGTACAAGAATTGAACGGAATAAAAGAAGCAGGTTTATTCAAAGGAGAGACTCCAATTGCTTCTGCACAAGGAGCAAGGGTAACCTTAGAAGATGGCAGTACCGTTATCAACATGTGTGCAAATAACTATCTGGGATTATCCAATAATCCTCGGGTTGTAAATGCCGCAAAGAAGTCCTATGATGACAGGGGCTACGGTTTATCTTCGGTTCGTTTTATCTGTGGCACACAAGATATCCATAAGAATTTGGAGCGGACCATCAGCGATTTCCTTGGTACCGAGGATACCATCCTCTATTCCTCCTGTTTTGATGCAAATGGCGGCTTATTTGAAACAATCCTGACAGAAGCGGATGCAATCATCAGTGATGAATTAAATCATGCGAGTATTATTGATGGAATTCGTTTATGCAAAGCGAAACGCTATCGCTATAAAAATAATAATATGGAAAATCTTCGTTCCCTCTTAGTAGAAGCTGACAAGGAAGGTGCCAGAATCAAATTAATTGCAACAGACGGTGTTTTCTCCATGGACGGTGTCATTGCAGATCTGAAGTCCATCTGTGATCTTGCCGATGAATTCAATGCCTTTGTCATGGTAGATGACAGTCATGCTGTAGGTTTCGTTGGAAAAACCGGTCGTGGAAGTATCGAGTATTGCGGAGTTACCGGACGTGTGGACATCATTACCGGAACCTTAGGCAAGGCACTTGGTGGCGCTTCCGGCGGCTACACCAGCGGAAGGAAAGAAATTATTGATTTGCTAAGACAAAGAAGCCGCCCTTATTTATTCTCTAATACTCTGGCTCCCGCTATTGGAAGTGCAAGCCTTGAAGTATTCACCATGCTGAATGAGGATACTACTCTTCGAGATCAATTAGAGAACACTACTGCTTACTACCGTAAACAATTGGTGGCGGCTGGCTTTGATATCATCCCAGGTGTACATCCTATTGTACCTATTATGCTGTATGATGAAAAAACGGCTGTAGAAATGGCAAAACGTATGAAGGAAAAAGGTATTTTTGTGGTTGCCTTCTCCTATCCTGTGGTACCCAAGGGAAAAGCAAGAATTAGAACTCAGGTATCAGCTTCGCATACGATAGCAGATATTGATTATATTGTAAAAAGCTTTATAGAAGTAAAGCAGGAAATGAATTTGTAAATTACTTATTTATTCGGAAATATACTCCTTTATGGGAACAGCCTGCCATTGATTTGGCAGGCTGATTTCTTGTAATTTATATTCTTGATATTTAGAGGCTTTTGCTCTTTAACTGATAAATCTCAACTTCTCCGCTTTCCAGTGATCTTTTTACATCAATAATTCTCTGGTTTGAGGAGCCGCAGAACGCCAAACTAATATCCTTTAGTTCAAGCACGAACTCACCGTCCACAAGAACATCAATATATTCCAGCATTTCATCGGTGCATTCACATCTGGCTCGACTTTCCTGCAGCAGTTCTGTTTCAAAGGTATATCCTGTATAACACCAGATTGTCTTACCCGGATACAATGCTTTCACCTTCTTAATGAAAGGCAGTAATACTCTCTGGTTCTGCTTTTCAAAGGGCTCACCACCCAGCAAAGATAAGCCATTGATATAATCACGGGATAACGCATCAATAAGCTCTGCTTCTGTCTTGTCTGTAAAATGATTCCCGTATTTAAAATCCCAGGTCTCTTCATTGAAACAACCTTTACAGTGATGGGTACATCCTGATACGAACAAGGAAACCCTTACTCCTTCACCGTTGGCAATATCATATTTCTTTATTTCTCCGTAATTCATTTATAAATGAAGCACCCTTTCTTGTATCTCCTGTGTTCTTCCCTGATTCCAGAATTGAGTTCCGATGTATCCGCAGGTTCTTCTTGCAACATTCATCTTGTCCTGGTTGCGGTTACCGCATTTCGGACATTCCCAGGCAAGCTTGCCATCCTCATCCTTAACAATAAGAATTTCACCATCAAAGCCGCATTCCTGACAATAATCACTCTTGGTATTTAACTCTGCATACATGATATTGTCATAGATGAATCTAATAATTTGAAGCGCTGCAGGAATGTTATTCTGCATGTTTGGAACCTCTACATAACTTACGGCTCCACCCTTGGAAAGTGCCTGGAATTTTGATTCAAACTCCAGTTTCGTAAAGGCATCGATTTGTTCTGTAACATGAACATGGTAGCTGTTAGTGATGTAACTCTTGTCTGTAATACCTTTTACGATACCAAAACGTTTTTGCAGGCATTTCGCAAATTTGTAGGTAGTACTTTCGATTGGAGCACCATAGGTACTAAAACCAATATTGGTTTCCTCTTTCCATTTATCACAGGCATCATTCATATACTGCATAACCTTTAAGGCAAATGGAACAGCTTCAGGATCAGTATGTGATTTACCTGTCATATATTTCACGCATTCATAGACTCCTGCGTAGCCAAGAGATATGGTGGAATATCCGCCATATAACAGGCTATCAATAGTCTCACCCTTTTTTAGGCGCGCTAAAGCACCATTCTGCCATAAAATAGGAGCTGAATCAGAATAAGTTCCCTTTAAGCGATTATGACGTTCCATGAGTGCACGATAGCAAAGATCCAAACGATCATCAAAGATCTTCCAGAACTTATCCATATCTTTGCCGGAGGATAGTGCGATATCAACCAAATTCAAGGTTACAACTCCTTGATTAAATCGACCGTAAAATTTATAATTATCGTTTTCATCCTTCCAAGGGCTTAATGCACTGCGGCAACCCATTACCGGGAAGCAATTGCCTTCCTTAAGTTCTTTCATTTTCTTTTCAGAAATATAGTCTGGAACCAATCTCTTTGCTGTACATTTTGCAGCAATTTCTGTTAGATAATAGTATTCCGAACCTTCATATACATTATCTTCTTCCAATACATAAATTAATTTAGGGAAAGCCGGAGTTACCCAAGCACCTGACTCATTTTTTACACCATGATGGCGCTGCTTCAAGGTTTCTTCAATAATAATGGAAAGATCCTTCTTCTCACGCTCATCCTTTGCTTCGTTAAGATACATGAAAACGGTTAAGAAGGGTGCCTGTCCATTGGTGGTCATTAATGTGATGACCTGATATTGAATGGTCTGAACACCTTTTGTTATTTCCTTGCGAAGTCTCTTCTCTACGATCTTACGGATGAGTTCTTCTTCTGGAACACAACCCAGCATTTTTACTTCTTCTAATACTTCTGTATGTATTTTCTCTCTGGAGATTTGAACAAACGGAGCCAAGTGAGCCAAGCTGATGCTTTGTCCGCCGTACTGGTTGCTTGCCACTTGTGCAATAATCTGTGTTGCAATATTACAAGCAGTGGAAAAGCTATGAGGCTTTTCAATCAAGGTTTCGCTGATTACTGTCCCATTTTGAAGCATGTCTTCCAGATTAATCAGGTCACAGTTATGCATATGCTGTGCAAAATAATCGGTATCATGGAAATGTATGATACCCTCTTTATCAGCCTCTACAATATCGTGAGGTAGAAGCAATCTTCTTGTTATATCCTTACTTACCTCTCCTGCCATATAGTCACGTTGAACGCTGTTAACGGTAGGATTTTTATTTGAATTTTCTTGTTTTACATCTTCATTATTACATTCAATAAGAGAAAGAATTCGATTATCCGTAGTATTGGCTTTTCGAATAAGGGAACGCTGATAACGATATCTGACATATCGCTTTGCAAGGTCAAAGGCACCAGTTGCCATAATCTGATCTTCTACTAAATCCTGAATTTCTTCCACAGAAATTGCTCTGTTTAATTTGTTGCATTTATACTCAACATAGTCTGCAATTTCTTTGATTTGTTCGTCATTTAGGCCGCTCTTTTCAGAGGAAGCGTTCGCTTTTGTAACGGCTGCTACAATCTTATTAAGGTCAAAGATTTCTTCAGAGCCGTTTCTTTTAATTATTTTCATTCCCCAATCTCCTTTTACTTTTGCTGTGAACTATATTATATCGATAGTAACCTTTAAAAACTATTGCCTGTGCAACAATTTTAGATTATAATACAAAATATAGTATTTCTAAAAAGTTTAAGTACAATATGGAGTTATCTACCATGACAAAGACCAATGTATCCAGTGACGGCTCTAATCAAGTATTTAAGGTACTTCAGGAGCATTTCCAATTAAAAACAAAGTCATTCAATAAGAATGAAATCATATTAAATCCCTCTGCTGACAAAAATACAATGGGTATTATGTCTGGTGGTATGGCATATCTTGCGACCATTAATTTGAATTATCAAAAGAGAATTCTTGATTACTATGAAACGAATGATATCTTTTGCCATCAGATGATTCTGGGTTTGGGAAGCAATTCTTATTCTATCTATGCAAAGACAAAATGTTCGGTGGCATTTTTAGATTACAGAGAATTTCTGAAAGAAAACAATGGAGCCTTAATGAAACTTCATGAGGGTCTAATTATTAATTCTGCAATTCGGAACCTGCAACATATTGAAATACTAAGCCAGCTTACCATAAGGCACAAGCTACTTGCGTATTTTGATTATAGAAAAAAGGGTAATGACACTAATACCTTTGTTCTACCAATCTCATTGTCAGAGCTTGCAGATTATCTTGCTGTTGACCGCAGTGCTATGATGCGCGAGTTGGGTAAAATGAGAGAAGAAAAGCTCATCATGTCCGCAGGCCGCAAAATAACCCTGCTGGAAGGATGAGCTCAAAATATCAAAGGAAGAAAGCCATATTAAGTTATTAAGTCAATGTTATTAAAAGAAATAAAGAAATATCTACATTAAATCACTTTGCATCTTTCTTTGAAATAACACGGAAGAAAGTATGTAAATGATAATTGCATAAACTAATATGATAGCAAGCGGTTTTACTAATTCCGTGTAGTTTCCTTGAATTGCATTACGCGCAGCGCTTACCCCTTGATAAAAGGGCAGAACCTGACAAATCGTCTTAAAGGTACCAGTCAAAGAATCAACATCCATCCAAACACCACCCAGCATACTTGCTGCTGAAATGATGATGGAACATATTCCAGGTGCTGCCTTATCATTTAGAAGGGTACCGAAGAACAACCCGAAAGCAATAAACAAAAG
>JASGEU010000069.1:0-27484 GCA_047606065.1 Mobilitalea sp.
CCTACATGTTCGATTTAGCAGCCGTGTAATTCGATTTGTGGAAGCCGGACTGCGAAGCGCATTGGTTAGAAAGCTGCAACAGCTTTCTATCTCTTATCACAAAGATACACAGTCGGGGCGTATTCAATCAAAAGTTATGCGTGATGTAGAAGCTGTAGAAGCACTTTCTTCACAAATGTTTGTGGGACTATTAAGTGTACTGATCAATATAGTTGTGGCTTTGGGGATAACTGCTTTCAAAAATAAGGTCGTATTTGTATTCTTTCTGCTAACGATTCCGGTAGCTGCTTTTACGATTGTAATGTTTCGAGGCAGGATAAAAAACCAAAATTATAAATTTAGAAAAGAAGTAGAAACGACCTCAGCCAGAGTTATGGAGATGGAGGAGATGATACCGGTTACCCGTGCGCATGCGCTTGAAAAATTGGAAGTGCAGCGTATGCAGGCACAAGTGCGTAATGTGGCAGAAGAAGGTTACAGACTGGATATTATACAAGCCAATTTTGGTTCGGTCAGTTGGGCGGTATTTCAAGCATTTCAAGTAGGGTGTCTGGTATTTACAGGTATAATGGCTATGAAAAGTAATATTCAGGCTGGCGATATTATTCTTTATCAAAGTTATTTTACTACAATTATAGCACAGGTATCGTCTTTGATAACTTTAATGCCCACAATGGCAAAAGGATTGGAATCGGTTTCCAGCATAGAAGAAGTTCTGAATGCCCATGATGTGGAGGATAACTGCGGAAAGGTAAAAATAAAGAGCGTAGAGGGTGATTTTGAATTCAGAGATGTCAAATTTCAGTATAATAATACAGTGAGCAATGTTTTGAACGGTTTAACTTTAAAAGTAAAAAAGGGAGAAACCATTGCGCTGGTGGGTGAATCCGGAGCAGGAAAATCTACTGCGCTTAATCTTGTGATTGGATTTATTAAACCGACATCCGGGGTATTGCTGGTGGATGGATATGATTTAAAAGAGATTAATCTTCGCAGTTACCGAAAACATATTGCTGTCGTACCACAAAACACAATTCTGTTCTCAGGCTCTATACGCGATAATATTACTTACGGATTGCCGAGTGTTGATCAGGCGCACTTGGAAGAAGCTATTAAAGCAGCTAACCTGAGCGATTTAATTAATGGGTTACCGAATGGTCTGGATACGATGATAGGGGAGCACGGTAATAAACTATCTGGAGGGCAACGTCAGCGTATCTCCATTGCCAGGGCAATTATTCGTAATCCAAAGGTAATTATTTTTGATGAGGCGACTTCTGCATTGGACAGCGTTTCTGAAAAACTGATTTTGGATGCGCTGGATAATTTAATTCAGGGACGGACGACCTTTATTGTAGCGCATCGACTTTCCACAATACGTAAAGCGGATAAGATATGTGTATTGCGCGATGGAGTATGTACTGAATTTGGTACTTATGAGGAACTCATGGCTATGAAAGGTGAGTTTTACCGAATGAAGACGTTACAGGCATAAACAAATGAAACGAGCAGGCGTTCCGCTTGCCATGGATAAAGCCGAAAAGGTATTAAGCTGCTATTCCTTTAGTAACTTAATACCTTTTCGGCTTTTAATAAATAATACATATTAATACATATTAGTTGTTAGAACTTACACGGGTCTCAAACCTAGTATTCTTTATAATATTTGTTTTGGACTTAAGCATAAGGATTCATGCAAATTGAATCGCGGATTATCAGAGAAACTCCGGATAAAAGCTTTGCGTTATTTCCTTGTACTTTCCCTTGAATGGCACTCACAAGCAGGTGCGTTGCATTGGCTCCGATTTCGTTAAAGTTTTGTCTGACGGTAGTTAAGCCAATGGATGAATTCTGTTCACTGTCCCAATCGTCAAAGCCGATAATAGAAACATCCTGAGGGACCCGGACGCCCTGTTCTGTCAGGTTTTGTATGATTTTAATTGCCAATCTGTCATTGGAACAAAATAGAGCAGTTATATCACGATCCATAATTTGCTTTTTCAGTAAGTTATAATCAATATTCACTAAAAAGTTATCCTGAGTTACTTCCAACCCGGCTTGCCACATAGCACTGCGATAACCGTCAAAGCGTTCTTGCTCTGAATTGAGGAAGAAGTGATAGCCGGCAAATCGGATTTTTGTATGCTTCAGCTGTAACAGCTCTTTTGTAGCAATAACAGCTCCGTCGTAGTTGTTGCATCCGGCAAAATAACAAGGATGATTAACATTATAGCGATCCACCAAAACATATGGAATATTTTTTTGTTCGATTAATAAATAATTGTTTTTGCTTTTAATTGGATCATAAGGATAGATGATGAAGCCATCAATATTTCTGTCCAGCATCTTTTTGAGTGTCTCAGCTTCTTGTGCTAAATTATTACTGCTCCATTCAACAATAAGAGAATAGTTATATTCGGCAGCCATGCTTTGAGCACCCTTTATTATTTTCATATAGGATACATCAAAGTAATCTTCAGCTGATAAAACTAAAGCTAATAAACGACTGGAGGATTCTTCTGTTACCGGATCATTTACAAAGGTACCTTTTCTTTTGATTCTTTTTATGTAACCTTCATTTGCTAACTCTGACAATGCTTTTCGAATTGTGATACCACTCACGTTAAAGACCTCTGAATACTCTTCTTCGCTTGGAAGTTTGTCATTTGGTTTTAATTCACCGCATTGGATTTGATCCATAATTGATTGCTTTACAACCAGGTATTTTAAGTTCTTGCTCATTTATAAATCTCCTTTAACTGTTGTTTGAAGTAAAAATAATCACATATATATAGATATCATCTAAAAGATACTTTGCTCTGGTTAAGCTTGTACTAGAAAGAATCTAAGTTCTGTGGGCTAGCCTTTTTATCCTATTCAGCTATAAAATGTAATAATAATTAAAGTATACATTATTTTTTGAGAAAATCAAGATGAAATTTTTAATATAATATAAGCGTGGAAAACTCGTATTTTTATTGCAAAGATGATAATAAGATTAACATTATATGGGTGATAAAGTCAAGATATTACAAAAAATATATTATTGTATTAAAAAATTCTAGGTATTGACAAAATTAATTATATAATGTTATATATAAAAAAGTATACATATACTTTAATAAATATATAATATAACATACTTTAAAGAATGATAAGCTTATTTAATGAATATTTCTGCGTCATAAATGATTGTTTCTGAAATTTTAAGTTATATTGTAAGGTGACTGTGCTGTTTACAGCAGTTTATTTGATTTGTGTTGAAAATAACACGATAGCAGGGAGATGTATTTATGGATATTAATTTTATGAATCATGCCAGATTTATGGGACGCATTGATTTAAGCGACCCCTTTGCACCGGTATTTGGCTGGGTGAATAGTGCAGTTTTTATTCGCTTTATAGGAAGCAAAATAAATATGCTTGTAGAAGATGCAGAGGGTACAAATTCTGTGGAAGTTGTAGTAGATGGAATTGCCAGAAATTGGATACAGCTTCAAAAGGGAGTCCATGAGTATGAGATTGCCGATGGACTTGCCGATAAAGTACATACCCTGGAGATACATAAAAGGACGGAAATTTTATATGGAAATATTAAATTCCTGAATTTTACACTTCTAAAAGGAGGAGTATTTCTGCCGCCTCCTGAAGCGAAGCTGCTAAAATTGGAATACTACGGGGATTCTATAACCAACGGGTGTGGCAATGAATGTCCGCATGTATTAAGAGCGACTCCTCATCTGGACAATGGTTACATGTCTTATGCGGGGATAAGTGAAAGAATGTTGAAGGCGGAGTATCATACCTTGGCAATATCCGGAATCGGCATGCTGCAGGATGCTATGGGGAATATCAATGGCTTACCTCCTCATTTTTATGACACCCTTGGTAAAGATACAATTCCTTGGGATTTTTCTAAGTATATAGCGGACGGCGTAATTATCAATTTAGGTCAAAATGATTATTCAAATCCAATTGATCATGAAAAGTATATTGCTGCCTATATTGCTTTTGTGAAGGAAATTTTGTTGAAATACCCGGAGGCATACGTGTTTTGCTGTGTTGGGACAATGAATAATAATTATATATCCAGTGTTGAAAAGGTGGTATCACATTTTAACAGGGAAGGAAATGACAAGATTTACTGTGTTGATCTGGGACTGATTCTCCCGGAAGTGGAAGGCTGGGGCGGATGCTTTCATCCCAGTACGCAGACACATTATCGAATGGGAGCAGAACTTGCGGGATTTATTTCTGAAAAGACAAATTGGCCTTTGCTTAAGAGGCCTGTGACAGCATCCTGGATGAACGAATAAAAACAGACTGAAATATTAGCAGCAGAAAAGGAAGGATAATTTTATGTATTTATTTGAGAAAAATACGTTAAAGCGAATTGATAAGTTCTTTGGAAGATTAGTAGATAAATATTACAGGATTTTGGGTGATTTAGAGTGTACGGCTTATATAACCAAGGAGCCGGTACCATATTCAGAAAGATTTTCAGGAGAGAAGAAAGAATTAAAGATCGGGGATCACTGGGGTGACTTGTTTGATTGTGCATGGCTGCATTTTACCGGAACGGTTCCGGAGAATTATACACAGAATGAACTGGTACTGCTGCTGGATGTCAGCGGAGAGGGGCTGTGCTATGATGAAAAAAACGGTCCTGTTACAGGTATCACACATGGAAGTGTTGTGTGGGAATTTGGTTCTGTGCGCAAACGGTCAGTTCCGCTAAACCTGCTTAGCGTTGAGGATGGTGTGATTGATTTTTGGGTAGATGCCGGATGTAATGATTTATTTGGCAGATATATTGATAGCGGAGATTTGAAAGAGGCGCATATTGCGTTGCTCTATCCACAAATGCGTGCCTTCTATTATGATTTTTTTGTACTGAAGGAGGCTCTCACCAGCTTGGAGGAAGGACCAAGACGTTCCTGCATTATGAAAGCGTTAAATGATGCAATTAATGTAATCTATGATTATACAGAAGAAGAAGCGGTAACGGCACGTGAGATCTTAAAAAAAGAATTAAACAAGACAGGAGGAACACCTTCCTTAAAAGTGAATTTTATTGGCCATTCACATATTGATTTGGCATGGTTGTGGCCGATTCGTGAGACAATTCGAAAAGGTGCACGTACCTTTGCTACTGTAAATCAATTGATGGATCGGTATGAAGATTATAGATTTGGAGCCAGTCAGCCGCAGTTGTTATATTGGATGAAGGAAAATTATCCCGAAGTGTTTGAAGCTATTAAAAAGCGTGTAAAAGAAGGGAAATTTGAATTACAGGGCGGCATGTGGGTGGAAGCTGACACTAACTTGGTTGGCGGAGAGTCGCTGGTACGACAAATCTTGTACGGAACTCGCTTTTGGAAAGAAGAATTTGGAGTAGAAGTTGATAATGTATGGTTGCCGGATGTGTTTGGATATAGTGGTGCATTGCCGCAAATTATGTTAAAAAGCGGATTGAAATATTTTATGACTCAAAAATTATCCTGGAATGAACACAATGAGTTTCCTTATCATACCTTCCGATGGAAAGGGATTGATGGGTCTGTTGTACTGGCTCATATGCTTCCGGAAGAAACCTATAATAGTCAGGCGTCTCCTGCTTCCATTCGCACCATAGAGAAGAAGTATCATGAAAAAGGTGTTTGTGATCAGGCGTTGGGGCTTTTTGGTATTGGAGATGGCGGCGGTGGCCCTGGTCCGTATCATTTGGAAAAACTACAAAGATTAAAGAATTTTGCGGATTTTTCTCCGGTGGAACAACGTTTTGCTTCGGAATTCTTCCATGACATTGATCATAATACAGAGGAATATCCATTATGGAGTGGTGAGCTTTACCTGGAGGATCATCGAGGAACTTATACAACTCATGCGAGGAATAAGAAGTATAACAGGCTGATGGAGCAAGCGTTAAGGGAATTGGAATTTGCTTCGGTGCTGGCAATGAAATACGGCAATCGTGATTATCCGAAGAAAGAGCTGGAAGAGATATGGAAAGAAGTGCTTCTGTATCAGTTCCATGATATTATTCCGGGGTCATCGATCAAAAGGGTATATGAGGAATGCATTCCCAGATATGAGGTTATCTATCAAAGAGTATTGGAATTAACAAGAGAGATGTATCAATCCCTGACAAAAGGTCCGACAGTTGTAAATTCATTTTCCTTTGTAAGAGAGGAATATGTAAGAAATAAGGATGAGTGGTACCAGGTTTCTGTTCCGGCCATGGGATATGCGGCACTTAGTGAAAAGGCTGTAATCGACCCTGCATTAACAGTAACGGCGAATACCATAGAAAATGGAAAGTTAAGAGTAGTTTTTCGTGAGGATGGTGCTATTTCTTCGATTTTTGATAAGCAGAATATAAAAGAGGTCTTACCGGAAGGAAGTATTGCTAATAAGCTGAATATCTATAATGAGGAAGATGGGGACGCATGGAATATTGAGGCTTATTATGATGAGCAAGAGCCAAGACAGTTTCAGCTTGTTAGTCAAAATTCTTATCTGGAAGGTATAGAGGCAGTGATGTATCAGGAGTACAGATATGGGAATTCGGTGATAAGACAGAAGGTGTGTATCAGGCAAGGCAGTCCTTATGTGGAATTCGATACACATGCTGATTGGCAGGAAGAAAAAGTGATGCTTCGTACCTCTTTCCCTGTAGATGTTTATGTGGATGAAGTTACCTGCGATATCCAATTTGGTAATCTTAAGCGCCCTACTCATAAGAATACGAGCTGGGACAGAACGCGGTTTGAAAAATGTGCACATAAATGGATTGATTTGTCAAGAGATGATTATGGTGTTGCACTGATGAACGATTGCAAGTATGGGCATAAGGTATTTGACAATATTCTGGATATGGCACTGCTGCGCAGTAGCGTAGAACCCGGAAAGGAAGCGGATCGGGGCGAGCATAAGTTTCGTTATGCACTGTATCCTCATGCCGGAAATGAGAAAGCTGCTAAGGTAGAACAGGTGGCATTGACGTTTAATTACCCGCCTGTTGTCTATGAGGGAAATGCTGAAAATATGCTGCCGACAAGCTATCTCACTGTTAATTGTGATAACGTTGAGATTGTTGCTGTAAAGCGTGCGGAAGATAACAATAGTACGATTGTGAGAATGTATGAAACTATGGGGATTCATGCGAAAGGTACTCTTAAACTTCCGGATTATGTGAAGGGGGCTGCAATCTGCAATCTTATGGAACAGAAGGAAAGAACTTTAGATTGTAGTGGGTCTGAAGTAATGCTTTCGTTTAAACCGTTTGAAATCATAACAGTTATCTTAGAGGATTAAGGGACACATTACTTTTGCATACAGCTTAAGAGTTAATCCTGATTAATAAAGAGAAGGAGGGTTGGTATACAGCGTTATTAACGAAAAGAAAGGATAAACAATTTCGAAAGAACGTTAAAAGAAAAGGAGAATGTATTTTATGAGGAAACGATTATTAGCAGCTATTTTAGTTCTTGCGGTAACGACTGTCAGTTCATCAGCCGGACTGCCAATCAGCGTGTCGGCGGCTTCGCCAGGCGCTCCTACCGGTCTTATGACAGAATTGCTTGCCAACCCGGAACTGACTACAATCACAGATTTGAAACCGGAGTTTTCCTGGATTGTAAATGACACAGATCAAAATGAAATTCAAACAGCTTATCAGGTTCTTGTTGCTTCCAGTCTTACTAATTTAAATGCAAATAACGGAAATTTATGGGATAGCGGGCGTGTAACTTCTTCTGAATCATCATGTGTTGAATACAATGGCTCTTCGCTGGCAAATGGCAGTACTTATTATTGGAAGGTGAGGACTTGGGATAAGGATAATAATGCCAGTCCTTATTCGGTTCATCAGCAATTCAATACAGTTAAGCCTAGTGAACAATTTATAAAGTGTGCAGACAATGGAGGCAGTTTCACCTTGCCGGGTACCTCGGATGTGGCATTTGGGGCAAACGGAAGATATTACTATTTATATGGAGTAAGTGGAACGATTACCTTTAACAGTGCTACTTTTGGAGGAGATCCGGTTCTTTTTGCTGCAAAAGAGGGTTATTACAGATATCCTTCCACAGGAAAACCAATGGAAACGCCGGATCGATATCCTATTACCACGGAAGAAATAGCACCTGTTAGTATAATTAATAAAGGAAATGGTAATTATTTCATTGATTTTGGAAGGGATGCCTTTGCTGATCTTAAATTAACTCTAACAAGTACGAATGGCGGAGAGACAATTAATATCAGAACGGGTGAGCAAAAATTGTCCGGACAGAATGCAATTAACATGAATCCTGTTGGCAATATATACATTGAATCAAACATAAGCCATTGGGAAGGAAATATTACCCTTGCTGCCGGTACAAAAACCTATACAGTTGGCGATTATTACAAATATCCATTTAGATACGTTGAAATCAATGGATACTCGGGTACGGTAAATTCCTCTACAATTAAGCAGATAAGTTACTTTTATCCGTCCAGTGAAACTGCGGCAAGCTTCAGTTCGAATAATACCAGACTGAATCAAATATGGGAATTGTGTAAATACAGTATGAAGCCAACCAGCTGGTGCGGGGTATATGTGGATGGAGTTCGTGAGCATACTCCCTATGAAGCGGATGCGTATATTAATCAATTAAGTGATTATAGCACGGACAGGGAATATTCACTGGGACATTACAGCATTCAATATTTAATGGCTCATCCAACCTGGCCTTCCGATTGGACACCGCAAATGCCATTAATGGCGGATGCAGAGTATATGTACACGGGTAATAAAGATAATCTGGCGGTTTATTATGAGGCTCTTAAAACCAGTTCCCATATAAATAAGCAGGATTCTACAAATCTTCTGCCAAAATCAGCAATTGGGGAACCGCTGGTAGATTGGATGGGAAATAATGGCTATAATAATAACGGAGATTATATAGCGGTATCAAATGCATTCTATTATAAAGATTTAAAACTAATGGAAAAGTTTGCGACTGTTTTAGGGAAAAGCAGTGAAGCGACTACCTACCGCAATAAAGCTGCAAATACCAGCACAGCTTACAATAATACTTTCTTTAATACCGGACAAGGGCTATATATAGATAGCACCGGCATCTCCCAAAGACCTGTATCTCCATATGGAAATGCATTTTCCGCAGCATTTGGCATGATACCGGAAAATTATAAAGGAAGTGTCAGAGCATTTTTAGATTCCTTCCCAACATTAATTGCACATCAATATGGTGCGCAATATGTACTTGAAGGAATGTATGAATTAAATCTGGATAATAAAGCACTTAAATTCATGACAGATGATGAGAACTGGATGAGTATGATTACAGCAGGTTCTACGATTACCACAGAATTCTTTCCGGGAAAAAACAATGGCGGTGACTGGAATCATGCCTGGGGAGCGGCTCCTGCTAATCTTATTCCCAGATATTTGATGGGGGTACAGCCGATTGAGCCTGCATTTGCAAAGATGCAGATAAAGCCGCAGACCGGTGATTTAACAAATGCCAGTTTGACCTTGCCTACCATCAGGGGACAAGTACAGGTTAGTGTAACAAAGAGTTCTTCGTTATATACCATTGGGGTTAATATACCCGCAAATACCAAAGCTAAGGTATATGTAAGGAAATATAATACGGCAGGCAGTGTTGTAAAGGTTGACGGAGTAGACCAGACCGGAACAGAAGAAGGCGATTTTATTGTGTTTGATAATGTGGGCTCCGGTTCTCATACCTTCCAGAGAATAGTGACGAATATTTCAACTCCGGCAGGACCGGCAGGGTATGCCTATTGTGCAAATGAAGACGGCACCTACACTTTACCGGGTACCTGCGATGTAGCCTATGGGGCAAACGGTAATTACCTGTACCTTAATAACAAAACCGGTAACATAACCTTTAACTATGACACCTTTGGAGGAGATCCGGCTCTTTTTACACCTAAGGCAGGATTTTTCAAACTAAGTGGTATCACAGGGTATACTCAATGTGCAAATGAAAATGAGACCTATACCTTACCCGGTACATATGATGTGGCGTATGGTGCAAACGGAAGTTATTATTTCCTGTACAATCAAACCGGTAATATAACCTTTAACAATACTACTTTTGGAGGAGATCCGGCTCCTAATGTGGCGAAAAAAGGTTATTACCGGATTAGCGGTCCGGCAGGATACACCTGGTGCGCTGCTGAAGATGCCACATTCGCGCTTAGCGGAACCTGTGATGTGGCTTATGGCTCAAACGGGCAATTTAATTACTTGAATAGTAAAACAGGAAATATAACCTTTAATAATACAACCTTTGGAGATCCGAATTTTGGTGTGGCTAAGGCGGGGTTTGTAAAAGTGCATTAATTGTTGAACTTATAGAAAAATGAATATATAAATCAGGTAAAGAACAAGCCTGGTCTATAGCGATTTGGTTGCATTGCTTTATTTCGCCAAATGGTAATAGATCAGGTTTGTTTTTGTAAATAATAGAAATTAAAAGTAGTTTTATTATAATAAAAGTATACTGTAAAATAACTTAATAATTGATATATAAAATAAAAAATTATTTGTATTAGTAGAATATGTATAGTATAGACTTTATACTTATAATTTTCTTATAAATCATTGACAAATAAATGTTGATATGCTATTGTATATATATGTTTTAAACGACTAAAAAAGTATACATTAATGGAGGTAACAATGTGAAAAGTAAAAGAAAAAAAGTGATAGTAATTTTTATTTCTTATTTGCTTTTGATTTTATTCAGCATCGCATTTCTTTTTCCTTTTCTTTGGATGATTATGACATCCTTAAAGAATAATATCGAAATGCTTCGTCCGGATTTCATACTTACGAAGTTTCGCTTCGAAAATTATATTAAGGCTATGACAGTAATTCCGTTCGGGAGATATACTATAAACACGCTGATAATAACAGGCTTGAATATGATTGGTACGGTAATTACAGCATCCCTTGTGGCATATGCGTTTGCCAGACTTCGTTGGAAGGGAAGGGATATCTGGTTTGTAGTGATGCTTGCTACCATGATGCTGCCATCACAGGTTACACAAATTCCACTATTTATAGTCTTTAAAAACCTTAATTGGTTAAATACATATATGCCGTTGGTAATTGGTTCGTTCCTGGGAGGCGGTGCGTTTAATATATTCCTGTTGCGCCAATTCTTTAAAACGCTGCCGAATGAATTGGCGGAAGCAGCAAGAATTGACGGATGCTCTGAAATTGGGATTTTTTCAAGAGTTATGATGCCTTTATGTAAACCTGCGTTAGCAACAATAGCTATTTTCTCATTTATGGGATCTTGGAATGATTTTTTTGGACCATTGATTTATCTGACAGATCCTAACAAATATACCATAGCATTAGGTCTTCGTGCGTTCAAAGGATACTCCGGAATACAATGGAATCTCCTGATGGCGGCATCAATCGTTACGACGCTGCCCAGCTTGATTTTATTCTTTTCCTTCCAAAATTACTTTGTTAAGGGAATTACATTGACCGGTATAAAGGGCTAAACGTTAACTGTGTATTTATTCAGTCGATGGACTGAAAAAATAATAACAAATCATTAAGAGGAGGAACAATTATGTTAAAAAGCTTTTGTAAAAAATTCATACCCATACTGTTGGCTGTGGTAATGGTCTTTTCGTTGACAGCCTGCAAAAAAGAGACAAATTCAGATGGTGACAAGACCACAAAGGGAAATGAAGAAGTAAAGGGAGATGATGACACAAACACACCGGATTCTCCGAAGGAAAAGGTAAAAATTACTTATTGGCATATCTTTCCGGAAGGAGACGCCTTTAAACCGGTTCATGACAAATTAATCAAGGATTTTAACGAATCACAGGATGAAGTATATGTAGAGGACCTGGGAATCAGCTTTTTTGATTATCTGTCAAAGATGGATACAGCAATTCCTGCGGGAACCGGACCGGATGTTGGGTTTAATGCACTTGAGGACAATGCATTTAGAGCAGGTGCAGGCGTTCTGGTGGATCTAAAGCCATATATTGAAGCAGATGGATTTGATCTTGGACAATTTTATAAAACAGCACAAGACTATGTCAGCTATGAGGGCGGCGTTTATGGTCTGCCTTTTGCTTGGGGCAATCGTGTATTGGTTTATAATAAGCAAATGTTCCGTGATGCCGGATTAGATCCTGAGAAGCCTCCAACAACACTTGAAGAACTGGAAGAATATGCAGAGAAGCTGACGAAGCTTGGAGCAAAGGGTGAAATCGAGGTTATGGGCTTCCATCCGTCTATGGGTAATGCAACTTATAAGGATTTCCTCTATCAAAATGGCGGAACCTTCTTTGATGAAAATGATAATCCTACTATTAATAGTGAGGAAAATCTTAAAACCTTAAACTGGTATGTGGACATGACAAATAAATATGGAGCAAAACAGGTTCAAGCTTTTACAACAACCTCCGGTTCCACAGGAATTGATCCATTCCTCGCAGGTTATGTGGCAATGGAAGTAAATGTGGATGACTTCTATAAAAAGTTGTTAGAAAGTGATATTGATTTTGGAATTTGTCCGATTCCTTTGTCTTCTGAAGGCGGAGTTCGAGGTACTGTCGGCAGTGGATTTACCCTTGAGATATTTAATCATGATGACGAAGCGAAAGCAGAGGCTGCATGGAAGTTTATCTCCTATATGACAAGTGTAGAAGCACAGCAATACTGGGTAACACAGAATAAATGGCCGGTTGGTAATCAGGTGGCTATGGAAACCAACGAAGAAATGAAAGATGATGCAAATTGGCAGGTAATTGTTGAAGAGTTATCCTATGCAAGATTTGATAAGTTTATCCCGGCAGCAAGAGCCTGGTGGGGAGTTTTAGTACCAGAGATACAGGCAGCACAGCAGGCACTTAAAACACCAGGGGAAGCACTGGAAGCAGCACAGAAATCAATTGAATTACAGATTGAAGATTATAATGCACAAAACTAATCTTACTTAATCCTATTGCGGGGTGTGTTACGACACGCCTCGCAAGTTAAAATTTATAATGATGAAAAGGAGTCCTTAACATGTCGATAGCCCGCAAGAAGAAAAAAAACTCCGTATTTCGGATGCAAACCAAGGAAGGAATCTTGGGATATCTGTTTGCATCTCCCTGGTTATTGGGTTTTTTAGCTTTTACTTTATTTCCTATATGTTCTTCTTTGTATTATAGTTTAACCAGCTATAATACGCTGAAAGCTCCCAAATGGGTAGGCCTTTATAATTATATCTATATGTTTACAAAGGACCCTCTCTTTTATAAGGCACTTTGGAATACGGCATATTATGCAATCTTAAGCGTACCATTAGGTATCGCTGCCAGTGTATTAATAGCAATGCTGTTAAATCAAAAGGTAAAAGGGATGAGACTATTCCGTACAATTTTTTATCTTCCTACGGTAGTATCCTCAGTTGCAACTGCATTATTATGGATGTGGATTATGGAACCAAATTTTGGATTACTTAATACCTTGCTGTCCACAATCGGAATTACTGGTCCGGGATGGTTATCAGATCCGGCGTGGTCTAAGCCCTCATTAATTATCATGAGTCTTTGGACGGTAGGCGGAGGAATGCTGATCTATCTTGCTGCGCTTCAGGATGTTCCGGAGACGTTGTATGAATCGGCTTCTCTTGACGGTGCGAATGGATGGAAGCAGTTTTTTAAAATTACATTGCCTATGATATCCCCGACAATATTTTTCAACCTCATTACAGGTGTAATCGGAGGATTACAGGTGTTTAATCAGGCATTTATTATGACGGATGGCGGTCCGGCATATTCAACCTATTTCTTTGCGTTTCATCTCTATAACAAGGCCTTTAAAGAATATAACATGGGATATGCGTCGGCCTTGGCGTGGGTATTATTGGTTATTACCTTAATATTATCCATGTGCATATTTAAATCCAGTAAACGTTGGGTATATTACGAGGGTGACCAGAAATAGACCTGGCATATAAATTTGAAATCAAAACATTGTTTTAATATAAATAAGTCATGTGATTATGAAAGAAAAAGACTAAGTGATTATGAAAAGCAATTAACATGGCTGGTAGTTTTAATGGAGGGAGGAGTGGTGTTTTTTTATTAAGGTAATTGTATAAGATGGTGGTAAAAAATTGGCTTGGCAGAGAATTATGGGTATCTGACAATAAAGCCAGAAGAGGAATCGTTTAGAAATAAAGCGGTTTTGTTAAAACAATAAAATTATGTAATGAAGGGGGCTTTGTTATGAAAAAGATGAGCATTTATAAATTGTTAAGAATTTCTTTCATCTTGTTACTGGTTTTTGCTTGCGTTCCTTTGGTAAAAACAGAAGCAGCGGGAGTACAATTACCGCTTAAAGTTACGGAACGAACAGATTGGAACAATCTGTTTAAACGCTATTCTGACTGGTTTGCTGCAGATGGAATCTTTTCTGTCGCACTGGATGGTAATGACGCATTGGGTTCAGCGACAGGTACAACAAAAACAGTTTTGACTTTTCAGGATACTTTTTTAGGGCAGGTGAATACATCTACAAATCAAATCATCAGTGCAAGCATGGTAAATAATACTTCTGCTGTTTTAACAGGAAAAACACCGGATCCGTCAAAAATTGAATTTATATGGGGTGACGGCGGGAACAAGCAATCCTATTCCAATCTTTTACGGGAACCGGGAACTTTTTGGATTAATGATGGAATTGTAATTGGAAACAATGTACATTATCTGGTGATGGAGATTAGCGGCTTAGATGCAAAGGGTGTTCGGATGCTGACAGTTCCTATTTCAAACGGAACAGTAAACTGGGCAGGCTATACCATGACTGGAAATCAGAGTAACTTATTTTACAGTCGTAACGGTTATTCTATTATCATGGGGATTGGTGTTCTTGATAATACAGGAAAAGACGGATATGTCTACATATATGGTTACCGAATGAATCCGGGCGGACATAAGAAGCTGGTGGTGGCAAGAACAGTAAAGCAGGACTACAGCAATACCTCGACCTGGACTTTCTGGACCGGCTCCGCTTGGAGAACAGGTATCGTAAGCGCGGATAGCAGTTTAGCAGAAATAAAGGAGAATATCTCCACCGAATTAAGTGTTACACCGATTACCAGTGGAATATACAGCGGAAAATATATGCTGGTTTATGAAAAATTTGTATGCTCTCATACTCTTGAATATGCAATCTCCAGTACACCCTATGGACCTTTTGAAGAGGGCGTGCCGTTTTATACCATTCCGGAGCCGGATACTTTAACGATTGAGGATACAATAAGCTATAATGCAAAAGCGCATCCGCATCTTTCGGATTCCGGAAAGCTTCTGGTGAGCTATAATGTAAACCGTGGTCTTAACCTGATCTCTGATAATAATACTTATCGTCCGAGATTTGTGGAGCTGGATTTAAATCAACTTGCTGCACAACCGGCACTGGCTAATGTATCTGTTGCTACAGCGGCTACCTGTTCCAGTGGCATTGCGGCAGAAAATCCGAAGAAAGCATGTGACACAGGCATAGGTCAGTATAATGCATGGGTATCGGAAGGGACAGGAACCCAATGGCTGGAATTCGATCTTGGAAAAGTATATCGTGTGGAAAGATACCGTCTGGATAATGCCGGACTTGGAGGTCTGTCCGCAAGCTATAATACCAGGGATTTCAAAGTGCAGGTAAGTACTGACCGTCAGACTTGGACAGATGCGGATACAGTGACAGGCAATACGGCATCCATTGTAAAAAGGAACTTTACTCCGGTAAATGCAAGGTTTATACGATTATATATTACGAACGGAACACAGCCAGGTGCAGATGGTAAATGCAGAGTAAATGAGTTTACCGTTTTTGGCAGGGCGGTGGATCCCCAGAGTGTTACACCTTTGCCTGAACCGGCAGCGGGTACTAATGTAGCTCTTTATGCGCTGGCTGATGCAAATGGAGCTAAATCTCAAGCCCCCAGAGCGGTGGATGGGAAAACAAGTAATTGGGATAATGACAAATGGTGCAGCCTTGATGCGGGGGACAAGTGGCTCTCACTGGATCTTGGGCGGACCTATCACATAAATCGATGGGTGGTTAAGCATGCTGGTTATGCATCAGAGAATCCGGCATATAACACCAGAGATTATAAACTTCAGATGAGCAGGGATGGATTTACCTGGGTAGATGTAGATTCTGTCACAGGGAATACCGCCAATTCCACAGACCGTACGCTTGGTGGTATCTATGAAGCAAGATATGTCAGATTATATATTACAAATGCAGGTTCTGATGGATATAGTAGAATCTATGAATTAGAATTGTATACTGCAAATCCTTCTCTTCCTACGACTGAATTACCGGCTGCTGCGCTGCCAGTCGCAAGAGTTCCGGGAGGTATTAATGTAGCACTTAACAGAACGGCGCATGCTATCGGAATTTCTGACAGCAGTGCATCCAGAGCGGTAGACGGTAAGGCAAGCAACTGGGATAATGACAAATGGTGCAGTGTTTACGACAGCGGAGACAAATGGTTATCCGTCGATCTTGGAGATTATTATAATATAAACCGCTGGGTGGTAAAACATGCTGGTTATGCAGGAGAAGATACTGCCTATAATACCCGCGATTTTAAATTACAGAAGAGTCTGGATGGCATTAACTGGACCGATGTGGATACGGTATCCGGGAATACGGCTAATGCAACCGACCGGGCAGTCGGTACATTTACAGCAAAATATGTAAGACTTTATATTACGAATGCTACACAAAGTGACAGTCAGGTATCCAGGATATATGAATTGGAGATATATACGGCACAACCTGCGAATGCTCCTGCGGCGTCCATAGGAGCCGGAACCAATGTGGCTAGGAATAAAACCGCTCATGCCATTGGCTTATCGGAGAGCAGTGCTTCCAAGGCGGTGGATGGGAATGCAAGCAACTGGGACAATGATAAGTGGTGCAGCGTCTATGATTATGGTGATAAGTGGTTGTCTGTGGATCTTGGAAATTATTACAATATAAACCGTTGGGTTGTCAAGCATGCCAGCGCTGCTGGGGAGAGTACAGCATTTAATACAAGCGACTTTAAGCTGCAGGCAAGTCTGGATGGAATTAATTGGATAGATGTTGATATAGTCTCGGGAAATATTGCGGCAATTACTGATCGGACAGTCAATCCATTCACGGCAAGATATATCAGACTTTATATTACAAAAGCAACACAGGCTGACAATCAGGTGGCAAGAATATATGAACTGGAAGTATATTCTTATTGATGCACTCGGAGGAAATAATTACACAGAGGAGTTCGTACCATTTACGACCTATTGACAGCTTCTGTTATAGAAGTGGAATTTATTAAATAAAGCGATATTAAAACAAGGGGAAATAACCCTGGAGTATATTTCCAGGGTTATTTCTTATATAACAGGAAATTCCTCCGTATTTCCTGTTATATAAAATTCCTTCGGACTAATGACGCGCAGCTACACGCGCGAAACAGAAGCTGTGCATTAAAAGTATTCGAACGCGAAAGTGTGCAAGGCACACTTTTGTTTTGTGCCAGGGTGTAGGTATATGGAAGGAGAGTAATGGGATATGTGCAATAAGAAGATGTCTTTGATTTTGGTATTTGTAATAATGCTATTAATATTTACCGGATGTTCCAGGGAGAGTAAAAAAGCAGAGAAGCTTGTATATGGTGCTCAACTTGCGGTGACCGCTGTATGCGAAGGTGAGGAAGAAGGTTCTGACTCCAGGGCGAATAATATGGTAGATGGCTATGGTATGTCAGGGAAGGAAGGCCCGTTTCAAACCCATGACAACAAAAAAGGAAGAGGAATGTGGCTTTCGGGAAATAACCCCGGGGATAAGAATGTGATACTTTTTGAGTTCGAACAGGTTGAGCCGATTGGAAAGGTATTTATCTGGAATTATAACGAAAAGGAAAATCAGAATCCCGGGCTTAAGAACATAAAGATTTACTATTCCGCAGATGGAGAGAGCTTTCAGGAGCTTAAGGGAAAGGGATACCCTTATGTATTAGCGAAAGCAGATGGTTCGAAGCAACTTGAACCGACGAATTTAAATGACGGCAAAAATACCCCCATTGATTTTGAAGGAGTTTGCGTTAAATATGTAAAGATAGTTCCTGACACAAGGGTTGACATTGGAAACTGGGGTAGTTATTCAGAGGGTGAAAGCAGATTTGGACTAAGTGAAGTCAGGTTTTACCGCTATAAAAATAAAGCCGTTTATGGAAAGAACCTGATCTCAGAGGCGGCAGCCGGAAGTTATACAGTAGATTCCTACCCGGGAAACACAGTAAATGGTTATGGAATGTCCGGAACAGATAAAATTGGAGATAAGCATGATAACGATGAAAAAACCATGTGGCTGACACAAGCTGCTCCGGGAGAGAATAACTGGATTATGTTTGATCTGGATGGCACATATCCTATTAAAGAAATGGCTGTATGGAATTTTAATCAAAAGGGTCAGGAACAGGCAGGATTAAAGGATGTTAAAATTATGTATTCCATTAACAAAACCGATTGGACGGAGCTGAAAGGGGAAGGTTATCCGTACCGATTTGAAAAAGCAGGAGGACTTGAGAATCAGAAGGCTACCAACCTCGCAGAAAATCATTCGACGGTGGACTTTGGTAATGTTAGTGCCCGATATATTAAAATAATTCCGCAAGAAGGAGTCAATAAAGGAAACTGGGGCTATTACAAGGAAAAAGAAGTGCGTTACGGGTTAAGTGAAGTGCGGTTTTATGCCGGAGAAGGAATTGTTTCAGAGCCGGCACGTGAATGGACGGGATTAATGAGTAATTATATTGGATGGCTTGGTGCGGATGGTATTTTTTCTATTCCCTTGAATGGAGATGATTCTATTGGCAGTGCAGGGGATACCTCCAGAACTATGTTTATTTTCAGTGATACTTATATTGGAAGTGCAAATATTCTGAAAGGCAGTATGGTTTCCTTCGGTTTTAAAAATCATACAGTGGCCCTTCTCGATGGGAAAGTACCTTATACAAATCAATATACACAGATACTGGATAATAAGGTTGGCAGTAATATTTTTGAATATAAATGCTGGCTGGAGGATGGGATAGCTATTGATGATAAAGTTCATATCATCTCCTTTATTCCTGACGATCAATGGAATCCGATTCAGGCGGATTTATTAACAATACCTCTTGCAGATGGAAAACCTGACCTGGAAAACTTTACGAAGCAATCAAATGTGCCTTTGTATTATAGAGATGAGAAACAAATCCTTCTCTTTGGAGCGGGGATTCTTGACAATACCTTACAGGCGAAAGCCCCTGATCCGGACGGCTATGTGTATGTGTATGGCTGGGTACAGGATTGGTCGGCAGGAGTTAAGAAACTGGTGGTTTCGAGAGTGAAACGGGAAGAATATTCCGATATGAGTAAATGGAGATATTGGGACGGAGAGAAATGGGAGGATAAGATCACAGCGGCACTAAAGCCGGAGGCGGTTATAAGTGAGGGGCATATTTCCTGTGAGCTGAGTGTAACACCGATGACCACCGGGAAATATAAGGATAAATATATGTTGATTTATACGAAGGATGTTATGTCAAAGGAACTGGAATACTGTATCGGGGATACCCCTTACGGACCGTTTGAGAACCCTGTACCCTTATATTACTGTGAGGATAATATCCTGAATGAGGATGCCGGCAATGTATATAACTACAATGCGAAAGCCCATCCCCATATATCACCGGAAGGTGAACTGCTGGTTACCTATAACAGCAATGCCGTAGATTCAATAACCCAGTTAATGAATGTTGAAGCTTTGCATCCCAGATGGATCAGGATATACGAGGTTTCAAAATAACGCAAAAGGAGTTAGAGTATGAATTTTTTAAAGGAATTTCAAAATCCGTCCTCCCGGTTTCGCGGAGCACCCTTTTGGGCATGGAATTGTAAGCTGAATCAAGAGCAGCTGCTGCGGCAGCTGGAACATTTTCATCGTATGGGGCTTGGAGGAGCTACAATTCATAGCAGAATAGGTCTGGATACACCTTATCTGGGCGAAGAATTTATGTCACTTGTAGAAGCCTGTGTCAAAAGAGCAGAAGAACTGAAGATGAAAATATATCTTTATGACGAGGATAGATGGCCTTCCGGTTTTGGCGGAGGTGAGGTTACAAAAAACAAGGATTACAGAGCCAGATATCTGGTATTTACGAAAGAAAGTCCGGAGGAAATCCGCGTATCTGACAAAGGGAAAAAGAGCAGCTTTGCTATGGACTACATTCAGGGAGACGGTGATTTAATTGCCAGATATGAGGTTACTTTAACAAAGGGGGTCCTCACCGGCTACCGCAGGCTGACAAAAGAGGAAGAGGGAGATAATGTCTGGTATGCCTACAGAGAAATAAAGGAGAACAATCCCTGGTATAATGATCAGGCTTATGCAGATACGCTGAATAAGGAAGCGATTGAGTGTTTTATTAACACAACACATGAAAAATATGCTGCTGCGCTGGGAGATAAATTTGGAGGGATAATACCGTCCATTTTTACAGATGAGCCACAGTTTACTCATAAGATGAATTTTGGCCGTGCGGAGGATACCGATGGAATTATTATCCCATTTACCGATGATTTTGAAGAAACCTTTCAGAAGACCTATGGAGAGAGCTTTTTGGAACACCTTCCTGAAATATTTTGGGAACTGCCGGGAGGAACACCTTCTGCGATAAGATATCATTATCATGATCATATTGCAGAGCGGTTTGCGACAGCCTTTTCGGATACGATAGGAAACTGGTGCAGGGAACATCACATTGCCTTAACGGGACATCTGATGGAGGAGCCGACCCTGGATTCACAGACGCGCGCGCTTGGTGAAGCCATGCGTCACTACCGTGGATTCCAAATTCCGGGCATTGATATTCTTTGTGATATAAGGGAATTTACAACAGCAAAACAGGCGCAGAGTGCAGCTCATCAGATGGGATGTCCGGAAATCACCAGTGAACTTTATGGAGTTACCAATTGGGATTTTGATTTTAGAGGACACAAGCAGCAGGGAGATTGGCAGGCCGCACTCGGAGTCACCCACAGAGTGCACCACTTGTCCTGGGTATCCATGGAGGGTGAGGCAAAGAGAGATTATCCTGCAAGCATCTCGTATCAATCGCCCTGGAGTGAAAAATATTCCATTATAGAAGATTACTTTGCGAGACTTGGGACCGCGCTTATAAGCGGTAAACCTCATGTACGCATCGGCGTAATCCATCCGATTGAAAGTTACTGGCTGCTATTTGGACCTGATGAACAGACGAAGATAAAGCGTGATAAATTAGAAAGGCAATTTGCAGAACTTACCGAGTGGCTGTTGTTTGGTTTAATGGATTTCGATTTTATCTCTGAGTCCTTATGGAATTCCCTGGGAAGTTCCGAGACCGGGCAGGGAGCCAGGGTTGGGGAGATGGATTATGAAGTACTGATTATACCGGGTTTGAACACCTATCGTTCCTCTACGATAAAACGACTTAAGAATTTTACAAAAAGGGGCGGCAAGGTGATTTTTATGGGAACTCCAGGACGGTATGTGGATGCAGTGGAAAGTGACCAGCCGGAAAAACTTGCAAAAAAGGGAACACAGATTACTTATGATGAGACAGAGTTGATGAATGCATTATTGAACTATCGAGATATCGAGATGTTTGACAGAAGAGGGGTAAGAAGTAAGCGTTATATCTACCAGATGCGGGAAGATGGAGATAATCGAATTTTATTTATTGCAAATGCCCTTAAGAATGAAAATCAGGATATACCACTTAGTGAAACTTACCGAATAATAATAACGGGAAATTATAGGGTGGAACTCCTTGATGCCATGTCAGGAGAGAGAAAAGTATATCCCTTTGTGAACAAGAAGGGAAAAACCGAACTCCAATATACCTTTTATGAAGAGGATAGTTTATTGCTCTATCTGACAGCAGAGGATGCAGCCTCGGAGGAACAGCTGATTGATACCGAAAAAAAGGTATTTCATCCGGTTGAAGTATTGAATACAGTGAAAGGGTATGTCCTGTCGGAACCGAATGTATTAATGCTTGATCAAGCGGAGTATTCACTGGATGATGAGGCTTTTGCTCCTGCAGAAGAAGTATTAAGGATTGATAACCTGCTAAGAGAACGATTGAATTATCCGCTTAAGATGGATGCTTATGCACAGCCTTGGACCGAAAATAACCGTCAAGAGGAAGCAAAACATAAATTAACCCTAAGATATCTTATTAATTCAGAGCTGAATTGGCAGCCGGTAAGGTTGGCGCTGGAAACTCCGGCGAATATGAAGCTAACCTGGAACGGGAAGCAGGTGGAGATACAGAAGGAAGGATATTATGTGGATGAAAGTATACATATCTACCGTCTTCCCGGTATAAAGAAAGGTGTCAATGAATTAGTGCTGGAAATGGATTATAATCGTTGGAGCAATCTGGAGTGGTGTTATTTGCTGGGGGATTTCGGAGTTTATGTATATGGGAATAAGACAACAATTGTCCCGCAAAAAGATGAGATCGGCTTTGGTAATTTGACCACACAGGGGTTTCCCTTCTACGGAGGAAACGTAACGTATCAGTGTGAGGTAATGCTGCAAGAGGGAGAGTATGCTCTTGAAGCTGCTAAATTCCGATCACCGTTATTATCTGTCAGGATAGATGGGAGGGAAGCCGGATCTATATTTGCTTCACCTTACACAACCTCACTTGGATATCTGGCGGAGGGAGTGCACCTGATTGAGATCATTAGTTATGGAAACCGGATTAATACCTTTGGTACGGTACATAACTGCAATGAAAATAACGGTTGGTTCAGTCCGGAGAGTTGGAGAACAAAAGGTACGCAATATTCCTATGAGTATCAGCTGAAGCAGACTGGGATACTGGCTGCGCCAACATTATACCGAACATAAGGAGAAACAGTTGCAGCTGTGATATCATAACAGATTTAATCAATTTAAAATAGAATTTGAAAAAGCCCGTTGAGGGCTTTTTCGTTTAGATTATAGTTTTCGCTTTAGAATATAGTTTTCATTTAGAATATAGTTTTCGTTTTAGAATATAGTTTCCGGGTTAGATTATAGTTCAGGATTAGGCGATTGGTACGAGTGAAAAATTCTTGCACACTTCCGAGATTTTTTCTGCCAGTTGGATTGCCATGAGACGATGTTTTGCAACAGAGGGATGACCATCACCGCCTATTCCTTCTTCGGTTTTATTAATAATAGGAAACTCCATAAAATGAATATGAGAATCTCCTTCCTTGTTAATGGTGTTTACCAGGGATTCTAAGTGAGGGCTTGCTCCTAGTGACATTGGTCCAATCACACAGAATAGTTCTGCCAAAGGATATCGGGTGCGTATAAAATCAACCAGTTCACGATATCGCTGAAGGTAATCGGTAGGATTGATCGGAGCGGACCAATCGTTGGTACCCAGGTTGAGTACAATTACCTCCGGATGAACAGGATCCATTGCTTTTGAATCCAGATCGGGACATATGGTATCGATAAAATAATCCGACATGCGGCCTTCTTTTGTTCCGCCATAATTTTGAAAGCATCCGGTTCCGGAGGCACCAACAATAAGTGTTTCAGCATTTAAAAGCTCGCCTGTTAAGGAGCTGTACGCCAGCGCGTTATTCTCACGTGAGGCATCACAGTCGGAGGGTATCTGCGCTTCGTTGCCATAACCGCAGGTGATTGAATCACCGATAAATAAGATTTGATGTGGACGTGGAGCCGGAGGAGCTGTGAAGTGACCGTTTTCTGCGGTCAGGTTAATGAATTTTAAGGTTCCAAATCCTGCTTCGGTACGTTTTTGCAGTGTCACAGTATGTAAGGTATCTTCAAGGTCATCTGCAAGATGATAACATTTTTTCTCCGGATCAATTCTTATAACCCGTACTGGAAGATTATCGATGTAAATATTAAGCCAGCTTTTCCCGTTATTGCTCAAATCCTCTATTTCAGCCTTGAGGTCTTTGCCTTGAAAACACACAGTTATTGCACTTCCGGGAAGAAAACAGGAGATGCCATCTCCTTCATCGTGAAAAAGCCCATGACGCAGACTCGTGGTTAAAAAATTAAAATTCATAAAAAACATTTCCTTTCCATTTTCTTTTAAATCTATAATAAAAGTATAAGTTAATATAGAATTAAAGTCAATATATTGTATGTGGTTAGTGAGAAGGTAAGTAAGAAAAAATTATATTAATATCAGAAAGAATTAAAAAAACAAAACAGCAAAAGATTATCTATAAGCTTGATTTCACCCTGCTGCATCTTACATGGCTAAAGAGTTAAATAAGTAATGTTTATGTGCAGATTATATTAAAATACTGTAACTATTCAGAACCAAGCTCAAAAACCTTCGGCTTTCTCGCTGTTTGACTCTCGCCAAACAGCAATATTCATGACAAGTAAAACGACCTGTCGTTTCATCTTGTATAAAAATTATCCTTAGGAAGCAAGCTTTCACGGCTAATTTATTTAATATTCTCCTTGGTTCTGAACAGTTACAAAATACTAAATAACATATATTGACGAGTTATATACTGTATGTTAAAATATATATTATATTAATAATAAAATATGTTTTAATTTGTTTTTATTCAAAAATTCAAATTAATTAATAGAATTTTTTAATAGCTTTCGACGTCGTTTATGATTTGTTATTGAATGGAGGACGGAGGAGACACTGCTGTTTCATTACAAAATTTATAGATGGGAGCGTAGGTATGTCTGAAAAATTATATTTTGTTGATGGGTATCATGGAGGTATAGAGGGGCATATGCCGGTGGGATCCTGGGAAGATATCCTGGATGCGATGGAAAGGCATCCGGAGTGGAAAATAAGCTTGGAGATAGAGCCGGAGAGCTGGGAACACTTAAGAATTTATGAGTATGAAGTCTATAAAAGATTACAGGAGTTTGTTTCTGATAAAGCAACATCACATAGGGTGGAGTTTATCAGCGGAAGTTATGGGCAACCCTTTTGCTGGGCCATTAATGGGGAAAGTAATATACGGCAGCTGGTTCGCGGAGTGGAAGTTTTACAGCAGCATTTTAATAATGTAGTTGTGGATTCCTATGCGGTACAGGAACCCTGTTTTACCTCGGCTTTGCCACAGATCTTAAGAAAAATGGGATATCAACGAATTAGTTTAAAAAACCCCACAGCCTGGGGCGGTTATATGGATAAGATGAAAGGCGGGATGGTTCATCTTACTTCTGCGGATGGTTCGAGAATACCTGCTGTCGTAAGATATGAATGTGAGGAATTGGTAAGCTGCAGCGCTACAGAGGCTTCAGGCTATGAATACTCCCATATTAAAAATTTTGCAGACAAATGTGTGGAGAGTGGAATTAAACATCCGGTGGGAATGTGCTTACAGGATTTGGGCTGGAGTTCCCATCCTTTGATTAGTGGTATTCCTGTGGAATATGTCACCTGGAGGGAATATTTTGAACGGTTTAAAGATGATCTTGACGGAGAGATTAAGTTCTCGCAGGAATCGATACTGTGTACACTTCCCTGGGGGAATATTACTCTTCAACAGATGTGCAGAAAGGTTAGATCGCTGGAAAACCGTACCTTACAGATAGAAAAGCTATTAACCTTTGCTGAAATTAATGGTATGGAGTTGCTGGCACCTAAAGATAAGCTGAAAGAAGCCTGGGATATGTTGTTGTTATCACAGCATCATGATGGTTTTATTTGTGCGACCACACCTGGAAGTCCTTTGAGAACCTGGGCATTTCGTGCGGATTATCTTACTGCAAGGGGACAGAGGCTGCTGACGGAAGTGGAACACAACATCTTTGACTGTTTGCAGGTTAAAACAGGCGGGAAAGCTGCCGGTATATCCGAACGCTATATTAGAGTTTATAATACTTTGGGTACAAGGAGAACGGATCAGGCGGAGATTATTATATCTCTTCCGAGAGGTTATTTTGATCTGGAGGTGTACGATAGTAACGGTCAAAAATGTTCCTCACAATGGAAAGCGATAAGAAGGCATGAGGATGAAAGCATTGCCGCTGCGGAACTGCGTTTTATGGCGAGTGTGGAAGGGATAGGATATAACACCTATCGTATTGAGCTGTTAAACAGTCCTCCTAAGCATGCTGCAAATATTGCCAGAACCACAATTCAAAATACAGTTGAGATAGAAAGCTCCGGATTATCAATCGTATTTGATGTGACAAGAGGCGGCTCTATTGTCAAATTATTTGATAAGGACCTTCAAAGAGATTTTGTTTTAAAACATGGCCCAATTGGTATACTGAAAGGTTTTATGGTTGATGAAGATGCATTTGTATCAAATGATGGATGTGTTGTAAAGCATGAGATTTTAAATAATGGGCCAATTTACACTAAAATTAAATTTAGCGGAGAGTTTAACGGTATTGGTTTTGAAACGATAGCAGAAATCAGAGAAGGAGATAAGAAGATTGATTTTACCAGCTCTGTAAACTTTGCAGTGGAAACCAATCTCGGATATCCGGGTAAACCGAAAAAAGGTGAGGAATTTCATGGCACTAAGCGTTCCAGCTGCAGAGAGGAATATAAATTAGGTATTAGAATTCCTTTACCCATGGGGGACTTTGCTATCACAAAGCATGCACCTTTTGAGAATTATAAAAGTAAGATTTATGATACCAGATTTAACGGTTGGGATGAAATTAAAAATAATATAATTCATCAGTATATAGATTTTTATGATACAAAAGAAAATTACGGCATTGGCATTCTTTGTGATCATATCAATGGATATTCTCTGATAGATAATGAATTTTCTCTTACACAGGCATTTGGATATCATGCAGGATTTTGGTGGGGATATCAGCCTCTTAAGGGTAAAACTCAAATATCCTATTCCATTGTGACACATAAGGGTGATTATGAAGAAGGAGGTATTCCCTTCTATAATGAAAGAAATAATGAGCCGTTTATTGTGCAATCGATGATAGCAAAACCGGAAATAATGCGTTCTAGTATAATCTGCTTTGAGGATCCGGCTTTAGAAGTTGTTACAATGTTCAAGGAAAAAGAAGCAATTGTAGTTCGAGCGTTTAACCATGGTAAAGCAGAAAAAAAATTAAGCTATTTTAGAAATATACCTGGCTTTCAGGGTAAAAAGGCTGATTTATACGGACGACTATCCGGGGAAGATAATACTTTTGCAAAAACTTCAGAAATAATTACATTGATATAATTACGAATTAGAGGAGCCTACGATGATAAAAAAACAAGTTGTATCTACAGAAGGAATTGAAGAAACCCTGGGCAGATGGAGAGAAGATATTAAAGGTAAGAAAAGAGGTATCTTCTCCTTTGAGGAATTGACCAAATTAAAGCTTCAGGAATTAAAAGAATGTATCTATCCG
>JASGEU010000070.1:0-37411 GCA_047606065.1 Mobilitalea sp.
CTTAGAGCAGCAGTTAATTGTTATGGTGCTAATGATGTTACAGAGGGCGTTGCAATCATGCACAAGGAAGGTGTAGATGTTTCCATTACCGGTAACTCCACCAATCCTACCAGATTCCAGCATCCAGTAGCAGGTACCTACAAGAAAGAATGTGTTGATCAGGGTAAGAAATACTTCTCCGTTGCTTCCGGTGGTGGTACAGGCAGAACACTTCATCCTGATAATATGGCAGCAGGTCCTGCTTCCTATGGTATGACAGATACTATGGGTAGAATGCACTCTGATGCACAGTTCGCAGGTTCTTCTTCCGTTCCAGCTCACGTTGAAATGATGGGTCTGATCGGTGCAGGTAACAATCCTATGGTTGGCATGACAGTGGCTGTAGCGGTATCCCTTCAAGAGGCAGCAGAGGCTGGTAAATTCTAAGAAACAATAGTAAATTCAATTAAAAATGTTCTATAAAAATGGACTTCTCAAGTTAAAATACGGCTTGAGAAGTCTTTTTTTGTAAGTATTGAGCAAAAAATTGCCTGTTCTTTGCTTATAAGCAGCATTGACAGATCATAGATATATTGATACAATATATCTAAACCATATATAAAACAATACATAAAGCAATACATAAAACAATACATAAAGCAATACATAAAGGAGCAGCAGTATGTTAGATTATATTATTCTGGGCATGGTTCTTAATATTGAATTAACAGGCTACGATATCAAGAAATACATTGAAAACGGAATAGGAGTTTTTTATAAGGCAAGCTATGGCAGTCTATACCCTTCTCTGAAAAAGTTGACAGCACAGGGATATCTTAATATGTACGAAAAACCGAAGGGGGACAGACAGAAGAATTTCTATAAAATTACTGATGATGGTAGAAAAGTGTTTATGGATTGGTTAGTGTCACCTATGAATGTACTTGACGGAACCAATACGCATTTAGCCAAGGTATATTTCTTTGATCAATTACCTGCGGATCTTCGTGACCGACAACTATTGGAACATGAAATAAATAACACAAATTATTTAAAGAAGTTGAAAGCTTTGGAAATGGATTTAAATAAAATGGACAACAAAGATCAGTATTATTATAAATTATCAACTCTCTATTATGGCATTTGTATTACGCAGGAATCAATACGATGGTGCCAGCATATCAGGAATGGTAAACCATTATCGGAACTAATTCAAAGGGGGGAACAGGATGTATAAACTTATTCGTATCGATCTAAATGGTGTAAATTGCTATCTATCGAAAGATAAAAACGGCTTTATTTTGTTTGATACAGGTGGACATCTTGTAATGGATAAGCAGTTTACGAACAGGCGAGAGCTTTTACTAAAAGAACTGGAAGCCGCCGGATGTACAGATAATAATCTTAACCTAATTGTATTAACTCACGGTGATAGCGATCATTCCTGCAATGCTGCATATCTGCGAAAATACTTTAAAACAAAAATTGCTATGAATGCTTGTGACAGGAAATTGGTTGAGGAACCAACGTTACAACAATGGATGGAAAGCTACCAATATGACTCTGTTGAGTTGCAGCAAAGGTTCTTACAATACAAGGAGATTATCACAAAAGTCACACAGAAAATTCTTGATGAATTCGAGCGTTTTAGCCCTGATATTTTATTGGAAGATGGTTTTGACTTGTCTGATTATGGTTTTGATGCAAAAGTAATTCATCTCCCTGGTCATACCCCAGGATCAATTGCAATTGTTACAAGAGACGGTAAATTAATTTCCGGAGATACCTTTGAAAACACCGAGATACCTGGCCCTGCTCCTAATGCTGATGATTTTCAACAATTAACTCTTAGTATCAACAGTTTAAAGCATTTATCCATAAACACTGTTTATCCTGGTCATGGTAACCCGTTTAACTTTAAGGAATTAGTATACGCAAATCATAGTTATTAAGAAACAAGTGAAAAGACAAGTAGTTTCGCTTGTCGTGAAAAAATAAAAGGGGTAGTTCATTCATTTGTTCTGAAACAAATGTTGGGCAGCCCTTTTTTAATACATTTGCCAAAGGAGTAATTTTAATATTATTTTGGGTTCCCATTGTAATTATGGAAAATAGTTTTGTAATTAAAGTAGTATCTTTTTTTAAAGCAATAAATATAGCAGGAATATCTGTTTTTAATTTTTTTGTTTGCATATTTATACGGAATCTAAAACGAAAAGCTAAAGTGCTTTTTTGTTAAAAATTTAATTTTGTTTTAACTATAAAATACTGGAATTTCCTAAAGCCAAGAAAAATTTAATAAAAAATTTAGTATTATTTGGCTACTTGATATTTCAGAGTAAATAGGACTATAATATGTTATAATTATTTACACAAAGCGACAAAACACAATAAAATATACCATATTTATACATACAGAATCCACGGATGGAGAAAACCTTATGGAGAAGAAAAAGACCTTAGGGATTAGTTACAAGGAGAGTAAGAGAACGCAATATAGAATACTGCGCAATGAAGCAGTGGTGGTTTCCACTGTATATGCTATCTTTGGCGTATTGTGGATATTATTATCTGATCGATTGTTGGGTGTATTAATTCAGAATCCACAGATATATAGAGAAATGCAGACCTACAAGGGTTGGGGATATATACTCATTACCACCATTATGGTATTTATATTAATACGAACCAGAATGTGTCGGTTAAAGAGAGAAAATGAGAGAACAATGCAAGCTTATGAGCGCATCAGATTTCTTGCATATTATGATACCTTGACGGGACTTCCCAATCGATATAAATTTGAAAATGAAGTAAGTACAGTTATTGAAGCCATGGGATTAGACGGTAAATTTATCATAGCGGACATTGATATTGACAATTTTAAGAATATTAATAATACGATGGGGCATCAGGTTGGTGATTTATTTCTTTCCTATTTTACAGATCGTTTAAAAGAAGAAATAACAAAACCTGCTTTTTTATCCCGAATAGGAGGAGACCAGTTTAAGATTATCTTTTTTAATATGACAAAAGAAGAAGTAATCTTTAAACTGGAAGCGATAAAACAAAAGCTCACTAGAAGCTGGACAATTGAAAATATACAATTTTATATATCCATTAGTATTGGTCTGGTTGAATATCCGGAAGATGGAGTTAACACAATTTCACTATTAAAAAATGTTGAAATTGCATTACATACAGCAAAAAGAGAAGGTAAAAACAGAATTGTAACTTATAAAAAGGATATTGAGGAGAGTAATGTAAAACTTCTTACTACCATTGACCTTTTGCAATGTGCAATTGAGGAGGAGCAATTCACGCTATATTACCAGCCGCAGTTTGATTTGAAAACCACTGAAATTGTTGGGGTAGAAACCTTGGTGCGGTGGATACATCCGGAATATGGCTTTATACCTCCGGTGGAATTTATTCCTATTGCAGAGGAAACTGGTCAAATTTATAGGTTAGAGCAATGGATTATTGGCAAGGCGATGGAACAGAAAAAGCAATGGGAGACGGAAGGTTTTCAAGAGATAGTTATGTCAATTAATCTGTCAGGAAAGACCTTAACCAGCAGTATTAATTTTAAAGAGGTTGAGGAAATTATAAAGAACGCTGAGGTTGAATTTGATAAAGTAGTTATTGAGATTACAGAAACAGCCAGTATGTCAGATATGGATATCGTTATTAAGCATTTAAATGAATTGAAAAAGATAGGAGTAAGAATTGCACTTGATGATTTTGGTACAGGTTATTCTTCCTTAAACTACCTGAAGCTCTTTCCTATTAATTATATTAAGCTTGATCGGAGTTTTATTAATGCTATCAATGATAATGAAGTCAATATGCTATTAATTAAAAATATTCTGGCATTAGCGCGTGATTTGGAATTCGAGGTTGTAGCGGAAGGAATTGAGACAATGGAGCAACTGGAATTCTTAAAGAAGCATTTATGCGAAACAGGGCAGGGGTATTTATTTAGTAAACCTGTCCCAATTGATCAAATGAATGAGATGTTGAGTACAAAATATAATCCGTTGCTTGCGGTGGAACAGTAGCAGAAAGAGAGGTCGTTATATCATGTAACGACCTCTCTTTCTGCTTTGTTATTGATCTTTTTCAGAGTCTTTAACAATGTCGTCAAGGACATTGATTAGATCGTGAATGTTGTTTAAGCGAACGTCTCGTTCTAAAATTTCATTCTTAAGATCAACGGATAAGGATTCAAATTTTTCCTTAATAGCTGGAGCCACATAAGTCATATTATCACCTCATACATAGGCTTACCTTAACTGAATGAAATATGTATCTATTTTTCTTTTAAGTGAAAGCTTATGCTTTATTTCTTAATTATTAAATAGTTACTTAAAAATAATCTTATGCTGGACTGTATAACTAAGTAAAAATAATATCAGTTCAGTTAACAATTTACTGATTAAAAGGGGCATATTCAGTGATTCGTTGAAGAAAGATAAAAATAAATAATTTAAACATAGGACAAAAAGAACTAAAAGGTAGTATTGAACAATGGAGGAGCGTTTCTTTTCTGTATTGGAGGTAAATACTAAGTGCTTATTCAACAAGTAATTACACAGGGAACTGATAATTCTTGCTCCAACAACGGCATAGAGTAGGTTATCTGAAATATATTTAAATAAAAACAATAAAATGATATCAATAGCACCGCAGGAAAGAGAGGAAAGGCTGAATTTCATTATGGGAAAATAAATACGCAGGGAGTCTCGAACTGGCTGAAAATGTGATCCTTCGTTATTATTTTCATAAATGGTTTCGATAGGAATACTGTTAAGTTGATATCCGGCTTTTTTGGCTTCCAGCAACTGATTCATTTCATATTCATAGCGATTCCCTTGCAAAGTCACCAACCAAGGCAGCATAGTGAAAGAAAAACCACGAAGTCCAGTCTGCGTATCTTCAATTTTATTGCTTGTCAATAAGGTGAAAATAGCTCTGGTTAGTTTGTTGCCAAATTTACTTCGAAAAGGTACCTTGCCAACGAATTTACGGCAGCCTAATACGATGGAGGAAGGATTTCCAGGGAGAGCATCCGCAATATTTTTAATATCAGTCCAAGTATGCTGTCCATCACAATCTGCACATATGAAATCTTCGGTAACATTGTTTTCAAGTAAAAACGTAAACGCAGTTTTGAGTGCAGCTCCCTTACCTTTATTATGCTCATGGGACAGTACTGTACAACCAGCTTTTGCTGCTCTTTCAAAAAGGGAGGAACAATTTGAATTGCTGCCATCATTAACGATAATAATATCATAATTGCTATGTGTTTTTATATCATTAATTACTTGTAGCATACGTGTGTCCGGTTCGTATGCAGGTATTATAATTTTCAACAAGGTAACCTCATTTCTATTATATTTTAAAATAAAATCCTTATGTATTTCATTAACAAAGCAAATTATTCTTCTGTTTAACTATAGTAGTTAAATGTGTTCAAAATATTAAAAATCTGCATTTCTTTTGTGAAAGTAATTTGGACGTATCTAATATTTCTTTCACAATTATATTAAGTTCCTGTATTAAAATCAATCATCAGAAAGCTTGATTAAGATTATAACGGAATATGTTAATCGCAGAATAGTCATTTTTTGTATTAATTTAGAAGAAAAATATAACAATAAATTATAACTATGTGGTATTATAATATCCAAAGGTAATTATTATAAGCGAATAGGAAGGGAAAATTTATTATGGAAGATTTTAATCAAAACGGAAGAAATCAAGACACGGAGAAAAATCCAGATCAAAGCCAATCAAATCAATCGCAACAGTATCAACAACCAAATTATTCAGGAGAACAGCAATACCAGGGTTATTATCAGTACCAGCAAAATGGTCAGCCAAATGAGCAGCAGGGTCAGCAATACCAACAGCAATACCAGCAGCAAGATCAACAACAATATCAACAACAATATCAATATCAACAGCCATATTCACCTTATCAGCAGGGAAGAAAACAAGACAATGGAATGGCGATTGCTTCTTTAATTTGTGGTATCGCTGGTCTTACTGTATCCTGTTGTATGGGGTTAATTGGAGTTGCTGTGGCTGTTGCGGGACTTGTTTTAGGAATTCTTGTATTGCGTAATCACAAAGATGGTAAGAATATGGCCATTGTTGGAATTGTATTGTCCAGTATCGGAATTATAATTGGTGTTATTGCTATTATAAGTATTATCTTTTTAGCTAGCAATGAATCCTTTTGGAATGAGCTGAGAACTCAGATGGAGAATTCCTATTATTAAGATCAGAACTTAAAATTTGAGTTTACCCCAAATAATGTTTTATTATTAAGGTGTTAACTCTTTTAGGGAGTTAGAAAAGGTATAAAATTTCTTACGATGAAATAAATCACCAGAAGAAATATAGTAAGCAGGTAAAAGCTTAATTTTCTTGGGAGAAGAATAATCCTTCGGCCATAAGCAAACCCTGCAAGTTCGATATAGCCGAGAAACAACAGAATGCTGCCATAAACGGGTACAAGGTTGAAGCGAAGAGATGTTAGAATATCACCCTGTAGGAGTGCTGTAACGCTGCGGGTATTTCCACAGGAAGGACAATAGGCATGTAAAGCGGTATAAAACAGACAGGGTGGAAGAACATCGAGTAAAGCCAGGATTTGATTTTGAAATACAATAATAATAAGTAAAGTTAATGGAAGTAAAAAAGTTAGAACTTTTGGGATATTTATTCTGTTCATAAGTACCTCTTTTAAATTATTTTATAGGTAAGATGTTTGAAAGCTGGTAAAATCTTGTATTTAGAATAATAGAAGCGAAATAAAACACTTGTACAAGTAATATCTATAAGATATAATAGTTGAAAATTTAAAAGCAACAGCAATCTGCCAAATAACGACTATACTGAGGGAAGAAGTAATGAAAGAATTTCTTAAAGATAATCATATCATACCGGACGGTTCTATGGGAACCTATTATTCGCAAATTGTGAATCAAACAGGAGCAATTTCTGAATTTGCCAATTTATCAAGTCCAGACATAATTGAACGCATACATACAGAGTATCTTAATGCCGGAGCAAGAATACTGCGGACGAATACTTTTGCTGCCAACAGAGCCGTTCTAAATATGGAGAAAGAAGAACAAATAAGCTTAATAAGAGCAGCCTGTAAAATTGCAAAAAATGCTGCAGGTAAAGGGTTTCAAGCAAAGGACAATGGCGAAAGAATTTGGATTTTTGGGGATATAGGGCCAATACCGGAAGATGCAGCCAGTGATACAGATGATATTTTAAAAGAATACCAGTTATTCTGTGATATATTTCTTGAGGAAGGGCTTGACGGTATCCATTTTGAAACTTTCTCCACACCTTCCTATATAGAAAAGCTTGCTCCTTATGTTAAAGGGAAAAAGGAGGAAATGTTTCTTTTAAGTAGTTTCTCTATTAACAAGAATGGATTTACAGAGGCTGGAATTAGTGTCTCCAGACTTTTTGACAGGATAGGCAAAATTGAAGAAATTGACGGATATGGGCTTAATTGCGGCCTTGGCTCCGGTCATATGTATCAGATGTTGAAGAGATTAGAGCTTCCTAGCGATAAAATTCTCTATGCGGCACCTAATGCAGGATATCCGCAGCATTTCCAAAGCAGAATGGTTTTTATGGATAATGCACAGTATTTTGCAGAAAATATGCAGCGGATTGCAAAATTAGGAATTGATATCCTGGGTGGCTGCTGTGGCACAACTCCAGAATATATAAGTGCCTTAAATCTGAAGCTAACATCTGAGCCGATTGTAAAGAATCGCCCGGTTGGGGCTGTCAGAGCCAAGGTAAGCCGAAAGAGAATAAAAGAGAACGACTTATTGACACAATTGGAGGCAGGCAAAAAAGTGATTGCAGTTGAGCTTGATCCGCCCTATGATGCCGATATTGATCAAGTGATGGAATGTGCCCACAAATTAAAAAATATTGGTTGTGATATCATTACTTTCGCTGACTCACCAATGGGAAGAAGTCGTGTAGATTCTATATTAATGAGTATTAAGATAGCCGAGGAGACTGGTCTTAATGTCATGCCACATCTCTGCTGCAGGGACCGTAATATGATTTCTATGCGCTCTGTACTATTGGGAGGATATATTCATGGACTTCGTAATCTTTTAATTGTTACCGGTGATCCAGTGCCGGGGGAAAACCGTACAAAGACAACTGGTGTATTTGATTACAATTCCACAAAGCTGATGGAATATGTGAAGGAAATGAACCTGGAGCATTTTTCAAAGGACCCTTTTTGTTATGGCGGAGCATTGAATCACAACCGGGGAAATGTTGAAAAAGTTGCTGAACGAATGAGGCGCAAGATGGAAGCGGGAGCGTCCTATTTTTTAACTCAGCCGGTATACTCCCTTGAGGATGTCCGTCGGATAGAGGAACTAAAGGAAAGAACAGGTGCCAAGATATTGTGCGGCATTATGCCTTTAATCAGTTATCGAAATGCTTGTTTTATTAAAAATGAAATTAGTGGAATTAATGTTCCGGAAGAAATAGTTGCAAGATATCATCCTGATATGTCCAAAGAAGAGGCAGAACAGGCAGGTGCAGCCATTGCTATCGAGGTTATGGATATGTTAGACAAGGTAGCTGATGGATACTATTTCATGTTACCGTTTAATAGAGTCAGTTTAATGGAGAAAATTTGGACGGGAGCAAAGGAACGGAGGAAGCAAGATGCTTAAGAAGGAATTTCTAGAGTTAACAAGGTCAAAAATTGTAATCCTTGATGGTTCCACAGGAAGAAATCTGCAGCAGCGGGGAATGCCGGTAGGTGTATGTCCGGAGCAATGGATTCTTGATAATCCAGAAGTTCTGGTTGGACTTCAAAGAGAATTTCTTGAAGCAGGGTCCGATATTATTCTGGCTCCTACTTTCACTGCAAATCGCTTAAAGTTAGCAGAGTACGGTCTTGAGGGACGTATTGAAGAGATTAACAAAGAACTTGTTGCATTATCAAAGGAAGCAGTAAATCAGTACCACACTATAGCGAAGAATGACAGAAGAGTTTATGTGGCTGCCGATCTAAGTATGACAGGGGAACAAGTACAACCACTGGGAAAGATATCCTTTGAAGAATTAGTTGATATTTATAAAGAACAGCTTCGCTATCAGTTGGAGGCAGGAATCGATTTAATCTTTATTGAAACCATGATGAGCCTTCAAGAAACCAGAGCGGCACTTTTGGCTGCTAAAGAAGTTTGTGATCTTCCTGTGATGGTGTCCTTTACCTTTGAGAAGAATGGTAGAACACTGTACGGGACAGACCCTAAAACGGCTGTAATTGTAATGCAGTCCATGGGGGCAGATGCAATTGGTGTGAATTGTTCCACAGGTCCGGACAAAATGCAAAGTATTGTACGCGAAATGAAGGCATTTGCAAATATTCCAATTATAGCGAAACCCAACGCAGGTCTGCCAGCATTAGTAAATGGTGAAACAGTATTCCCTATGGAAGCCGAGGAATTTGCATCTGAAATGGCGGAGCTTATTAAGGAAGGTGCTAATATTGTTGGCGGCTGTTGTGGTACAACAGTGGAACACATAAGGCAGATGGTGGATAAGGTAGCTGACATGCATCAGATACCAGTTAAAGATACCCATGTCAGAGCACTTACCACAGAGCAAAATACCGTTGAAATACCTCTCGATGGGCGTTTCCTTGTTGTTGGAGAACGTATTAATCCAACGGGAAAAAAGGCATTGCAGGAAAAGCTGCGTGCAGGTGATTTATCTTTAGTCGCTCAAATGGCAGAAGAACAAGCAGAACTGGGAGCAGATATTCTTGATGTTAATATGGGGATGAATGGAATTGATGAGAAAGAGATGATGCTTCTTTCCATGAACGAAGCCCTCTATAGTGGTAAACTGCCAATATCAATTGATTCTAGCCACATACCAGTTATGGAAGCTGCGCTAAGACTGTATCCGGGCAGGGCATTAATTAACTCCATTTCTCTGGAAAAAGAGAAATTTGAAAAACTAATTCCAATCGCCAAGAAATATGGTGCGATGTTTATTCTTCTTCCACTTTCGGAACAAGGATTACCAAAGAACTTAGACGAAAAGAAGAGTATTATTCATCAAATATTAGATAGAGCTTTCACTTGTGGACTCACAAAGGAAGATATTATCGTAGACGGACTTGTAAATACTGTTGGAGCGAATAAGGATGCAGCGATTGAAGCAATTCAAACCATACGTTACTGTAAGGAGGAATTGGGTCTTGCTACAATTGTAGGTTTATCCAACATTTCTTTTGGACTGCCAGAGCGTCAGTTTATTAATAGTACCTTTCTTTCTTTTGCCATTCAAGCCGGACTTACAATGGCAATTGCAAATCCATCCCAGGATCTTTTAATGAATACAGCATTTGCAGCAGATTTGTTAAAGGGAGTGGAACATGCGGCAGGGAACTATATTGATCGAGTAACAGCCAGGCCAGTAACTGTTTCCTTTGGTCTGTCTGGAAAAGCTTCAACGGGAAATCTTCCAGAGGATAGTAATTCAAAAGAAAGCCCAACAGGTCGAGATATTCCAAATGAAAAGCAGGCAATTTATCAAGCTGTATTAAAAGGAAATAAAAAAGGAATGATAAGCCTTGTAGAAGCAGCTTTAAATACTGGAGCTAAACCGGAAGAACTAATTGATCAGACTTTGATACCAGCCATTACCGAGGTTGGTAATCTGTATGATAAACAGATTTATTTTTTACCCCAATTAATTACCGGAGCAGAGGCGATGAAAACTGCTATTGATTATCTGGAGCCAATGCTGAAAAGGGATGAATCGGGCAGAGAACAGATCACAATTGTAATAGCAACTGTAGCCGGAGACATCCATGATATCGGAAAAAACCTTGTTACTTTGATGTTAAAGAATTATGGTTTTCGGGTAATTGACCTTGGCAAAGATGTACCAACGGAAAAGATAATTCAAACAGCCAAGGAAGAAGATGCTGACTTTATCGCACTCTCTGCACTTATGACTACTACTATGGTTGAAATGGCACGTGTCGTTGAATTGGCAAAGGGACATAAACTAAGAGCACAGATTATAATTGGAGGTGCGGTGGTTACGGACAGCTATAGAGAAGAGATTGGTGCAGATGGTTATTCAGAGGATGCGCAATCCGCAGTTGCTTTAGTGAAAAGACTAACGAAAAAGTTATAAGCTGGCAGCGTAACTTATTAATAAGAAGAAATGCAGGAATAAATAATTACAATAGTAATATTTTAATATAATAAAGATAAACATATTTAAATTTTTTAAAACTATTGTTTTTAAACAGGAATTATATTAGAATGTCTAAAAATGCTGTATCTTACAGAGTGTACGCAAGATAATTACAGATGTACACGATAGTGAGAAAAGGCTTGACATTGAAGTTAATCGATATTATAATGTCCATAAGATTTACTAATTTAGCGCATTAATGCTTCACAATTCAAGTTGATGTATTACTACTAAATTGGAAAGTGATTATAGCAACGAAGCTTAATGATAAAGTGCACTTCACACTTTAATGTTAAGCTTTTTTAAACATAGTAGCGAGAACGTTACACATAAGAAATTTATTTAAGAATAGGTTATCAATGAAAAAATATTATAAAGAGTATGAAATAATACCAAAATCTCTTAAGAATGGAAAAGTAAAAAAAGATATAGAATATACTGGGCAGTATTATAGCAGTCATCAAGATAAAGCTGAACTTTATAAATATAAATTAATATGTTTGATTTTGATAATTGTTAATTTTGGTGTTTTGATTGGATTAGGCTTTTTAAAAACTTCGGTCAGCAGAATATTTTATATAACAATTCCCTATATTTGCTTGTTTCTGCCAGCCTTTTACTGCTTGATCGGTGCTATTCGATTAGTGACCTCAAGCGATAAGATGGAGCATGTTACATACGATAGATCATTAAATAGAATTGTGAAGTCAGTTACTGGTCAGATTTTTTTGTGCTGTGTAACAATCATTGGAACTATATATTTTTTTGCTGCGGATAAGAACCTGGAAGGAAAACAGAGTAATATTATTTTTTTTCTTGGTGTTGTGACAGTATTTATACTTAATGTTATTATCTTTTTTGTTCGCAGAAAAATCGTATACAAGGTTGAGAAATTGTAGGAGGTAAAGCATAACTTTTATAGTATAGTTATGTACTTCATTTTAATGGTTTCACTTTAATTAAAATACATAAAAAATGGGAGGAAAAACAATGAAACAATTTAAAAAGGTTTTATCAGTTTTACTTGTAATGACAATGATAGTAATGTCATTAGCTGCATGTAAAAAAGATAAACCAGAAGAAGACACAACGGCAACACCTACACCTGTAGCGGATACAGGGGCAGAGGTGACACCAGTAGTGGAGGATACAACTCCATTGGTAATCGGATATGACGCATTTAGCGAAAAGTTCAGTCCATTCTTTGCTGATACAGGTTATGATATGGATGTTACTGAGATTACAGGTGTTTCATTATTAACAACAGACAGAGTAGGTGGAATAATCTACAATGCAATCGAAGGTGAGACAGTTGCATATAATGGCGTAGATTATACCTATAATGGTATCTCTGACATCAAGGTAACAATTGATGAAGCTGCTGACACAACAACTTATAATATTAAGATTAGAGATGACGTTAAGTTCAGCGATGGCGAAGTTTTAAATGCTGATGATATTATATTCTCATATTATGTATTATCAGATTCTTCCTACGATGGTTCCTCAACTTTATATTCACAGCCTATCCTTGGTATGCAGAATTACCGTGCGAACAGCTCTATCGCTGATACCATTACAGCTGATGAAGTAACAGCTTCCTTAGAGAAACCAAGTGAAGCATTAGCTAAGCAGATTTCCGACACAATTATCAGACCTACTTTAGAATCTGAATATGAGTGGTGTGGAACTCTGTATGGTGATGATAATTACAAGACCTATACAGAAGCAAATCCAGAACAGAAAGATTTATTTGCATTCTTCTATAATACAGATGAAAGCTATGATTCTAAAACTGTAACAGATGCAGCTCAAGTAGTAGAAGATATCATTGCACAGTATGGTGCTGATTATAAAACTTTAGGCAGCAATTATGCTGGTGACGAGAGCTACTATGCTGCAGATGCACAGGCATTAGCAAGAACTGCTCTTATCGAAGAGAAGAAGGCTTCCGGTGAAGGTTCTGACGTTGCAAATATCGAAGGTATCAAGAAAATCAGTGATACTGAAGTAGAAGTTGTAACAAAGGGTTATGATGCTACTGCAATCTACCAGATAGGTGGAGTTATTGTTGCTCCTTTACATTACTATGGTGATGTAGCACAATACGATTATGAAAATAACAAATTTGGTTTCCCTAGAGGCGACCTTTCAATTGTAAAAGAGAAGACAACCAAGCCACTTGGTGCAGGTCCTTATAAATTCGTAAAATATGAGAATAAAGTTGTATTCTTAGAAGCAAATGAAAACTATTACAAAGGTACACCTAAGACTAAGAATATTCAGTTAAAAGAAACTACTGAAGCTGATAAGATCACAGGTATCGAACAGGGAACAATTGATATTGCTAATCCATCCGGTAGCAAGACTGTATTCGAACAAATTGCTGGAATTAACAGCAATGGTGAGTTAGTTGGTGATAAGATTTCTACAAGTAGAGTTGATAACTTAGGTTATGGTTACATCGGTATTAATGCTGATACAGTAAACGTAGCTGGTGAAAAAGATTCTGACGCTTCCAAGAGCTTAAGAAAAGCATTAGCAACTGTTTTGGCTGTTTACCGTGATGTTGCTGTTGATACTTACTACGGAGATGCAGCAAGCGTTATTAACTATCCAATTTCCAACACTTCCTGGGCAGCTCCACAAAAATCAGATTCTGATTATAAAGTTGCATACTCAACAGATGCAGCAGGAAGCCCTATCTACACTGCAGATATGAGTTCAGAAGATAAATATGCAGCAGCATTAAAAGCAGCTCTTGGTTACTTTGAAGCAGCTGGCTATACTGTAAAAGATGGTGTTGTAACTGCAGCTCCAGAAGGTGCTAGACTTGAATATGAAATTATCATTCCTGCGAATGGAGAAGGAAATCATCCTTCCTTTGCACTTTTAACTGATGCATCTGCAGCGTTAAAGACAATTGGTATTACTTTAACTATTAACGATCCTGCTGACAGTAACGTTCTTTGGGATAAACTTGATTCCGGTACACAAGATTTATGGTGTGCTGCATGGGGCGCAACCATTGATCCAGATATGTATCAGGTATACTACAGCACGAATGCTGTAGGTTTAGGTGGAACTAACAGTAACCACTATCATATCGCAGATGGCGACCTTGATACCTTAATCATGGATGCCAGAAAGAGCGATGATCAGACTTACAGAAAAGCAGCTTACAAACAAGCACTTGATATTATCCTTGATTGGGCAGTTGAAATTCCGGTTTACCAGAGACAGAACTGTATCGTATTCAGCCCTGAGCGTGTAAATCTTGATACAGTAACACCTGATATTACTACCTATTATGGTTGGTTAAAAGAGATTGAAAAAACCGAAGTTAAATAATTGGTATCTCAATAAATCAACAATATATAACAAAAAAAGACAACTCAAAAACTTTTTATGATTATATAAAAGATAAGAGTGCCATGATTAATTTCATGGCATTCTTATGCTTTTGTTGAAAATCCTTTAATCCAGTAGTGTGTTAACGAGATGGTGTTTGTTATGAATATGAAGATCGGGAGAAATTAAGTATGCGAAAATTTTTGATAAAAAGGCTGGCATTAAGTGTTGTTATTTTGCTTTTTGTTGCATTAATTATTTATGCAATCATGAGAAGTATGCCAACCTCATATGTAGAAAACATGGCAAGACAAAAGGCTTCCCTGCCGGGAGGTAAGACATACACAGAGTGGTTAGAACAATTAAATGCAACTTATGGTTTAGACCTGGGTATTATACCTGGATTTTTTAATTGGTTGGGTCAAGCAGTACGGGGTAATTTTGGGGATTCCTGGGCTTATAATATTCCTGTAACTGAGAAGTTTACTGAAGTTATTTGGTATTCTTTTATGTTGGGAGCAGCTTCATTTATATTACAAATTGTTATAGCAATACCTTTGGGTATTTTAGCAGCGAGAAAGCAATACAGCAGGGCGGATTATGCGATCAGTGTATTTGCGCTTATTGGTATTTCTTTACCTTCCTTTTTCTTTGCAACGCTTTTGAAATACTTTTTTTCTATAAAATTAGGGTGGTTTGATTTGTTTGGTATGATTGACCGTATGCACGAGCAAATGAGTCCGTTTGGTCAAGCGATGGATATTGCGAAACATTATGTACTGCCTGTCTTAACGTTGACAATTGTGGGTGTTGGATCCCTTATGAGATATACGAGAACAAATATGCTTGAAGTTTTGAACTCGGATTATATTCGTACAGCCAGAGCAAAAGGGTTGTCCGAAAGTAAAGTTATTAATTATCATGCCTTTCGTAACACATTAATTCCAGTGGTAACAATCTTAGGAGCTTCATTACCTGGCTTATTTGGTGGTGCTATGATAACGGAAACCCTATTCCAAATTGATGGAATTGGTTATACCTCTTACAAAGCACTTACAACTGGAGATATACCATTTTCCATGTTCTTTATGGTATTTTTAGCAATTCTTACACTTTTAGGTAATCTGATAGCAGATATTCTATATGCTGTGGTTGATCCTAGAGTCAGAGTAAATTAGGGAGGTGCAGACAATGGCAAATGATGAGATGAAAGAACAAAATAGCACTTCCAATACGATGGATGACTTACAAAGAATTAAGGTGCTGTCACCAGGAAGACTTGTAGCAAAACGATTTTTCAGAAATAGACTAGCTGTTATTGGGTTAGTAATAATTTCTTTTATGATTGTATTCTCTTTTATAGGGGGAGTCCTATCACCCTACAGTCAGTCTAAGGTATTTAAAATCAATGAATCCATTCTAAAAGATTATGCTGGCGTTGCAGTAAATACAGATTACCAGTATATTAATGCTGAGGGAGAGACATTTCCTGCTATAGCGAAAGCACAGCTGATATTAGCAATTAACAAAGAGGAAGAGAGCTTTACTGCGAAAGATGTTTTGTATTCTTTGATTAAGGAAGGCGAAGAGTTTTATCGTATAGTTCAGTTCCAGGATTTTGCAACAGTTTCAAACCTAAAAGGGATTAATCGATTTAATGCAGTTACTTCAGAGGAAGTTTCCACGGAAATGAAAGCTGCTTATGAAAGTGCAGTTAGTGCTGGCGAAACCTCTTTTGAATTAAATGGAACAATTTATTACATTACTAAGAATGGTAAAAATACTGCCATAGCAGTTGCAAAAGATATTAGCCTGGTATCAAAGCTGATTTTTAATTCTTATTCTGAGGAAACAAAAATAGACTATAATTTCCGTTTAATATCTGAAAGAGCGATGAATGAGAATTCCACTACTTTTGAGGTAAATGGAACAACTTATGAAATGGATTATAATGCAGAGGACAAATCTGCTATATTCTATTCAGTGAATGGAAGTGAAAAGGCAGAATATGCCATTGCATCAACCATTAGTATTAATGCTGTTGTTAATGAATTTTTAACCATTGATTTTAGAGAAGCAGCGAAAGATGCAATAGCAAACGGTGAAACCTCCTTTATTATGGCGGATAAAAGTGGAGAAGAGATCGAATACACCATCGTTCGAAAAGACACCCAATATACCATTAGAAAAAATACAGAATCTGAATTAATTGACATCTACGTAAGCCCCTCCTCCTCCCACTTAATTGGAACTGATGGGAATGGTATGGATATCATGACTCGTTTAATGTATGGCGGTAGAGTATCTCTGATAATTGGTTTTGTTGTAGTTGTTTTAGAAATTATTATTGGTGTAATCTTAGGTGGTATTGCAGGTTATTTCGGAAAATGGGTGGATACGTTAATCATGCGTATTGTTGATATTATGTACTGTATCCCTTCCTTACCCTTGTTCATTATCTTAGGTGCCATTATGGACTTTATGAAGGTGGATCCAATGTTCCGTATTGTTATGCTGATGTTTATTTTGGCTATCTTAAGCTGGCCTAGTATTGCAAGAATGGTGCGTGGACAAATTCTGTCCCTTAGGGAACAAGAGTTTATGATTGCTACGGAAGCGTTAGGTATTAGTATACCAAGAAGAATATTTAGACATTTGGTTCCAAATGTTATTCCACAGTTGACAGTTATTGCAACTATGAGTCTTGGTGACATCATCCTGACAGAGGCAACTCTAAGCTTTTTGGGACTCGGTGTTAAGTTCCCACTTGCATCTTGGGGTAATATTATCAATGCGGTTAATGACATTCATGTTATGACATCCTACTGGTTCGTATGGATTCCTGCAGGCTTGCTCATATTAATAACTGTACTTGGCTTTAACTTTATTGGCGACGGGTTACGTGATGCATTCGACCCTAAGATGAAGAGGTAGGTGGATAAAGTGGCATTATTGAATAAAAGAAAAACAAAAAACGTGAATTATATCTCCGGTAAAGAAGCCCGTCAAATTTCTAAGGAAAACAGGAAGATTACCAATCAGATAGAAAAAGTTAGAAAACGTAAAAATGTTCCCAGAGAAGAATACATTACACAGATGAAAAACCCGAATAATGTTGTGGAATTTGATGATTTACATACCTATTTCTTTACAGATATTGGTACTGTTAAATCAGTAGATGGTGTATCCTTTGATATTCCACAGGGTAAAACAGTTGGCGTTGTTGGTGAATCCGGTTGTGGTAAGTCAGTAACCAGCTTGTCCTTGATGCAGTTGGTACAAAGACCGCAGGGACAGATTGTAAGTGGTGCTATCCGCTTTAATACTGGCACAGAGGTTTATGACATTGCTAAGACACCTACAGAAGAGATGCAAAAGCTTCGTGGTAATTTAATATCAATGATTTTCCAGGAGCCAATGACCAGCCTCAATCCAGTATTTCGAGTTGGTATGCAAATAGACGAGGTTATTGCACTTCATAATCAAAGAATGCCTAAGGAAGAAGTAAAAGCTCGTACCATAGAATTACTTGACATGGTTGGCATTGCCAATAGCCAAGGCGTATATAAGATGTATCCTCACGAGTTATCCGGTGGTATGCGTCAACGTATCGTTATCGCAATGGGCTTAGCATGTAATCCTAAATTAATTATCGCAGATGAGCCAACGACTGCACTGGATGTTACCATCCAAGCACAGATTCTGGAATTACTTCGTAATCTTAAGGATCAGATTAACAGTAGTATTATGTTAATTACCCATGACCTGGGTGTTATCGCAGAGATGGCAGATTTCGTTGTAATTATGTATGCAGGTAGAATTGTAGAAAGAGGTACGGCGCAGGAGATCTTTAAGAATCCTTGCCATCCTTATACCATAGGTCTTATGAACAGTAAGCCAGTTGTTGGAAAGACAATGGATCGTCTGTACAGTATTCCTGGTAAAGTACCAAATCCAATTAATTTGCCAAATCATTGCTATTTTAAAGACCGTTGTGATAAGTGCTTTGAAAAATGTGAAGGAGCTTATCCTAAGGAAATATACCTGTCACCGACTCATGCTGTATCCTGTTACTTGTATGACGAAGAGAAGAAAGGGGTGTAGGGCATGAATGATAATATAATCAAAGATGTTGAATCTGATAATGACATAATTTTGGAAGTAAAAGACCTTAAAAAGTACTTCCCTATTAAAACAGATGTATTCACCAAGGTAAAGGGCTCCGTAAAGGCTGTGGATGGAATAAGTTTCAATCTGAAACGTGGAACCACAATGGGTCTTGTTGGAGAGTCTGGCTGCGGTAAATCGACAGCAGGCAGAACAATCTTACGTCTCATTGATAAGACGGGTGGCGACGTTATTTTCAAAGGTCAAAATGTTCATAAACTAACAAAAAAACAAGTTAGACAGTTAAGAACAAAGATGCAGATTATCTTCCAGGATCCATATTCCAGCCTTTCTCCAAGACTTCCTGTTGGTGAAATTATTGGAGAAGCAGTGAAGGAACATAAAATTGTACCAGATAGTGAATATGAAGCATATTTGGACAAAATCATGGCTTCCTGCGGTTTACAGCCTTACCATAAGGATCGCTATCCTCATGAATTCTCAGGTGGTCAGAGACAGAGAATCTGTATTGCAAGAGCCTTGGCGGTAAATCCGGACTTTATTGTTTGTGATGAGCCGGTATCAGCCCTTGATGTGTCCGTTCAGGCGCAGATCATTAACTTACTAAAAGAATTGCAGGAAGATTTTAATCTTACTTATTTGTTTATTTCCCACGATTTATCAGTAGTAGAGCATATTTCTGACACCGTTGGGGTAATGTATTTGGGTAGCATGGTGGAGTATGGCGACAAAAAGGATATCTTTAGTAAGCCAGCACATCCTTATACACAAGCACTTCTAAGTGCAGTTCCTAACCCGGATCCAGAAGTTAAGATGAATCGTATCATACTGGAAGGTAGTATACCATCACCTGCAAACCCTCCAAGTGGATGTAAATTCCATACAAGATGTAGTAAGTGTATGGAAATCTGTAAGACCGTGGTTCCAGAGACGAGAGAATTAGAAGCAGGACATTATGTAAATTGTCATCTTTATAATTCTTAAGAAAATAACGACTAGCTTGGCGATCGGGCTAATTGATAGAAATGGGTGAAATGATGAAAGAAGATGAAAAACAAATAGATCAAAAAAAAGAAATATTGGATGTTGACGAAGACAATAGAGTAATTGCGAACATGAACATCGAAGGTATGCCCTGGCATACTTCAAGCAAGCCAGTTTATAAGAAAAGCGAAGAGTCCATTGAACCATTAGGAAAAAAAGAAACAAGGAATCTGATCTTTAGTTCTATGGCAGCAGCATTATTTTTTGGATTTATATTTATATTTATATTCTTTCTTTTCATTTTATTTTTTACAAAAATATGGGGTTAATATTATAAATCAAAGATTAATTGCATATAGGTTACGTACAAAAGCCTCACCAATCTGGTGAGGCTTTTGAATTATAGTATTACTAATTTCATTGGCATTGCAAAATATGGGAGCAGAATAAATCTAATATTTGAACAAACTATGAAATTTAAGTATTATAATAGTGTACGAAATAGTAAATGTCATGAGCTATCCTAGTGAATTTGGCTTAAATTCCTGCTTTACTAAATTAACAATAAAAATTCCCAGGCATACCAAAATTAAAGCAACTAGGTTATACCAGGTGAATAATTTATCACCAAGAAATACTGAGGAGAGTAAGGCACCAAAAATAGGTGTTAGAAAGTTATATACAGCTATTTTACTAATCTTATTGTATTTACTTAGAGTAGTCCATAAAGAGAATGATATTGCAGAAAGTAAAGCCATGTAGATTAATAACAGGAGCCTAGGAGCAGAGATCGTATTTAATCTGCCTCCAAGGGATAAACCCAGGAGTAAGAGAACTAGACCGCCAATACCTAATTGATATCCTGTAACAACAATAGAATCAGCATTTTTACAAACTTTTTTGCTGATAATTGAGCCGATAGCAAAGAATAAAGCAGCAAGCAGCATGAAACCATCTCCAATTGGATGAAAGCTAATATCTGCTAAGCTTAAACCATTTATGTTAATTATGATGATCCCTGAAAAACCTAGAAGACAACCGATAAGTTTATTCAATGTAAACTTATCATTTTTATAAAAGTAATGTGCAAGAATTACAACAAAAAAGAAGCCTGAAGCATCAATAATAGAACCCTTTACACCAGTGGTATGAGCCATGCTGACATAAAAAAAGATATACTCTAAAATGGTCTGAAATAGACTGACCCACAGGATTCCTTTCATCTTTTCTCTGGAGGGTAAAACCAGCTTTTTATGCTGTAGAGTATGTATTAATATAACTATGATGCCTGCAAGGAAAAATCGTATGCCGGCAAAAACTAAAGTTCCGGAAACATCATTATTTTTTAGAGAGAATAATTGATAACCTATTTTAATACTGGGGAAGGCACTTCCCCATAAGATGGTACAGAGTAAAGATAAAGCCACCACAGTAATTGGATGAGTGAAACGTTGTTCATAATTCGTTGTTTTCATAATGTTCGTCCTTTGTTCAGAATGAAGCTATTATAGCATATCCAATTAAAATATCAATTTTATTTTGCTGGCAACCCACAATTGCATATGTCAATAATTTAGTTCTGGAATTTATTTGTATTTTTTATATAATAGATATCAAAGAAGTTTTAATTGCATGAAGTGAGGAAAATGGTTGTTTTATTTATGATAAAGTGTCAGAAAAGGTGTGGATGAATGAATACTCGGATGGTTGCAAAGAATTTAGTTTATTTACGACGGTCGCATAATTGGACACAAGAAGAAATTTCAGAAATGTTGCATATCTCAAGACAAGCAATATCAAAATGGGAAACAGGAGTGTCCATACCAAATTTAGAGGCACTTTTAGAATTATCAAAACTCTATAAAATAACAATAAATGATATATTAGAACCTAAAGGCTGCACACAAATCACCGATTTTGAACAAATTAGTGATATTGATTCTTCACATTTAAAAGTTATCCTTAGCTCATTTCGTTCAGAAGAAATAGTAAAAGCTTCCTTGGGAGCGTCCCCAGAAACTAACAACTTATTAAAGAAACTTTTTAAAGAAATTGATTTTAATAAAGAAAAAATAAGTATAGGCAGTGTGAGAATAACTGAAATTGAAAAAATCCATAGAAATATTGTGGACACCATCAATATGCAGCTTATTTGAATGCAGATTATATTAAACGTAGCACCCTTTAACCTATTGCAGGTTAAAGGGTGTTTTTGTTTATGTGATGTTTTACAAAGCGGCATCTCGTGTTACACTTAAGTTTCATTAAGAGAGTCATTTGATGGTATTATCTATTAACAATAATAATTTATCGAATATCAATAAATATTTATTGACAGTCAATTTAATAAGTGCTATATTAAGGGTAAATTAAAAATAGGAGATAAAGGTATGAATAAAAATTTTTTAGTTAGATTAACAAAGATATGTTTGGACTTTATGTTTTTCTCCGGAATTCTAGTAACCATAACAGTTCCGATCAGCTTTCATTATGTCGGTGAGTTTTACAGTATTTTTGAAAAATTCTATCTGCCATTTACCATCATTTTCATAATAGCAGGTGTATTTGCTATATTAATTCTTAGGGAGCTTAGGAGAATGTTTGCAACTGTTCTAAAAGGCGACCCCTTTGTTAATGAAAATGTAATCTCCTTAAAGAGAATGGGGATGTGTTCCTTCATTATTTCACTTTCCATGGCTGTTAGATTAATTTTTGTGGTAACCCCAGCAGCATTGGTATTAGTAGCTGTGTTTTTAATTGCAGGATTATTTTCCTTGGTCCTTTCGTTGGTGTTTGAGCAGGCGGTTATCTATAAGGAAGAGAATGATCTGACAATCTAACAGGAGGGTTAATTACTTTCCTGCAGTTTTGTAATGGCATGGAAGGCCATATTGGAGGGATAACATGATAATTGTAAACTTAGATGTAGTAATGGCTCAAAGAAAGATTGGGTTAACAGAATTGGCATCACAAGTTGATCTAACACTGGCCAACTTATCAATACTAAAGAATAACAAAGCGAAGGCAATACGATTTAGCACGCTGGAGGCAATTTGTAAAGCGTTAAACTGTCAGCCCGGCGATATATTAACCTATATAGAAGACGAAAAATAGATATTATTATGTATATATAAAGATGTATTTGAAGTTTATAGGCGATTGAGTGTGAATAGCATATTTATACAATCATAGAAATGGAGGCTTATTATGGAAGATCATAATGAAAAGGTAGCATCTCCGCTGCTTAAGCAGTTTAGAGAGAACTTTGGGATATTTGGTGGAATCAGTTTACTCTTTGGGATTGGTTTTGCAATCTTATTTTATAAAGCCGGTGCAGGATTAAATACGTTGTTAATAACCTTACTAATCCTATGCTTACTTTTCTTAGGATGTAGGAAATTATCGTTAACAGTAAAGAAGGGGACGAAATTTTATTTTCTTGGAGCGTTTTTGTTAGCGGTATCAACTGTATTAACGAGCAGTGGAACTCTGCAATTTCTTAATATTATTGCAATTTTGATATTACTTGATTTATCTATGTTACATCAATTTTATGAAAGTCGAGAATGGGACTTTTTAAAGCATTTTTTAAAAATGTTAGGGATGCCTTTTCGAGCAATCGGAAGTATCGGTCTGCCGTTCATAGATTTTACTGCATTTCTGCAAAAAACCAGTGTCTTTAAGAACGATAAAGTTCGTAATGTTTTTTTAGGAGTTTTAATTTCCATCCCTTTTTTATGGATGGTTACAGCATTACTGGCAAATGCTGATATGGTATTCAGTAAGTTGACAAATCAAATACTTGATGTTTTCGTATCCACAGATATTATAGGTGTCCTGCTTATGGTTTTTGCAGGTTTCCTCATCTGTTACTGTGTATTTGCAGCAGCGGTCTCCAATGTTGGATTAGAAGAGAAACGATTTTGGAAGAAGGCAGAAGCTTCAATAGCAGCTACAGTATTATTGGTATTAACAATCGTCTATGCACTCTTTTGTGGAATCCAGATTATCTATTTATTTGCAAAGGGTGTATTCGAACTACCAGAGGGATTTACCTATGCAGAATATGCCAGACAGGGATTTTTTGAATTGCTGTTTGTTGCCATGCTAAATGTAGCTTTAATTGTTATATGCAGAGCTTTATTTGAGAATAGTAAAGTATTGCAGATTGTGAAGATCTGCATGACAGTATGTACGTATGTTCTTATTATATCTGCAACTTGCAGAATGCTGCTTTACATAAGCGCATATCATTTGACCTTCCTGCGTATGTTTGTTTTGTTATCCTTATTTATTGTAACACTGATACTTACAGGTGTGTTAATATCTGAATTCCGACCAGCATTTCCATTATTTCAATATTTTGTTGTGGTAATTGCCGTTTGTTATACAGCTTTTTCTTTCTCAAAACCGGATTATATTATTGCTTCTTACCGACTGGAGCAAGAGGAACTGGATCAAGAAGACTTATTTTATCTAACCCATGATTTATCTCTGGATGCCGCTCCTTTGGTACTTCCGGTTGCTAAAAATACTTATGATTACATTAATAAAATAGAAAATGTCACTAAGAATATGGAAGTCAGAGATTTTAATTTATCCAGCTATTTAGCTAATCAGGAATTGAAAAAATATAAATAATATTATAACAAGGGCTGTGACAAAGGGTAAGACCTATAAGAAAAGTGCGGAAGATATAACCCGTACTTTTCTTATGGATAGCGTTAGAATTTGCCAATTGTAATTAATAATATAAATAAAAGGATGTCACTGTTCTAAACTTATCTTCGGTATATTAAAACAGAAATTTGATAAGACAAATAATAGATAATACCGCTTGCAACCAGGCAAATAGTAATCAATAAACTAGTATGGGATAATATAAAAGTGATTATATTTGATAACGAAGAGACAAAGGAAGGTAATGGAATTAATAACATAATCACAATAAATGGAATTGCACTCCATAGTCGTCCCTTTGTATATCCTAATTTAAAAAGTATAGGCATTTGCAGTCCAACAATAGTGGTAAAGATTAATAATGACAAACTGGTTCCGATGAAAAAATCCATTTTTACAAAAAGAATATTATTAATGTAAGAGACTGGAATGTAAAGAATTAAGGATAGCAACAGGCACATAAGATAACTTAAGATTACATATAGATATCTTCCCAGGACTATATTTCTTAGGCTTATGGAAACGGAACCATAAAGCCGGTTAAGATTATTTTTTTCTTGAATAATAAAAACATTGAAGGACATCAGTGCTGTGAACCAGGCGCTGGTAATGCAAATGGTTATAATATCCGAACCCATCACACTAAACAAGGTAACGACAAATACAAGTGATAAATAGCCGGGAAGCTGGGATTTCATTGTAAAGAAATCAAGTTTAGCAAACTTCATAGAGTCTGTCATTATATATTTCCTCCTTTACCTATACTGATAACGATATCATCGATACTAGTCTTTTCTATAACACAATGTTTAAAATTAGGAGCCTCTTTTGCACTTATGACACCTTGAAAGCCCAGAGGGGTTTTGCGAAGACCCTTAATTGTCTGCTCCAGATTGCCTGTTAAATCTCCCGGTTTCCCTTTAATAATATAGTAATTATTTAAGAGGTCCTCCATGCTGCCACTGTAAAGCATATTACCTTGATTTAAGAGGGTAATATAATCGGCAACACGTTCCAGATCTGTGGTTATGTGAGTAGAAAAAAGCACGCTTTTTTCACCGTCTTTAATATATTCTTGTATAATTTCCAGAAATTCATCTCTGGCAATCGGGTCAAGTCCGCTGGTGGGTTCATCAAGAATAAGAAGTTTCGCATTATGGGAAAAAGCACAGGCAAGCATTAACTTCATCTGCATACCGCGCGATAAAGCACTTACTTTCTTACCATAGGGTAACTGAAAACGTGAAACCATTTCATCAAAGGTGCTGTGACTCCAATTATTATAAAAGAGAGAGATTGCCTTTTCGGTATCTTTCACCGTCCAGCTATCTACATAAAACACGCTGTCAAAAACAACGCCCACCTCTTGTTTAATTACATTCTCATACTTTTTATTATCTTTGCCGAATACAAAGATATCTCCGCAATCTCTATCCAGCATATTTAAAATCAATTGTATTGTAGTTGTCTTTCCAGCACCGTTGGCGCCAACAAGGCCCATGATATATCCTTTTGGAAGATGAAGGTTAATATTGTTCAACTGAAATCCTGTGAAGTTTTTACTAACATTTTTAAGTTCTAAAATAGTATCAATCATTGTCCACCTCCAACAAAAGCCGCAATAGATTAATAATATCCTCATCCTGCATAGATGCTCTTTGAGCGGCTATAATTGCATTATTTAGATTGTTTTCGACCTCTTTAATGAGCTGCTCACGAATAAGATTGGAGCTGCTGGACATAACAAAAAACCCCTTGCCTTGACGGCTTGTAATAAAGCCCTCCTCCTCTAATTCGGTATATGCTCTGGTTGTTGTTAATACACTGATTTTTAAGTCCTTTGCTAATTGACGAAGAGAAGGAAGCATTTCATCTTCTTTTAACTCTCCTGATAATATTTGTGCTTTTACCTGTTCCTTAATCTGTTCATAGATTGGTAAATTGGAACTGTTAGATAGTACAATATACAAATTCTCACCCCTAACTGTTAATGTTGATACATATACAGTATATTCAGATGTAACAGCTTTGTCAAGAGAATAGATAATTGAATTTTGCAATAGTTGAGCCATGCAAATTTTTAATACAGTATACGAATGAATAATCTATTATCCCGGAAATTAAACTTGTCTGTTTTCTTTTAACCAAAATGTGGTATACTGTTATTAAATTTAAACTATGGAAAGGATTCGAATCACGATAGTATTAGTGATTTGAAATGCCGGTTTGGCATAGGTAGATAATATGGATTTACAGACAAAAAAGAATACCTGCGATACGTTGGATGTTATCATTCCGGCATATCATTCGGATCATAAATTTCAGCAATTAATTACAATGCTTTTTCAACAGACAAGAAAACCTGACAGAGTAATTGTCCTTCATACCCAGGATTCTCCCGAGGATGTGCAGCAGTTACCAGAAAATATTGAGGGCAATATAGAGGTTATACCAATTGAGAAGGCAGCATTTGATCATGGTGGCACAAGAAAATATGGTGCGTCTTTATCAAAGGCAGATATTTTGATGTTTATGACACAGGATGCCATACCTGCGGATGAGCACTTAATTGAACGCTTGTTAGAACCCTATGCTGATGAACAGGTTACAGCTACTTATGCAAGGCAGCTAGCCAATGATAAGGATGATATATTAGAGAAATATACAAGAGCTTTTAATTACCCAAAGAAGGATAGGGTAAAGTCGAAAGAGGATTTAAAAACTCTTGGCATAAAAACGTTTTTCTGCTCTAATGTGTGTGCTACCTATCGTAGAAATGTATATGAAGAGCTTGGAGGGTTTGTGGATAAAACCATCTTTAATGAGGACATGATATTAGCATCAGGGATGATTCAAGCTGGGTATAAAATTGCATATGCTGCGCAGGCTAAGGTTTACCATTCCCATCATTACAGTTATATGCAGCAGTTTACCCGCAATTTTGACCTTGGGGTATCACACAATCAGTATAGTGAAGTTTTTTATGGTGTCAGTTCCCAGTCAGAAGGTATAAAATTAGTAACCAGCTGCCTTAAAACTCTGATTGATAAAAAACAGTTTTATCTTATACCGGAACTAATTATCAATAGTGGTTTTAAGTTTGTTGGATATCAGATGGGCAAGCGCTATGATCTGTTCTCGAAAGATTTTGTCAGGCGTTGCAGTATGAATAAATCATATTGGAAATAAATAGAGAAAGTAACCCAAACAATGATAATTAGATGAGTATTTGTAACTGCGAAAGCGCTGAACAGTTGCAATGATTTTAGAAACAACGGAGTTGATAAAATGAGTACAGTAGCAATTATAATGGCAACCTATAATGGTGAAAAGTATATTCGTGAGCAGATAGATTCCATTCTAAATTCCACCTATCAGGATTTTGAGCTATTTATATATGATGATGGGTCCAGGGATGAAACTATGGCAATTTTGAGAGGATATGAGGAAACATATCCGACAAAGCTGCATGTGCACCAAAATAGAGTTAATTTAGGTGTAACAGCTAATTTTCTTTCGGCGACGTTGAATAATACACTGGATTATATTATGTTCTGTGATCAGGATGATGTTTGGAAACCCGATAAAATTGCAAAGACTTTAAAAAGAATAAGGAACCTGGAGACACAACTTGGAAAAGATCTTCCGTTAGCTGTTTTTACAGATACGCTGGTAGTTGATAAAGAGCTGAATATTTTGAATAATTCTTTTTTCTGTTCCAATCATCTTAATCCCAGGAAGACTGACCTTCCGCATATTCTAATGGAAAATAAATTAATCGGGTGTACCGTTATGATAAACAGTGCGCTAAGAAAGCAGCTGCAAGCTCATCGTCTTCCAACTCAAGCTAGATTTCATGATTGGTGGATTGCTATCATTGCCTCCTCCATGGGCAAGATTGGTTTTCTTAATGAAGGAACCCTATTATATCGTCAGCATGGAGGTAATGTAGTAGGAGGAAATGGGTTTCTTCCATATGTAAAAAGCAGGATAACTGCCCTGCAAAATCAAAAAGCTGCACTGGAGCAACTATATCATCAGGCTTCTGAGTTTTTAAATATTTATGAGGACCAGTTATCAGCAGAAAAAAAGAAGATATTGCAGGATTTTTGCAGCCTTGAACACGAAGGTTTTTTACAAAAGAGGATACACTTGATGAAATATGGTTTTTTAAAAACGGGCATAGTACGAAATCTTGGACTGATAATAATCATATAATGAAAGCGGAATGAGCATTGCAAGCTTGCTTGTAAATGGCGATTGGAGCAACGAGATCATGAACATGCTTTTGTTCATAATATAAAATATGCATGTTTATGCAGACACTTTAGTGATTTAAACCAATAAAAAAATAAAACCCTATATCTCTTGACAAACACAAATGTAGTTGGTACAATAACATACAACTTAATAAGCAGGACTGTTCAGTTGTAGCAAATTCAATAGATATAGGGATGAAGCAATATATTCGGGCTTTCCATTGTCTTAATGAAAGCATTTGAAGATTGTTACTGACAGGTCACAGATAATTACTGTGATTGAATAGTTATGAATTTTGATACAGAAGCAGAAGCCCCATTACAGAGTGTCCTGTGGTGTGGGCTATTTTTATCATAACCAACACTTTAAAACAGGGAGGAAATGCGATGAAGAGAATGGTATTATCAATTCTGGTAGATAATACAGCCGGAGTATTAAGCCGTGTTGCTGGCCTATTCAGTAGAAGAGGCTTTAATATCGATAGCCTTACGGTTGGAGAAACACAGGACCCTGCTATTTCTAGAATGACAGTGTTAGCACATGGAGATGATCAGGTGCTGGAACAAATCAGAAAACAATTGTTTAAGTTAGAAGATGTGTTTGAAATTGTAGAGCTTGCCCCAAATGAATCTGTCACCAGGGAACTTATCCTGGTAAAAGTCAGCGCTAATGAGACGGAGCGACAAGGTATTATTTCAATTGCAGATATCTTTAGGGCTAAAATTGTTGATGTGGCACTTGATTCCCTTATGATAGAACTTACAGGCAGCCAGGAAAAAATCGATGCATTTATAAAACTGTTAAATCAGTATACAATTAAGGAGTTAGTTCGTACCGGTATTACTGGCCTTTCCAGAGGTTCTGGTGATATAACAGATTTTATAGACGACTAGAAAGATATTAGGAAATTGCGAACTACATAGATATTAATTCATACAGTTTAGGAGTTTCGCAACTATCCAGGTATAATAATAAAGAGGAGAAATTCTTCTAAAAATAAAGGAGGATATATAGTAGTATGGCTAAAATTTATTATCAACAAGATTGCAACCTTTCCTTGTTAGAGGGAAAAACCATTGCTGTCATTGGCTACGGCAGCCAAGGACATGCTCATGCACTAAATGCAAAGGAATCTGGTGCTAACGTCATTATTGGTCTGTATGAAGGAAGTAAATCCTGGGCAAAGGCTGAAGCAGCTGGCTTTGAAGTATACACGGCGGCAGAGGCAGCAAAAAAAGCTGACATTATAATGATATTGATTAATGATGAGAAACAAGCTAAACTATATAAGGAATCCATTGCACCTAACCTGGAAGCAGGCAATGCATTAATGTTTGCACACGGCTTCAGTATTCATTTTGGACAAATCATTCCTCCAGCAGATGTAGATGTATTGATGATTGCACCAAAGGGACCTGGACATACGGTAAGAAGCCAGTATCAGGAAGGCCGCGGTGTACCTGCCTTAATTGCAGTTCATCAAAATGCAACAGGAAAAGCTCATGATATCGGTCTTGCTTATGCACTTGCAATTGGTGGTGCAAGAGCTGGTGTTCTTCAGACAACCTTTAGAGAAGAAACAGAAACCGATTTGTTTGGTGAACAGGCTGTTCTTTGTGGTGGCGTTACCGCTCTTATGAAGGCTGGCTTTGAAACATTAGTAGAAGCTGGATATGAACCAGAAAGTGCTTATTTTGAGTGTATTCATGAGATGAAGTTAATTGTAGACTTGATCAACGAAAGTGGTTTCGCCGGTATGAGATATTCCATTTCTAATACAGCAGAGTATGGCGATTACATTACCGGTTCAAAGATTATTACGGCAGAGACAAAAAAGGCGATGAAGCAGGTACTCACCGATATTCAAGATGGTACATTTGCGCGTAACTGGCTTATAGAAAATCAAGTTGGCTGTCCTTACTTCAATGCAAGAAGAAGAATTGAATCTCAGCATGAACTTGAAAAGGTTGGGTCTGAACTTCGTAAGATGATGAGCTGGACCAATAAGCCAAAGTTAATTAACAACTAATAAAAGAGGTTTTATAAAAGATGATTAAATAAGGAAAGAATAGATAATAAACACTTATACACATAGAGAATGACATTTGAGGATTTAACAGGTTGATTATGAAGTTATATTTAATGGTCGGTCTGCTAAGTCAATCATTTGTTGCTCTTGTTGTGTATCTGTGGGATATTATTATGGTTCTTTCCTTTTTCTTGTCCTTTTATAAGACCTTTTTCTTTATTTCGTTAGACCTTAACTATTGTAAATGATGTTTAACTAGTATAATCTTTAAAGGAGGAAAGGTATGTAAGAAAAATAGGAAAGAGTTATTGTTACAATCAAAAGATGATGAAAGAAAAGTGTAAGAATTCAACTTTTCGCAGAATGGAGGATTATTATGATAAATACTATAATATTTGATATAGGAAATGTACTTGTGCAGTTTAGATGGAAGGAATATTTAATTGATTGCGGGTATGATGAGGAGACAATAGAGAAAATCGGACGTGCTACTGTTAAAACAGATTTATGGAAGGAATGGGATCGAGGTGTAATCGAAGAAGATGAAATGATACGTCTTTGCTGTGCACAAGATCCTGCCATGGAGAAAGGCATACAGGCATTGTTTCATGCACCGGAAAAATTAATTGAAGTATACCATTATTCTACCGAGTTAGTTAAACAACTAAAAGCAAATGGGTATAAAGTATATTTATTATCTAATTATTCAAAGAATCATTTTGAGATTGATAAGGAATACTTTGATTTTATTCCACATGTGGACGGAGGGATTATATCCTATGAAATAAAACATGTGAAGCCGGAACCAGAGATTTATGAGGCTCTTATTGCAAAATATAAGTTTAAACCGGAAGAGGCTGTATTTTTAGATGATTTAACAGAAAATCTAAAAGGTGCAGCTGACTTTGGTATTCATACGATATTAGTACGCTCTTATGAGCAAATACTTGAGGATCTTAGAGGTCTAGGTGTAAAGATATAGAAAACGGAGGTGACTTTCATGTCACAGATCCTTGTTAGGGATTTAACCTTTAGTTATGATACAGCATATGATAATATTTTCGAGCATATTAGCTTCTTAATGGATACGGACTGGAGACTCGGATTTATTGGTAGAAATGGCAAGGGTAAAACAACATTATTAAAACTATTACTTGGTAAATATGAATATCAAGGTAGTATAACTGCCACAGTTGATTTTGATTATTTTCCATTCGAGGTTGCTAACACAGAAAAATCAACTCTGCAGATAATGAAAGATATTATTGCGCCTTTCTCTGCATGGGAAGCAGAGATGGAACAGTGTATCAAAGAGCAGGAAAAAGGGAACACAACTGTATCAAACATAAGTACAGCTTCAGAGGAAGCGATGGAACGATATGGACATATACTGGATCTGTATCAGGCTCATGACGGATATCAGATAGAAGAATTTATTGAAAAGGAACTGGCAAAACTTAAGGTTGATTCATCGGTTTTGGTAAGGCCGTTTTCTACCCTTAGTTTTGGAGAACGTACGAAAGTGATGCTAGTGGCATTATTCTTAAAGAAGAATAATTTTTTGTTGATCGACGAACCAACCAATCATCTTGATCGTGAGGGAAGGGAGACTTTAGCGGAATATCTTCAGTCAAAGAAGGGTTTTATTCTGGTGTCTCATGATAGAGCTTTTCTGGATGCCTGCATTGATCATGTAATCTCCATTAACAGAGCGGATATTGAAATTGTAAAAGGTAATTATTCCTCCTGGCGGGAAAACAGAGATATGCAGGATCAGTATGAACTGGATAAAAATGAACAGTTAAAGAAAGATATTACTGTACTCTCTGAAGCGGCAAAACGGATGGCAGGCTGGTCAGATCAGATTGAGGCTTCTAAAATTGGTGCACATGTGGGTGACAGAGGCTTTGTTGGACATAAATCAGCAAAGATGATGAAACGTGCAAAAGCTGCTGAGCGAAGAACCACAGAAGCCATTGAGGAAAAGAAAGGACTGCTTAAGAACCTGGAACAGCCGGTTCCTCTTAAGTTGAACATTCTGCCATTTCCTAAAAAACGTCTGATAGAAGCAGAAGACGTAAGCTTGTTTTATGGGGAAAGGCAAATTGCTTCCAATATTAATTTTCTCCTGGAAGATGGAGATAGGATAGCAATCGAAGGAAGAAACGGCAGCGGGAAAACAACCTTATTTAAATTACTATTAGGTGAGGAAGTAAATTATAAAGGACGCTATCACGTGGCTCAAGGTCTTAAGATTTCTTATGTATCACAGGACACCACAGGTCTGCAGGGAAATCTGAAAGAGTATGCGATTAATCAGGGGATTGATGAAACTATTTTTAAAACAGTGCTTAGACAATTAGATTTTGACCGAAATCAATTTGAAAAGGAAATTAGTGAATTTAGTGCGGGCCAAAAGAAGAAGGTATTGCTCGCAAAAAGTTTGTCCGAACCAGCCCATATTTTTCTGTGGGATGAACCACTTAATTATATTGATGTATTTTCCAGACTTCAGATTGAGGAATTAATTCTTAAATATCAGGCCACAATGATATTTATTGAACATGATAAATTGTTTCAGGAGAAGATAGCAACAAAAGTAGTTAAACTATAAGATATATTTAAAATTACGTAACAGTTTAGCCATAAGCTCGATGTCGCTTCGCTCATCTCGCTTAGGCAGAGCGCCTTACAAGTTTTTGACACAATATATATTCGAAAGCAAGCTTTCGAATATATATTGTATCAAGAAACTTGCATGGCTAAACTGTTATAAAAATTCTGTTAATTTAAGAAAATAATGAGAATATATGTGACAAAACGCGTCATGGTGTGATATAATTCAGTTAAATAAGATACTTTTAGATAAGAAATAGGGGATATATTCCTGTTTTCTATTACTGAGTAAATGGATGTGGATTTCGTCCATTGAATGAAAAAAGAGGGGGCATCTAATACTATAATAAGACGGAAAACTAATATAAAGATACGATGGTTTAGTTACTTTACTTAGAATAATCATTTTGATTACGAGAAAGAGGTTAACTATGAAGACTTGGAAAATATTAGTTTGTTTAGAAGTGGAATGGAGAATATTGCGCTATTATAGAAAGTTAATGAATTTATTAATTAAAAGGAGGTTGCATTTATCATCACCTCCGTTATGCTTTTTAAGTAAAAAGATGGATAAGCATGGCATTCTAATATCATCTCTTAAGATGAGGTATGAAAATATGACGGGTAAGATTGTTGTATTCTATCCATAAAATAAGCTGCAGATCACTTGAATTCGAGAGTGGTTTGCAGCTTTTTCAGTAATATAAACTATTTTTTCTTGGCTTTTTTGATGACCTCTGGCTCCTGCATCATTGGTTTTAAGGATGGTAATGCAGTGCTGATATCGGTCTTTTTCTTTTTCTTTACTTCTTTTTTTATATCTCTGTTCGCCATCGAAATCACTCCCTCAAAATAATATTTGAACTACCTTATATTATAATGACTTAAGTGGAATCCGTCCAGTAAAACTTACAGAATCCATACAGGAATTGTTATAAGTAAATACAGATTAAAAGTTGAAGTCAGGGGTAAGTATGACCCAGATGAATTACAAATCCAGTGAATGATTTTATGTTTACAGTTAATAATACATAAGTATACAAAACAATTGACTTTTTATGAGTGTCAATCAGTGTATTAGAACTTATGGATATTGGAGTGATCGTAGAATGAGATATAAAGCAGGGATAGATATTGGGTCAACAACAGTGAAACTGGTAGTTCTAGATGAAGGGAATCAACTAATCTATTATGAATATAAACGGCATCTATCAGATATTAAACATACTTTAATGGAGTTAGTAAAGAACTGTTACTTAAAATTAGGGAACATACCAATTCGTATTAATATAACTGGCTCCGGTGGACTTTCCGTATCCCAGTGGTTGAAACTTACGTTTATACAGGAGGTAATCGCTTGTCAGAAGGCAGTGGAAACCTATATCCCGGAAACAGATGTGGTTATTGAACTGGGAGGTGAGGATGCCAAAATCACCTATTTTACAGGCGGTTTGGAACAGCGTATGAATGGGAGCTGTGCAGGTGGAACTGGAGCGTTCTTAGATCAAATGGCAGTATTACTTGATACCGATGCAGCAGGGTTAAATGAATTTGCAAAGTCACATCAAGTAATTTATCCAATTGCTTCCCGCTGTGGAGTATTTGCTAAAACAGATGTACAACCCCTCATTAATGATGGTGCAAGAAGAGAAGATATTGCTGCTTCGATATTTCAAGCTGTGGTTAATCAAACGTTGGGCGGGCTGGCCTGTGGTAAGCCAATCCGTGGTAAAGTAGCCTTTCTGGGAGGACCATTGTTTTATTTAACAGAACTGTTAAAACGGTTTTGTGAAAGTCTGTCACTTAAGGAAGATGAGGCGATTACTCCCGAGAATTCACAATTATTTACCGCTATGGGTGCAGCTCTATCCGCAGCCAGGGAAAAAGCCATGAATCTGGAGGAGTTATCAAAGCAGTCAGAACAGTTACTTGGTTTTAAGGAGGAAGAGGTTAAGATATTAGAGCCTTTGTTCAAAAATCAAGAGGTGTATGGAAAGTTCCTAAAGAGACATGAAAGTGCAAGAGCACTGCAAGGTACATTGTCAGATTACAAAGGGAATTTATTTCTGGGTATTGATGCGGGATCGACAACGACCAAGGTGATTTTAATAGGAGAAAAGGGTGAATTGCTCTATTCCCATTATTGTAATAATGAAGGAAATCCACTATCAAAAACAATTGGGATTTTAAAAGAAATATATGCTCAAATACCTGATACTGCAAGAATTAATAAATGTTGTGTTACAGGGTATGGAGAAGCTTTGATTAAAGCTGCCTTGCAGGTTGATTTGGGTGAGATTGAGACAATTGCACACTATAAAGCGGCAGAAAAGTTTCTTCCGGGTGTTGATTTCATCCTTGATATTGGGGGGCAGGATATGAAATGCCTGCGGATAAAGAATGGAGTTATTGATAGTATTCTTCTAAATGAAGCCTGTTCCTCCGGCTGTGGTTCTTTCCTGGAAGGATTTGCAAGGTCTTTGAATTTATCAATTAAGGACTTTGCAAAGGAGGCACTTTTTGCAAAAGCTCCCATGGATCTGGGAACTAAGTGCACGGTATTCATGAATTCCAAAGTAAAGCAGGCACAGAAGGAAGGTGCAGGAATTGCTGATTTATCAGCGGGTCTTTCTTATTCTGTAATTAAAAATGCTCTGTTTAAGGTGATTAAGGTCAGAGATGAAAAGGATCTTGGTAATAAAATAATCGTACAGGGCGGAACCTTTTATAACAATGCGGTTCTTCGATGCTTTGAGCTAATTACTGGAAGAGAAGTTGTAAGACCGGATATTGCAGGATTAATGGGAGCATATGGAGCTGCCCTGATTGCAAAGGAACGTTATAAAGAGGGAGAAACCACCAGTCTGTTAAACAAGGAAGGTTTGGATAACCTTCGCATCCAGATAACCAGTGGACGCTGCGGCAGATGTGGTAACCAATGCCTTTTAACTATAAATAAGTTTTCCGGTGGTACTTCATTTATTGCTGGCAATCGATGTGAAAAAGGGCAGGGAATAGAGCAATCACAGAAAGAAAAACTACCGAATCTCTATCAATACAAATATAAGAGAACCTTTGATTATCAACCGCTAACTAATGAAGAAAGTACGAGAGGAACCGTTGGGATACCCAGAGTGCTTAATATGTTTGAGGACTATCCTTTTTGGTTTACGCTTTTCACGAAGTTGGGCTTTCGAGTTATCCTTTCAAGGGAATCATCAAAGAAACTTTATAATAAAGGTCTTGAAACAATACCGTCAGAATCGGCATGTTACCCGGCAAAACTTTGTCATGGGCATATTATAGATTTAATAGAACAGGGAATTACTACAATTTTTTATCCATCCATTGTTTATGAAAAGAAAGAATTTAAAGATGCCTCCAACCACTATAACTGTCCGGTGGTCATCTCTTACCCCGAGGTAATACGCAATCATATTGATGAAATAAGGGATGGTAAGGTGACATTCCTTTCACCGTTTTTATCCCTGGATAATTATAAGGTACTGGTAAACAGACTGGTGGAGGAGCTTAGGGCTTATAGTATCAGTAAAGACGAAATGAAACATGCTTTACTTGCGGCCAGGTACGAACAGGAAAATTATAAAAAAGATATTAGATTAAAGGGAGAAGAGGTGCTGGCACAGTTAGCTGCTGCGAATAAGCGTGGCGTTGTATTATGTGGAAAACCCTATCATGTTGATCCGGAGATAAACCATGGTATACCCGAATTAATCAGTTCCTTTGGTCTTGCAGTATTAACGGAAGACAGTGTTGCTCATTTATCGCCTTTAATACAGAAACTGCGAGTGGTAGATCAGTGGGTTTATAATTCAAGACTTTATCGAGCGGCATCTCTGGTAGCAAAAGCGGACAGGTTGGATTTGATACAACTGAATTCGTTCGGTTGCGGACTGGATGCTGTCACCTCGGACCAAATTGCGGAACTTTTAGCAGCAGGCAGTAAGATTTATACGATGCTTAAGATAGACGAAGGCAATAATCTTGGAGCAGCAAAGATTAGAATTAGATCTTTAATTGCTGCCATGGAGGAAAGAGAAAGACAAGATGATAAAGTGGTGCCAATGGTGGTCA
>JASGEU010000071.1:0-4102 GCA_047606065.1 Mobilitalea sp.
CCTTTGTGTTAACTACTTTCAGTACCTGCTCCAAAGTAGGTATCTTCTCCTTAGAATGGAAAAGAGTATACTTACTTATCTCTTCATAGGTTAACTCTGACACTTTATACGCTGTGCCACAAGCTCTCTGCAGATTACGATCATGAAAAACGATTGGCACCAAATCTTTGGTTATCTGTACATCAAGTTCTATTCCATATCCCTGCTCTGCTGCCAATCGAAACGCCTTAAGGGAGTTTTCTGGAGCTGCACCTTTATTATCATGTAACCCACGATGTGCATATAACCATCCGTCCAATTTGCTGCTCTTTGGATTATGTTTTAGATTTGGCATAATAGCGAGTAAATATAAAATAATGAGAACAATAACAATACTCATTGCAATTAGAAAAGCTGGATTCATAAATACCTCCTTTTCTCACTTACTTCGCATGGTTTGTAAATACATATGCCCCAATTCCAACCGCAATGGTTAAATTGAGGGAATCCACCTCCGGTGACTGTGGAATAAAAATACTTGTGCCAATTTTAGAGAAGGAAGGATCAAGTCCGGTTGCTTCATTTCCAAATACAAGGGTAAACAGCTTGGATTTCGGGCATTCTTCAAGGGTTAATGTCTTTTCCCCATCCAGCATAAAGGTAAAGATATCATGATTACCATACTGTGTCTGGTATTCCTCAAAGGAATTAAAATGTCCGAGCTTTAGTCGAAATAATGCCCCCATTGAGGAACGGACAGTCTTTGGATGAAACACGTCTGCTCCAGGTAAAATAATTGCAATATTATTGATACCAAACCCTACTGATGTCCTAAGAATCGTTCCCAGATTTCCCATATTACTTGGATTTACTAAAACAATGTGTGGTTTATCCTCGTCAAGCTTACTCTCATATTTATTAAATATCCCAACCACATAACAATTATCCTTATCCGACAATTTTGATATTAGCTTTGGATTGATTTCTAAAGTTACCTTCTTCTCTTTACATAATTCTCGAAGATGTTCCATATCAGTAAAGCTGGGATCTGCCAGAACTTTAACTGCTTGTTCCGATTTCGTCTTCAAAAGTTCAAAGGTAGGAAATGCACCTAAAGTATAGGAATAATCTGAATCCTTTTTATATGGCTTTATTAATTGGTTGCTATTCGCTGTATTATTAATGTCCTGTTTCATTTTAATCCTCCAAAAAACTGATTAGTTACAAATTTGAGATAAGAAAGACCCGTAGATCAAATGTACTGGCCTCCTATAAGTTGGATTTTGAGGTCTAACTTATAGGCGCAGTATAACCTCTGCTACGGGTCTGATGTTATATTTTACTCTGATTGATTGCCGGAATAAACAAGTGCCAGCATACCCGGTCCTGTATGTGTTCCTATTACAGGTCCGATATTACTTATAATGACATCCTTAACGGCTTGCTTACCGCGGATTAGTTTCTCCAGCTCCTGTGCTTGCGCTAAATCGTCGCCATGACCAATGATTACCGTCTGATCCGTAAGATCAGTTCCTTCTGTTTGAAGCTTTGTAAATAAATAATCCAGTTCCGCTTTATTTCCCCTGATTTTAGACAGGACCACAAGTTTTCCTGCTTCGTCCGTACTTAATACAGGTTTTATCTTTAATGCAGTACCTACAAAAGCTTCTATCGAGGAAATTCTGCCGCCTCTTTTAAGGTAGAATAAATCTTTAACCGTAAACCAGTGACGAACCTTCCGCTTATTATCTTCCACCCAGCTCTTAAGTTCCTCCAAATTCATACCACTCTTCTTCTTCCTTGCCGCTTGCAGCACAAGCAACCCTTCTCCAATAGATGCACAAAGAGAGTCCACGCAGTAAATCTTCTGGTTTGGATATTCCTGTGCTAATTCCTGTTTTGCTAATTGTGCAGCTTGAAAGGTTCCGCTTAATCCGGAAGAAAATCCTATGTAAATGATATCTTTCCCTGATTTTAGTATCTCTCCAAAAAATTCAATGAATTTGATCGGTGTTATTTGCGAGGTATGTGATGTTGCACCATTTTTTAATTTTGAATAAAAGTCAGCTATATTAAGTTCCCTCTCATCCGGATAGTGAGTGTATTCTGCATCATCAAGACTTACCCCCATTGGAATTACAGAAATCTCATGTTCTTCAATTATATTTATCGGTAAATCTAATGTAGCGTCACTTACAATTACATATTCATTCATCATTATAAACTCCTTATATAATCTCTACGGATTCTCACTTTTAAACCCCTGACTCCCACGAAAGAAATCACTCGTATTATTCATTTTACTACGATTCTATACTATAAAGCAAGACACAATCCGGGATTTCTAGGATATGTCGACCAAAAATTGTAATAGTACAGCCATTAATTCTAAATATAACAGTATGAGTTCGATAAATGATTTTCAAATCGAAGTATTTGCATTTATCGAACTCATATCATAGACCTGACTAGACTGTACTGTTATATATTATTATGTTATAAGAAAATTTGCGACAATCATAACCAAAGGAATTGTTACAATTGAGAAAATGGTCGTTACAGCAAAAAGTTCGGACGCATACAAATAGTTCTTATCATATTTTAAGGCAAAGAGATTGACGCTTGCTGCCGTAGGACAGGCAGCAGCAAGAATTGAAGTCAGAAGTACAATTCTCTCCATATCAAATAAGTGGAATAATAAAAGCATTGCTACGGGAACAAAAATCAATTTCAAAAAAGTCAGGTAGAAAATCTTGATTTTACGAAACAACTTGATTAGATCCGTTTGCGCTATGGTTACACCAGACACCAGCATTGCTAAGGGTGTGTTCATATCTCCAAGATAAGATAACGCTTCAACCATCACATTTGGAAGCATTATCTTACATACAAAGAATAAAAAGCCGCCTATGGTTGCTAAAATGGAGGGTGATAATAACGCTTTTATTATCATCTTTTTGTCAGTTCTTCCCGACATTGTTATCATGCCATGAGTCCAAATAAAGAGATTAAAAATCGTCATGTAAGCTGTTAAATAAAAAACACCTTCGCTCCCTAATATACCATTTACTAAAGGTATTCCAATAAACCCACAATTTGAATAAATAATAGCAAAGCGCTCTATTACCAGGTCCGGCTTATTATTCTTCTTTTGAATCATAAAACGCGCTGCAAATATAGCAAAGAAATGTGTTACCGCTGCCATCAAAAAAGAGATTAGCAACCCTGATAGTAAATTTGCTTGAAATTCTCTTTGATAGGAAACAAAGATCAGTATTGGATTGACAAGTACGAGCACCAGATCAGCCAGTTTCTTATTCATTTCGTTATCGATTAATTTTGTTTTATAACATACAATGCCTGCTAATATAATAAAGAACATAATCATTATCTGTATAAATGCAGTGATGGCCAAATTCATAAATTTCCCACTTTCCTATGTAATATGTAATAGCAATATTATGTCAATGAAGCAGCTAAAAATAACCTTATTTTATGCCTCGCTAGATATTATGCACTCATTTTCAACTATGTTCAAGATAAAATTAAAAACCAGTAATAAAAAAGTTTGTCTCCTGCATATTTTATTGTATCGGCAAGTCCTTTCACCTAGGAACATTGGCTTGCTTAATGTTAAGACTCATGCCTTTGCCTTTGCATGAGCCTTCTTTATGCCTTTCATATAATTATGATATTTTTCGCCTTGGAAAGGAATTAACCCATGGATTATACAACTCTTTTTCTTCTTGCACTTGGTTTATCAGCAGATGCCTTTGCTGTAGCTATTACCAATGGGATTTACCACAATCAAATTTCAAAAAAAGAATGTCTGTTAACGGGATTAACATTTGGATTATTTCAAGGATTAATGCCAATAATCGGTTATTTTCTGGGTTCTACCTTCTCCGATGTCCTGAATAATTATCATCACTGGATAGCCTTCTTCTTGCTTGGTGCAATCGGAATAAATATGGTTACCGAAGCAATTAAAGAGAGAAAAAATCCCGAGGCTGAAATTGAGGCAGTGGATATCTTTGCTCCAAAAAACTTAACTCTGCAAGGAATTGCCACTGCCTCAATTTCAGCCTCGGGATTTTTTCTCTCTTTAATTGCTTCGGTAACC
>JASGEU010000072.1:0-14301 GCA_047606065.1 Mobilitalea sp.
CAGCAAAATCAGCAAATACGGATGCGGTTATTAAATGGCTGGAGTTCTTCTCTGACAAGGACAATTACACAACCTTTATTAATGCCATCGGCTTTATTCCTACCATGCAGGGAATAACAGTTGATAATGCCTTTATCAATGATATTTCACCACTAAATCAGGAGTTCCAAATTAATTATGAGCTTATCCACAGAGCTCCAAAGGGTGTAGGAAAATATGCGGGCTTTGCAATTAGTGAATTAAAGATCCTTGGAGGTACGATTGAAACTACCCAGGAGCTGGCTGATCTCGCACAAAAAGATCAGGATGATGCATTAAATGCTCTAAAATAAGGTTGTACCGTTTGTTGACATAATAAAAAAAGAAGTTACATGACTTTGGCTGCAACAGAAAAGTCATGTAGCTTCATCTAACGAATTAGGATAGAGCATGTATTATATGTATATAAGTAAAAGTGTGAAAGTGTGAAAGAAAAACACTTTCACATTGAAGTTTGCGTTCTAAGAATGAATGCAAGCACTCATTCTCGGAACTTGGAGGCAATTTATGAAAACAAAAGGCTATTGGAATCGAAAACTAATCATTGCTGGTATGATGCCGGCCGTGATTGCTTATCTGGTATTAAACATATATCCATCATTTATGACAGCCATATACTCCTTTACGGATATTTCAGGCGTGCAAGGTGCGGATTATAAATTTATCGGCCTACAAAATTATAAAGAATTTTTTGTACTTCAAAACTATCGTGACTCCATGGATGCCCTGAAACGTACCATTCTGTTTGCGGTAGCAGTAACTCTGATACAGAATACCGTTGCTCTTCTGATTGCGGTACTGTTAAACAAAAAGCGGCTGAAGGGAAGAAATTTTTTTCGCGCCATTGTTTTTCTGCCTTCTGTATTAGGAGTTACAGTATGTTGTTATGCCTGGTCGCTTTTTTTTACTATGGATGGACCGGCTTCTGTAATACTTTCTAAATTTGGGTTATTCAGCAGCTTTCTCGGTGATCGTTCTATTGCGTTTTCTCTGGTTATCTTCATTCAGGTCTGGATGTCGGTAGGCTATGCCATGGTAATTTACATTGCCGGATTGCAGGGGATTCCCCTGGAATTATATGAGGCATCTCAAATCGATGGAGCCAGTGGGATAAAAACCTTTTTTAAGATTACCTTTCCGTTACTTTGGTCAACCGTTTCGATGAATGTTCTATTGTCTATCATTGGCGCACTGAGCTCTGTTCAAACCATATTATTAACAACCGGAGGAGCCAATGATACCTCTACCCTTGCCACCAGGATTTTTAGAGCAGCCTTTGGAATCGGCAGCGAAAACCTAAATGTGACCGGTGCTGGTACCTTAAGGCAAGGCTATGCCTCAGCTCTATCCATGATTTTATTCGCAATCATATTGGTTGTAACTATTGTTACACAGACTTATCTCAACAGGAGGGATAAGCTATGAGAAATTACATTGCTAAGGTCATACAATATTTTTTGTTACTCCTTGTACTGATGGTATTTCTTTTCCCTCTTTTAATCGTATTAAACACATCGTTTAAGACAGAACCGGAGTTTTTAAAGAATACGATTGATGTTGCAAAGAGCTTTGAGATTCAAAATTATATTACTGCCTGGAATAAGGCGAATATGGGAGCTTATATTGTTAACAGTCTTATTTATGTGCTTGTGGTAGATACAGTGTCCATTAGTATGGCGGTGTTATTGGCATTCCCATTAGCACGAAAGAGTGTTAGATATACAGGACTTATTTATATGTTTTTTGTAGCGGGACTATTCTTACCAAATGGAACCATACCTCTCTGGCAGATGATGCTAAAGGCAGGTTTGTATAATACAAGGCTGGGATATATTTTGACTATGATTAACGGTGGTGGAGTTGCTTTAATGTTTTTTGTATCCTACATCAAGGGTTTGCCAAAAGAACTGGATGAAGCCGCTGCCATAGATGGCTGTGGATATTTCCGCTATATTTTTAAAATACTTACACCGCTTATGAAGCCTGCCATATCCTCCATGGTAATTCTCACTACGATTAACATATGGAACGAAATAACAAATTCACTGGTATTCTTATCGGATGAAAAGTTGTATCCCATTACCAGAGGATTGTATGTATTCAAAGGGCAGTACAGTGTTCAATGGACACAATTAACGGCTGCTTTAATTATAGTTGCACTGCCATTAATTTTATTGTATCTGCTAATGCAGCGCTATATTATTGACGGTGTTATTGCCGGAGGGGTCAAAGCCTAAATAAGACATCGACTTCAAGGAGGGCAGGTTGAAAAAAGCATTTTCAACCAGTAGAAAGCACGGAGTGTGCTTTTCGCACAGTATTAGAGCTGCCTGAAGGCAGTATGGAGGCTAATAATGAAACTAAACAAATATAGAAATAATCCAATTTTATTACCGGAACCATCAAATGAATGGGAAAGTCTGTGTGTCTGTAATCCTGGCGCATGGTATGAGGATGGTAAATTTTATTTATTATATAGAGCTGCTGGGGAGGATACGGAACATTACATACATTTTGGACTGGCAGAGAGTGAGGATGGTTATCAATTTAAAAGAGTGTCCGAACAGCCGGTATTCTCACCGGATAAGAACAGCTTTGATGGTGGTTGCGTGGAGGATGCAAGAATTGTAAAATATGATGGAACCTTTTATATCACCTATGCCTTTCGACCCTTTCCGCCGGGACAATATTGGAAGTTCCAAAAAGATCAGGTGCTTCAATATGACATCCCGGAGTCAGCACCCAGTTGTCTGAAAAAGAATATTACAAATTCCGGGTTATTAAACTCCAAGGATCTTAAAAGCTTTCGAAGACTGGGAAGGATAACAAAATCCAATCTGGATGACAGGGATGTAATTCTGTTTCCGGAAAAGATAAATGAAAAATATGTTATGCTTCACAGACCCAAGGAATGGGTAGGAGACGAATATGGCTGTAAAAGTCCCTCTATCTGGATTAGCTTCTCAGAGGATTTAATGGAATGGGAAAGCAGCAAGCTCTTACTGGAGGGGAGTTATGACTGGGAGGAGAAGATTGGTGGAAGTGCTCCGCCTATAAAAACTTCTGAAGGATGGCTGACCTTATACCATGCTGTGGACAAACAAGGAATTTATCGCGTAGGTGCTATGCTGTTGGATTTACAAAATCCTGCAAAGATCATTGCAAGACCCAAGGAATATATTATGGAACCGGAGTATGATTACGAATTTGATGGACTTTATAAGGGATGTGTCTTCCCTACAGGAAATTTTGTTGTAGATGATACCTTGTTTGTTTATTATGGTTGTGCCGATAAATATATTGGAGTGGCTACCTGTAAACTTGAGGACATATTGAATTTTGTTTTAGGAAGATAAAGGCATACACCAAGGTGGGGTTAACAGATGAATTATTTAAACTATGTAAATATTAAGCAGGGTACGGATTCCCGCTACCGCTATTCGAATGGAAATACTCTGCCGTTAACACAACTTCCTTTTGGAATGGCGGGGTTTGTGCCACAAACAAACAGCAGCACTAAGGAATGGTTTTATCATCCGAAGGATCGAAGCATTGAAGGAATAAGACTTACTCACCAACCAAGTCCCTGGATAGGAGAATACGGAGCCTTTGTGTTAATGTCACAGCTGGGGCAGGTGGAAATAGATCCTGCAAAACGCTGGTCGAGCTACAAGCCAGAGGAGGCTGTTTTGCGTCCGGATTATATGCTGCTAAAGCTACTGCGCCAAAGGGCGGTATTTGAACTGGCACCGGCAGAACGGGGAGGTGCCTTTCGAATCACCTTCGAGCCTTCAGATAAAGAAAAATACCTGTCTATTCTCCCTGTAAAAGGAGAATGTGGTTATTGGTTGGATAGTTCCGAGTCCATGCTGATGGGATTTACAAAAGGTCATGGTATGGATGATGCTAAGAATTTTTGTATGTACTTTGTTATTCGCTTCTATGAGGGGACAATTAATTTAGAACGAACGTTGGTTACGGATAGAGATGGAAACACTGTCCCGGGTCATACCATAGAAGGAGAAAATACTTCGATACATATCGCACTGGATCAAAATAAGGTCGAAGCACAGATTTCCATTTCCTATATTAGCATAGAGCAGGCAGTTCAAAATTTAAAGCAGGATTTTAAAGTGACAGAATTTAAGGATATTCAAGAGCAAGCTGAAAAAATCTGGGAGAATTATCTTGGAAGGATCAAGATAGAGGCAGGGGAGGAACAGCTAAAAACCTTTTATTCCTGTTTGTATCGAGTTTTTTTATTTCCCCATAAATGTTATGAACTAACTGCTGATGGAAAAACAGTGCATTATTGCCCGGGAGATGGTGCTATTCGGGAAGGCTTGCGCTATACAGATATTGGCTTCTGGGATACTTATCGCACTAGTTTCCCACTTTTATCCATTATTGCTAAGGAAGAATATAGAGAGATAATGGAGGGATTTATTCAAGATTATGTAGATAATGGATGGCTTCCTCGTTGGAGTTCCATTGGGGAAGTGGGGTGTATGCCAAGTACCATGATTGATGCTGTAATAGCTGATGGTGCTGTAAAAGGAATACTTCCTCGTTCATTATTGGAGATTGGTTTTTTGGGTATGCAAAAGCATGCCAATGTACCTGCTCTGGATCAGAGGTATGGACGTAATGGGGTAAAGGCCTATTTGAATTTTGGATATATACCTTATAATATAGAAAAGGAAAGTGTGAATCTGACCTTGGATGCAGCATATGGAGATTATTGTATAGCGCAGGTAGCCAGGATACTGGAACAATATGAAGTAGAAGAGGAATATCTTCTGCGTGCCGGAAATTATCGTAATCTCTATGACTCATCAACAGGATTTATGAGAGGTAAAGATGACAAGGGTGAATTTAGAACAGAATTTAATCCATTGGAATGGGGTTATGAATATACGGAAGGAGGAGCCTGGCAAAGCTCTTTTGCTGTACAGCATGATTTAGAGGGATTGGCAGAACTGCACGGAGGAGTAGAAAAATTTTTAGAAAAACTGGATGAACTATTTACAACTCCACCAGATTTTTTAATCGGCAGTTATGAACAGGAAATTCATGAGATGAGTGAAATGGCAGCAGTAGATTTTGGACAATGTGCCATTTCTAATCAACCTAGTTTCCATCTTCCCTTTCTATATGCTGCATTTGATCGACCTGAAAAGACGGATGATTGGGTGGAAAGGATATGTAGAGAATTATTTTCCTGGCAGGACAATGGATATCCAGGGGATGAGGACAATGGATCCATGTCAGCGTGGTATATATTTGCCACTCTCGGATTATATCCTCTATGTCCAGGAAAACCAGAATATATAAAAAGTAAGATGCTGGTAAAGAGTGCTTTAATTGATGGAAAGAGATGGGATAATACTGGATTTGAAAAGAAAATATTACATAGTGATATTTAAAATAATGGAAAGGAAAATATATAACTGAAATTAAATAGGTTTCGTTGTATAAGAAAAAGTGATGAAAAATATGTTTCATGACGGGCAGGTTGTTTTATTTCAAGGAGACAGTATAACGGATTGTGGAAGAGATCGCTCTGACATTACTTCGTTAGGTGAAGGATACCCAGGTGTTGTGGCAAAACTTTACCATACATTGTTTCCGGAAACAAAGGTTACTTTTATTAACAGAGGAATTAGTGGGGACAGAACGATTGATCTTTTGGAACGCTACAAGAATGATATAGAAGATGTAAAGCCTCATTTTTTGTCGATACTAATTGGAATTAATGATACCTGGAGACACTATGATTGCAATGATCCAACCAGTACCGAGGATTTTGAGAAGAATTACAGAGAGTTATTAACCAGAGTAAAAAAGGATTTGCCAGAATGTAAGATCATGTTGATTGAGCCCTTTGTACTTAATTCACTGACAGACAGAGCCTCATGGAGAGAAGACCTGGATCCGAAGATACAGGTGGTTCGTAAGCTTGCTAAGGAATTTGCTGATTTTTATATTCCAATGGACGGTATTTATGCCAAACTGGAAGTGGAGAATTATTCCTGCAGTCAGCTGGCAGAGGATGGAGTCCACCCTACCGTATTGGGGCACAGTATAATTGCAAAGGAATATTTGAATATACTCTAAACGACTACAAACTATTAACAAGTATCGGGAGGTATACTAAATGACCGATAGATCTGAATCCAAAATCTCCAACTTTACAATTAGTAATAGACCGGAGGTTTGGAAATTGTACCAGCCAGCTTGAATGATTATACAAGGGGTTTTAGAAGCATTAGAGCTGGGAAGAATAGCAAAATAGGATGAATATAAAAGGTGTGAAGCTGTAATTACTTGTAGCATTGCACCTTTTTTGTATGTTCTTTTACTTAAGAAACTCATTAAGGGTTTATAGGATTTGAATTGTGTGTTATAATATATACAAACATAGATTTAGAAACCGTTTGGCTATAAACTCAATATCGCTAAACGGTTTCTAAAATAAGGATAATACGAAAATAATTCTTCATATTACCACTCAATTATGTTATACTGTCCGTGAAAAGAAGATTTGAAATGATGAAAAAAGATATAGATATCAAAATTTGATGCGTATGGGCTTACCCCGGTCCATGGAGGAAATTATGCTAAATAACAATAAAATTAGATTGATGACAAAGCTTGCCCTTTATGAAAGTAAAGAAGGAAAAGAAGATATCAGTCTAAGTAAATATTACAAAACAGATTATGTAAGATATCAGATCATTAAATCAATCATAAGTGTGACAGTTGGATATGCTCTTATTTTATTATTAATATTCCTGTATAAATCTGAGTATATTATCCAAAAGGCAGTTGTGCTGGATTACAAACAAATTGGTACTTATATTCTGGGCTTTTATATCATGATTATTGCGGTCTATGGACTTGCTTCATCCGTAGGTTATTCTCTCAAATATGATGCATCTCGTAAGAAACTGGGACGGTATTTTAAATTACTGAAACGTTTGAACAAAATATACAATGAAGAGACGCCGGAGTCTTAATTTTGGGAGGATTACATTATGATGTCGCTATTAGTTTTTAGAGAAAGAGTAAAGGGTATATATCAGAAATATAATTTATATATAACGCCAGCAGTTAAATTTATATTTGCTTTAATTTCATTAATTGCAATTAATACAGAACTCGGTTATGATGCCAGATTAAAGTCCATCCCCGTTGTTCTCGCGTTATCGTTGCTTAGTGCATTTACTCCATCTGCAATTATGGTGTTAGTGTCGGGATTAGTAGCTACACTGCATTTTTATTTTGTTTCACCAATTATGTCAATCATAGTATTAATATTATTTATTATTATTTATTTATTATTTGCTAGATTTACACCGAGATATGGTTATGTAATTTTGGCAATTCCAATTTTATTCTTCCTTAAAATACCTTATATGATTCCAATTTTGTTAGGAATTATAGCAACACCGATTGCCATTATTCCAATTACCTGCGGTGTGTTTATCTACTATGTGTTAGACGTCATTAAAGCGGCGATAACAATGCAGCAGAATACTTCACTGGAGGATATCCTTCAGCTATATATCAATGTAATTGATTCGCTTATAGGGAATAAGCAGATGATTATGACGATTGTTATTTTTGCTTTAATCCTCTTGGTTGTTTTCTATGTAAGAAAAATGAAATTTGATTATGCTTTTGAAATTTCAATTGCAGCAGGTGCATTTGCAAGCATTCTTGGATTCTTGGTTAGCGATTTGATTCTTGATAAATCGGATCAAATTTTTGCTATGTTATTAGGAACCGTCGTATCAGCAGGTATTGTTTTCGTTATTAACTTCTTTAAGCTGACACTGGATTATTCCAGAACTGAGATTGTTCAGTTTGAAGATGATGCATACTATTATTATGTAAAGGCTGTTCCTAAGATTACTGTTACAACACCACAGATGAAGGTAAAGCATATTAATGTTAAGAATGGTACTCAGGGTGCAGCAAAGTCAGGACTTCGCAGACAAGATTCTGTTTCTGATGATGACTATGAATATGATGACGAGGAAGATAATTATTTGAATTTGAACAATTCAGATAATGAGGATCAAGATTAACCGCTGTTCAACTGCGATCACACCGAAGGTTATAGCTTCGGGTAAACTATTACACAGTAGGGGAGAATGCTTATGGAGGCTATCAGATCTTTTATTAGAGATTACCTGGTATGGTTGTCGATACCAAAGATATACCCTTCCGATATTATCGAGATATGCACTCTTGCCTTTTTGATCTATCATTTGGTGAAATGGGTTAAGAACACAAGAGCATGGCCCCTGTTAAAGGGTCTTGTGGTAATCATGGGTTTTTGGCTCGCAGCAGTAATATTTGATTTAAATGTTCTACTATGGATTATTAAAAATACAATCAATGTTGGTATTATTGCAATTGTAATTATTTTTCAACCGGAATTTCGTAAGGCTTTGGAGCAATTAGGACAGAAGAATATAGTAAAGTCCATTATTACCTTTGATGAATCTAAAGATAAAAGCGAAAAATTCTCAGATCATACTTTGAATGAGATTGTGCGTGCTACCTTTGAACTTGCCAGATCTAAGACAGGAGCACTAATTGTTTTAGAGGAAGACGTGTCGCTAAGTGAATACGAGAGCACAGGAATTTTAATCGACAGTATTGTCAGCAGTGAGTTGCTGGTTAACATATTCGAACATAATACACCGTTACACGATGGGGCAGTACTTCTAAGAGGAAACCGAATTGTTGCAGCTACCTGCTACTTGCCATTATCGGATAATATGCAGCTTAGCAAGGAGCTTGGAACCAGACATCGTGCAGGTGTGGGTATTAGTGAAGTTTCTGATAGCTTAACCATCATCGTATCAGAAGAGACGGGCAAAGTTTCCATTGCCAAAGGAGGAAAATTAATCCGTAACATTGACGGTGATTATCTTAGAACTAAATTAATTGATGCTCAGAAGAAGACCTATGAAGTTAAGAAGTTGAAACTTTGGAGAGGAAGAGTTAAGAATGAAAGAGAAGTTGACTAGAAATGTTGGTATGAAAATTCTATCAATTATTCTTGCCGCCCTACTATGGCTGATCATTACTAATTTAGAAGATCCAGTTGTAACAAAATTTTTTGACGATGTGACGGTTCGAGTTCTAAATGAACAAGAAATTGAGGATAAGGATCAGGTATATGAGATAATTGAAGGGGCTACAATAGATTTTACAATAGCGGCAAAAAGGACAATTAAAGAGAATTTAACGAAATCAGATTTTCTTGTTACGGCTGATCTGTCAAAATTATCCGAATTTGATACCGTTACAATAAAAATAACCTGTCCCAGATATGGCAATGAAGTAACAGTGATTGATGGACTATCTCAGGTTATGAAAGTAAAACGAGAGGACGTTGAGGAGCAGCAGTTTAAAGTGAATGTGACGCAGAAAGGCGAACCTCCAGAAGGATATTATGTTGCTAACAAAAGTGTTAAAAAGCTGATCAATGTATATGGTCCGGCTTCCAAAATAGAGCGAATAGCTGAAGTAGTGGTGGAGGTAGATGTCAGTACTTTTGAAGGTAGCTTTAAAACCAACGAAGAACCAAAGGCATTAGATAAAGATGGGAAAGAAATTGATGCCTCTAATTTAAAGTTCAGCGACCAATATATAGCTGTTGACATTACCATGTATCGTACAAAGGTAATTGATCTGACCATTGAAACTGTTGGGGAGCCAGCTGAGGGCTTTATGCTTGCCGCTAAACCGGAGTATGAACCTAAGACGATCGAAATAACAGGGAAATATGAAGATTTAAACAGTATTTCCAGCTTAACAATAAAAGAGGATATTACGGGCATTACAGACGATCTTGAAAAGGAAGTCAATATTAAAGAACAATTACCCGCGGGTATTATACTAGTTGAAGACAATGAGACAGCTGTTGTTAAAATAACCCTGGAGAAAGCAAAGACGAAAGAGGTAATGATCTGGCCAACGGATATTGAAATAAGAAATAAACCACAGGACTTAGAAGCGGCATTTGTAAATTCAGCTCCAATTACAGCCGTCTTCTATGGTCCTGTAAAGGATATCGACAATATAACGGTAAAGAGTTTAAAGCCTTATATTGATTTAAGTAGTTATTCTGCAGGTACATATGAGGTTTCTTTAAAAGTAGAAGCGGGTAGTCAAGCTCTTTTAAAGAGTGAGCTAACCACCCGAATTTATTTGAATCCTTAAAGATGTGTATTATGTTGCCAGGAAGGACATAGTACAGAGTAGTTCATGACAAGTGAAACATCCTTTCGTTTCATCTTGCAGGAGGACGTAATTTGTTAATGTTGAGAAAGGTATGATTATTTTATGATTAGTAAGAAAATTGTTATTGATATACCAGATGGTCTGCATCTAAGACCGGTAGGCGTTTTGTGTAATAATTCTCTTGAATTTAAATCAACCATACTAATTCATATTGGTGAGAAGACAGTAAATGCAAAAAGTCTGTTAAGTGTGTTATCCGCTGGTATTAAACAAGGCGATGAGATAGAGGTGACTTGTGAAGGTCCGGATGAAGAAATTGCACTTGCAGGAATCTGTCAAAGTATAGAGAATGGTCTAGGCGAAGACCTTGTAAAAAAATAGGTTGCGAAAGAAAATGTGTAATGTTATAATGGTCACTATTATCAATAGGTGTATAAATATACCTTATAGATAATGGTGACTATTTTTTGATTAATAGTATTATAAAGTATTTTGAATTGCAGCCATATAAAAGTAGTTTTTGACTGGGTATAACCTTATTATTTTTAAAGACGAGTGCATTATAGGGATCATACTAATCTGTTGCATATAATTTTAAGTATAATTATGCAATATTAAAAGAATTTTACATAATGGGATTTAATATATTTATAACTATATTAAATGCCAGTTTAATATAACGGCTCAACCATACATTATTACAAACTAGTATATGGAAATTAATAAAGAATTGTCCTGTCTAGTTTTAAAATGATATTAATTAAAAAGAAAGGAGATGATGCAGTTGGGACTCGTGTAGACAATAGCAAGTTGTTTATCGTTAAAATTTACAGCGTGATATATCGACTCCGTAAGTAATTCAGGATTACTTATATTAGTGAGTATTTGATTATCTTATTGAGGAGGAATTTCATATGTTAAATTTTAAAAGATATCAGAAGAATCCAATTATAGAATTATCGGAGAGACAGTGGCCAGCAAAGCAAATAGAGAAAGCACCCATTTGGTGCAGTGTTGATTTAAGAGATGGAAATCAAGCCTTGGTAGAACCAATGGTGGTTAGTGAAAAAATTGAATTCTTTCAGTTGTTAGTGAAGCTGGGCTTTAAGGAAATTGAAGTAGGATTTCCCTCTGCTTCTCAAATTGAATTTGATTTCTTAAGACAGTTGGTGGATCGAAGATTAATTCCTGATGATGTAACAATTCAGGTATTGGTACAGTGCAGGGAGCATTTACTAAAAAGAACCTTTGAAGCGTTGGAAGGGGTTAAAAAGGCGATTGTGCACATCTATAACTCCACCTCAACCTTACAGAGGGATGTGGTGTTTCAGATGTCCAGAGAGGAAATTAAGCAGATTGCAGTAGAAGGAACAAAGCTTGTAAAAGAGTATGCCAAGACATTTCCGGGAAAGATAGTTCTTGAATATTCACCGGAGAGCTTTACTGGAACTGAAGTGGATTTTGCTCTTGAGATTTGCAGCGCAGTCCAAGACATTTGGCAGCCAACAACAGAGAATAAAATTATTTTTAACCTTCCTGCAACGGTAGAAATGAATACACCGAATGTATATGCTGATCAAATTGAGTGGATGAATCGTCATTTTAAGGATCGTGAAACCATTATCTTAAGTGTACATCCGCACAACGACAGAGGAACTGGAGTTGCAATTGCTGAACTTGCCATCCTTGCCGGAGCGGACCGTGTGGAAGGTACTTTGTTTGGCAATGGGGAGCGAACAGGGAATGTAGATATATTAACCTTAGCTTATAATATGTTCTCCCAAGGAATTAATCCAGAATTATATATAGATAATGTAAATGAAATCATTGAAACCTATGAGCGTCTTTGCAAAATGAAAGTACATGAGAGACATCCTTATGCAGGAAAATTAGTATTTACCGCATTTTCCGGCTCTCATCAGGATGCGATCAATAAGGGTGTTAAGGCGATGAAGGAGCGTGACAGCGCAATTTGGGCTGTGCCTTATCTTCCAATTGATCCGGCTGATATCGGAAGGCAGTATGAGCCGATTGTTCGTATTAACAGTCAGTCCGGCAAGGGTGGAGTTGCATTTGTTATGGAAAACTATTATGGCTATAAGTTACCGAAAGCAATGCACAAAGAATTTGCGGATGTAATCCAATTACTATCGGAAAAACAGGGTGAAGTTAGCCCTGAACAGATTATGAGTGAGTTCAAGACTACTTATTTAGATAAGAAGGAACCTCTTCACTTTAGGAAATGCAGGATTGAAGATCTTGCTGACAGTGGCGAATCTTCAACGGCTGTGGTACTTGAATACACCAACAAATCTGTATCTAAGAGGCTTGAGGCAACCGGTAACGGTCCAATTGATGCAGTTCTAAGAGGTTTGGAAGCGGAACTTAATGTACATCTTAAGATTCTTGACTATTCAGAGCATGCATTGGCGGGAGGAGCTAACGCACAGGCAGCTGCTTATATCCAAATGCTTGATATGGACAGCAAAAAGACAATCTTTGGTGTCGGTGTAAGCTCGAATATTACAAGGGCTTCTATCAGAGCAATCTTTAGTGCTCTGAACAGATTGAATATTGTTGAATAACAAATATTGCAATTAGCTATTATAAATAAACCAATTAAGGAAATAATAGATAATAAGAAAGCTGCTGGACTATGAATAAGGTTCAGCAGCTTTTTCATTCATGACAAGTGAAACGACTTGTCGTTTCATCTTGTTTACATGAAGGAGTGTATTTCTTACACCACTTAAAAAAATTTTTAGGGGTGTTATAAGTCGAAAATGGGATTTTGACCATAGTCAGGAAATGAAGTTTTATTGACTTGTCTCTCTTTGAATGCTATAATCCCTTTGACGTTAAATTTTTGAATAATGTGGTAATCTAGGAAGGTCTTGTTTTATAAAATTAAAGTAATAATGGCAGAATGATAAGGGGATTAAGATGAAACAGAGTCTAAAGAATTTTAGTAAATATAGATTTTTATTATCCGAATTAGTTGTGAAAGAAATTAAATTAAAATATAGAAGATCTTACTTGGGGATATTATGGACTTTATTAGAACCGCTTTTGACAATGATTGTGTTAAGTACAGTATTTGGAAAAATTTTTGGAAATAGAGGCGAAAGTTTTCCGGTTTATGTTCTAACAGGCCGCTTATTGTATACCTACTTTTCTAATGCTACAAAAGGGGCTATGAAATCCATACGTAATAACGCGCAGATGATTAAAAAGGTATATGTACCTAAATATATTTATCCTTTAGCATCCGTAATATCTCAATTTATAACGTTCCTAATTTCGTTGATTGTATTAATTGGAGTGTCAATCGTACTCAAGGTTAAACCAACAATATATTTGTTTGAAGCAGTTATTCCGCTTGCAATTCTATTTGTTATGGCATTGGGTGTAGGTATGATTCTAGCCACCTTAGCGGTATTTTTCCGTGACGTGGAATACCTTTGGGGTGTGGTACTGATGTTAATTATGTATTGTTGTGCAATTTTCTATAAAGTTGAGAGTGTAACAACAAATGGTGACCTTGTCTGGATATTTAAGTACAATCCTCTCTATGCGTGTATATTAAATTTCAGAAACACTGTACTTTATGGTCAACCATTGGATTCCTTTGCACTCTTGTATTCGCTGGGGTTTAGTTTGGTGGTATTGGTTGCAGGTTTCGGGATGTTTTATAAGAAACAGGATGAATTTATTCTTAATATTTAGTTTAAGAAGTATAGGCTAATATATAAACTAAAATAATGTTAGAAAAATAGATAGCAGATATAGCCGCAAATTGGAGGAAACATGGGTAAAGTAGTAGTCAAGGTTGATAAACTAAGTGTACGCTTTCTAATGAACAGTGAAAAAGTGGACAACCTTAAGGAATTTGTAATTAGAAAAATTAAACGTACGTTGAAGTATAAAGAATTCTGGGCATTAAAGGATGTATCCTTTCAAATAGAAGAAGGCGACAGAGTTGGAATCCTTGGATTTAAC
>JASGEU010000073.1:0-2668 GCA_047606065.1 Mobilitalea sp.
AACTGCCAGCAAGAAAAAAGTCTTAGTTTGGATGTCTTATCGCTTTGATAAGCTGCTAATGCCGTCACGCCGTTCATCCAAAAAAGAGCCTACGACATGGCCGGAAGATCCGGATCATGAGTTTGTAGCGTCTTTTTTAGGTATTCTTAAAGAAGAACGTGCCGCTAAAGGCTGGACGGTAAGGATGGTAGGCGAGCGAGCAGGGATCGATAATGGCATCGTCACTCGAGGTGAAAATCTTGATCGAATCCCAGGTATCATCGTTCTTAGAAAATGGGTAAGAGCTTTAGAGCTTGATTGGGTGGAGGTTTACCGACGTGCAGAGAAAAAGAACGGATAGAAATAGAGCCCGCCCTTTGCAGAGCGGGCTCACGTCTACTCATTCGGTATCCTTCGGCTTCTCCTGCTCTTGACGCTCAAGAGCTGCTCCCAGAATGTTGAGGAACCGGACGTTAGGATCTCCTAGAGTGAGGAGTGCACGGATTGCCTCTTCGGTTTCGCAACCGACCTCGCGGGCCGCTCTCCGATGGCTCCATTGCAATCGTTCAAGCGCTTTTTCGACTCCTGTTTCATAGCGATAAGGATTCCCGAAATCATCAAGAATAACAGGTACTCCGTGTTTGCTGGCGTAGTGGTTGCAGGTGACTTTCATGTCTCGTTAGTGTCTTTGGTTCATGTCTTCAGGAGTTCTTTCTCTCTTTGCGACACCGAGACGGAGCGCAGGGAACAGACGTCTGCGGAAACGCAGGCGGATGAGCGCTTTTCTTCCTTTTCCACCCGCAGGCAAAATTCCCGAAATAGCCCTGATTCTACCAATTCCACGGATCCCCAGGCCGCGACGAGAATGGGAATGGAAAACTCGTCGGAGGCGTGGCGGGGATCGGATGTGTGAATTTTCCCTGATGAACTAACGGTTGAAAAATATCCCCTTGCCGAAGAGCGCCACGTATGGTTTCGGTCGTGAGGCTGCGGATTAATACGCAGCCATTCCTCGAAGCCTACTTATTATTATGAAGCGTAAATCACACCCAACAAGCCGTCGTGCCGCTCTTGACCGCAAATATTCACGCTGCCGTGTCTATGCGGTCGAGCTGTCCCCTGAAGTCCTCGATCATCGCGGATTTCGTGACGCCAATCCTCATTATATCGATGGGCAGGCCTGCGTTTACATCGGGATGACTTCCCTCTCTGCCGAGCAACGGCTGCACCATCATCTCAAGGGAATTCGGTTTCCATCAGAAATAGTTCACCGCTTTGGCGTGGCCCTGCGTCCCGAGATTCTTCCTGCCACATCTGCCAAACCTCGATCCAAAGCGATGAAGCTTGAGCGGGAAATCGCTAGGCGTCTCCGCGCCGCAGGCATGGGCGTCTGGCAGGGCTAAACCATGTTTTTGGTCGCTGAGGATTGGGTGAGGTTGTTTTCAAGATTGAACATGAATCGAGCCACCCAAGCCTTGGCCACCGCTTCTTCAAAAATACGCATGCCCAGTTGGTGGGTCAGCGCATTTTCGATTTCGGATAAGCACAGGTGGGAAAACCATGACTGAAGATCGCCTGGCATGCATTCCATTAGAGAACTGGCGAAATTGAGATAGTCGTCCTCCACCATTGGATCAAGGAACAGAACTTCACTTCGGAAACGGTTGAGAATTTCCGGGGCGATCGACTTGAGAAGCTTCTTTCGGTCAATCGTCTTTGTTTGCTCCTGCTGGTGCCCCGCAAAACCTATCGTTGAAGACGCTGGTTCCCATTCTGACTGCCAGGCACCGGCGGCAACGATGAAGAAACGCGTCTTCAGCTTTTGTTGGAGATCCTTCCGCCATTCTTCCTCCTTGGCATTGCGTTCGTTAGTGCCGAGCACGCGATCAATTTCGTCGACCACGATTTTGCATTCGTCGGGGAAATCAAAAAGTGTCTCTGTTTTCGTGTAGGGAGTCTTGAAATTTCGAGGCAGCCTTGCATCCAGGACGTCATGCAATTCCAGCCGGACACTCGAAAACCAATCGGAAGTCCCGGAAGTCTTTTCGACTTCATCTAGGAAAATGATTCCGCGCTTCTGGGATTGCACCCATTCGAAGAGATTGTGGAGCGTGGGAGCGTCACCTCGTGCGCCTTGGACCTGCCAACCGCTGACGTTCGCATTCCACAAAGGGAGTTTGAGACGTTTTGCGAGTTCTTCAACGATTCGACTTTTCCCCACACCTGAAGGACCTGCGATCAATGTGGCAGTTCTGGGGACAATGGGAAATCGGTCAACCAGTCCATTGGTGGCGAGGGCCGCGTAAGGGATGAGAGTTTTGAGGATGTCTTCCTGGCCTCGGGAGAGGATGGTTTTGTTTTTCATGCTGGAGAGGGGTTGTGATTTTGGGGTGGAGGGAGGTGATTCGAACTCGGCGGGAACAGCTTCTTCGTAGGTGAAGTCCTGTGCGTCGTCGGTGTGGGCGGGGGGGGACTGAGATGTCTGCTCAAGAGTTGGCAGATCAATCGGGCACAGTTCTTTGGACGAATCTTCGCGGAACCACGGATGCTCGTTCGGTGGAATCTGAATGCCGCGGATCACGATTTCTTCGCGAATGCGCTCCCTGAGTTCTGCGGTGTAACCAACGATGATGGTTCTGCCGCGCTTGCCGTCTGAAAATTCAATCCAAGGATGTCCATTTTCAATTCC
>JASGEU010000074.1:0-14996 GCA_047606065.1 Mobilitalea sp.
AGCAAACTTTCAGTATGTTTTTGAACCAAGCACTTCATCTACTAGCAGTATTGCATAAGTAAAATAGCTAAATAATTTCAATACATACCAAAAAGAATCCAAGTACTGTCAGCAATTAGACAGTACTTGGATTCTTCTATTCTTTAAAACATTTGATAAAATATATTAAATCTACTGCAAAAGCCTAAATGTTAAGGTTCTATCCTACTTATACTCCATATATCCCTTATGCTGCTTCAAACTGGCTGTTATACAACTCTGCATAGAAGCCGCCACCAGCAAGTAATTCATTATGGCTGCCACTTTCAATAATATCTCCATCCTTCATTACCAGAATCAGATCAGCATTTTTAACGGTAGAAAGACGGTGTGCAATCACAAAAGAGGTCCTTCCGACGGTCAATTGATCCATGGCTGCCTGCACTATTCGTTCCGTACGTGTATCCACAGAGCTCGTCGCCTCATCCAGAATTAACAACGGAGCATTTTGAATCATAGCTCTTGCAATGGTAATCAACTGCTTCTGTCCCTCTGATAAACTTGCCTTATCATTTAACACAGTATCATATCTCATTGGCAATGCCTTAATAAAATGATGTAATCCTACCGTCTTGCAGGCAGCTTTCACTTCTTCATCAGTGACACCCGGTTTACTGTAAATGATATTATCTTTTATTGTTCCTTCAAAGAGCCAGGTGTCCTGTAACACCATACCGAACTGTTCATGTACATTTTCTCTTGGTATCTGGTGAATTGGAACACCGTCAATTAGAATTTCCCCTCCGTCCAAATCATAGAATCTCATAAGCAAGTTTACCATTGTGGTCTTTCCTGCACCAGTAGGACCAACAATAGCCACCTTCTGGCCAGCTTTTATCTTAGCTGAAAAGTTATGAATTACCGGCTTATCGGGAGAATAACCGAATTTTACATTCTTAAATTCAACCTCACCTTTTACTTCTTGAAGATCTTTGCTCTTGCCAGCCTCATCTTCCAGTTCCTTTTCCTCGAGGAACTCAAATACTCGCTCACTGGCTGCCGCGGTTCTTTGCAGGTTATTCATAGCCTGTGCAATTTGAGACAAGGGTTGTGTAAATAAACGAATATAAATCATAAATGCAACAATTACTCCAAAGGTTATTGTACCGTTCATTGCAAGGGCAGCACCAACCACACAAACTGCTACATATCCAAAGTTACCGATAAATCCCATTAGCGGCATCATGAGTCCAGATAAAAACTGGGATTTCCATGCACTTTTGTATAGATTACCATTAATATTCTCAAATACACTCCTGGCTTCTTTACTGCCATTATATACTTTAACAACATTGTGACCGGAATAAATCTCCTCGATGTGTCCATTGATTCGTCCTAATTCCATCTGCTGTGCCTTAAAGTAATTTTGTGATTTTGCCATAATTATCATCATAAGAACAAATCCTACGATGCTGGCCCCCACTGCAGTAAATGCCATAATCCAATTATTGTAGAACATCATGATAAGAGCACCAAAGAACATGGTGATCGAAGTTATTAAAGTTGCTATACTTTGATTCAAGGTCTGCCCAATGGTATCCACATCGTTGGTAACGCGGCTTAGCACATCACCATAACTGGTGGAGTCAAAATATTTTAGTGGTAATCGATTTACCTTCTGGGAGATATCCGTTCTCATCTTTTTTGAAATAACCTGCGTTACGGTAGCCATAATATAGCTTTGTAAATAATTCAGTATAAAGGCAGTTGCATAGAAGAACACCAGAATCCATGCAATATTGGCTATTGCCGTCATATCAATATTACCAATGACCGGAGTGTTATTTACCAGAACAGGCAGGCCTTTCATTACCTCGTTAGTCAGTTCTTTCAGTTTATCAGGTCCAATAATTTGAAGAATAGTTCCTGCTGCCGCTGCAACCAATGCAATTATTATCGGCATAAGGTAACTTTTACAATATAACAATAATTTTGTCATGGTTATTTTGAAGTTCTTTGGCTTCTCAACTACACCACCCATTGGCCCTCCGCCCATGGGCCCTCTTGCTGTATTTTGTTTTCTATTTGTTTCACTCATGCTAACAACTCCTCCTCACTTAATTGTGACATAGCTATTTCTCGATAAACATCGCAGGTATTTAGTAGTTTTTTATGTGTGCCTTTTCCTACTATTCTTCCCTCATCCAAAACAATAATTTGATCTGCATCCATAATTGTTCCAATACGCTGTGCAACAATCAGGTTTGTTACTCCAGCAGATTCTTTTTTAAGTACAGAACGAAGTACTCGATCTGTCTTATAATCAAGAGCTGAGAAGCTGTCATCAAAAATATAAATTTCTGGCTTTCGACTGATGGCACGAGCTATGGCAAGTCGTTGTTTCTGACCACCAGACACATTTGTGCCTCCTTGTGCAATCTCCGCTTCATATTGTCCTTCCATGTTTTCAACAAACTCTGATCCTTGTGCAATTCTTATCGCTTTTTTAATATCGTTCATGTCAGCTTTCACTTTTCCATTGTCTCCATAGCCAACATTACTTTCAACAGTTCCCCGAAACATCACTGCTTTTTGCGGAACATATCCAATTTTATTGTGAAGTGCATCTTGTGTATATTTTTTTACATCCACTCCATCTATAAGAATACTGCCTTCCGTCGTATCATAAAATCTTGGTATTAGATTTATCAAAGTACTTTTACCGCTGCCAGTAGAACCTATAAAAGCAACCGTTTCACCCTGCTTTGCAGTAAAGCTGATGTCCTGAAGCACATAATCTGAGCCTCCAGGATATATGAAGCTAACTTGATTAAATGTAATTTCCCCCTTCTTGCCTTCCACTCCTTCGGTTACATGACCGTCCACAATGGTGGGCTTTGTTTCCAATACTTCATTGATACGTTTTGCAGATACCGTTGCTCTTGGCAGCATTACAAAAATCATTACCAACATCATAAAGGACATAATTACCTGCACCGAATAAGAGGAGAATACTACCATATTGGAGAATAAGGAAAGACGATCCATAGCTGCCGCCCCATTAATCAGATGGGCTCCAATCCAATAGATTGCCAAAGACATTCCGCTCATAATGGAGGACATCACTGGCATCATTACCGCCATACCACGATTTGTGAATAATTGTGTTGCTGTCAGCTCCTCATTGGCAGCTTCAAATTTCTCTTCCTGATACTTTTCAGCGTTATAGGCACGGATAACACGTAATCCAGTAAGATTTTCTCTTGTTACACGATTAAGATTATCCGTCAGAATCTGCATCTTCTTAAACTTTGGCATTACAAAGATCATTATAAAAATAATTACTACAATTAGAACAGCAACTGCCACTCCTGTTGCAATCGACCACTCAAGTCCTTTGCCGGTAATTTTTGTTAATGCCCACACTGCCATGATCGGTGCCTTAATCATCATCTGAAGTCCAAGGGTAATCAACATCTGTACCTGTGTAATATCATTTGTTGAACGGGTAATCAAGCTTGCTGTTGAAAAACGGTTGATTTCTTCCATGGAAAAGGAATCGACCTTAGAAAACAACTGGCTGCGAAGTCTCTGTGAAAAGGAAGCAGCTATTCGTGCTGCAAAAAAACCAACAATAATTGCCGATACAAGGCTGCCCAGTGCACACAGAAGCATTTTCCCTCCTGCGAGCCAGATATCAGACATTTCGCTTCCCGGGGTCTGTGTCAAGGTTGTAATTTCAGACATATAATCCGGTAACCTCAAATCCAACCATACCTGTGAGACGATGAATACCAGACTCACCAGTGCCTGCAACCATTCCGACGCCTTTAAGCGTTTTAATATTTTAATCATATGCTATGCGCTCTCCTTTAACTAACATTACTCTTATCTAATATCATTATTATCTAACACTGTTAACTATTGTTTCAAATATATGCAGCCACCAAGTATGTGACTGCATATTAAGAACATTCTTCCGGATTTCTCTCCGCCAGCTTCTTCATAATGCGAACATATTCCTTCGCATCGTCTTCCCCAAGATAACTTAGCATATTTATCGTCATCTTCATAATCATCTGAAAATGATTCTCAATCTGTTCCTTCCCGGTTGGTGTCATCTCCACCAAAATTCTTCTGCGATCGCTTACATCAATTTTACGGGTAATCATTCCCTTCTTCTCTAAGCTGTTCAGCGTTGCTGCAACCCGCGCAGTACTTATACCAATCTCATTACTGATTTCGCTCGGTATCACGTTATCTTCATGCTGGGAGATGTAGAGAAGTACAAATATCTCACCATGCATGGAATCATTAATCGGTTTATTCATATTGTGCTTTCGCATTTGACCCATAATTCCCATAAATTCTCGAGCCAAATTTGTATAATCCATTCTATCACCTTCTTGCTTTGAAAATTAAACACTAATTATCTAACACTATTAATAATATTTGCTATTAGTAATTTTGTCAAGCAGAAATAAATAGTTAATTCCTAATTAAAGACTTTTTATGTAACAAAGAGCTTTGATCTGCGTGTTTATATCCATTAATGCCTGCTCTGCGGCCAATACAATAAGATAATCGCCAGGCATCATTCGCGTGGAACCATTGGGTACAAGATCCCTATTCCCCCGATGGATACCAACAATCAAAGAATTTGCAGGCCAACTAATTTCACTTATTTTCTTACCGCAAGCTTCGCTCCCAACTTCTACTGGTACTTCTATCAGGATTCCTTGCTTGTTCTTTTTAATATCTACTTTATTTTTATTGGCAATACGTTCCAATAGTGCCTCATATATTGGTGTAGTCTTTAAAATATCGGATAGGAACATGGCGATAAAAGAACAGATAGCTACCGGAAGTAAGTGAACCAAAGACCCTGTCATTTCTGCTGTTAGCAAAATACTTGTAATTGGAGCCTTTACCGAGCCCGATAATGCACCCGCCATTGCACATATGGCAAATGTAGGTATGTAACTGGAAGGAAGCCCAAACTGTTCTGCGAAAAGACCTACCAAGCTTCCTGATAAAGCACCTACTGAAAGAATTGGCAAGAAAATGCCTCCCGGAACCCCACTGCCAAAGCAAATACACGTAAAAATCAGTTTCCCTCCAAGTAATATCAAAAGCATATCAACGGATAGGTTTCCCTGCTCTGATAATTGAATTAAGTTCTGTCCTCCACCTAATACCTGTGGAAGAACCAGTCCAAAGGGAAGTGCAATAAGAAATGCAATAAATGGGCGTAAATATATAGGTACCTTATCGTATAGTTGCTGAAATTTTAGCAAGGATTTATTGGTTAGTGAACCAATCAGTCCGGAAAACAGACCGATAGGTATTAACCAAAAATAAACCCTTTCCGTCATTTGAGGAATTGTCATAAAGTCTAAGACTGGTTTTAGTCCAAAAAAATACTTTGATACCAAATCCGCTACTAACGAAGCAGTGGTTGCTGCAATAAGAACAAGAGGTGAAAAGCTTCTATGGACTTCCTCCAGTGCAAACATAATTCCTGACAACGGGGCATTAAATGCTGCAGAAAGTCCGGCAGCGGCTCCCCCTGTTATTAGATAGTTTTCCTCAAGCTTGTTACTGGAAATCCCAGGTGCTATCGCCTGACTAGCTGAAGCTCCAATTTGTATCGATGGACCTTCTCTGCCAAGGGACAAACCAAAAAACGAAGCAATAATTCCACCAACATAGCGAACAAGCAAAATTGTATACCATTTCATTTTCATACCATAGAGCAGAATACCTTCTACCTGTGGAATACCGCTGCCAGTTGCAAGAGGTTCTAATTTTATTAATCGGTACAAGAACCAGGCTAAGAACATTGCAATAATTAACCAGGGTAAGATAGCTATCGGATTTTTCTTTAAGAAGCTATATATTAATAAAGATTTTTCCGTTCCATATTCAATACATAAACGATAAAATGATACCAGTAAGCCAGCAAGTAAGCCACAAAGAATTCCCTTAATAGCAATTTTCCATCTAAGTTGATTTAAACTCGATAGTATTTTAAATACTTTTGTCATAACCCTGATGCCTCCATTATGCTAATTTTAAACAAACCATTCCCTTTACTTCACACTTCGAAATCTCTTTAAATCCGAATTTGTGCCCATAATTGTTATAATCGATTCCTCTTTAATCACTGTATTGGCATCGGGATTAATATTGGTATCATCACCATGCTTAATAGCAAGGATGTTAATTCCATATTTCGACCTTACAGCAAGAGTTCCGAGATTCTTACCGACCCAAGAGTTTGGCGGAGCTATACTGACAATGCTATAATCAGGTGAAATCTCAATGATATCATAAAAATTATGTGTGATTAAATTATTGGCCACTTTTACTCCCATATCCTTTTCGGGCAAAATAACCTTATCTGCTCCTAATTTGTAAAATATTTTTTCTTCGAACTCATCCTGTGTTTTTACAAGAATATATTTTACTCCCAGCTCCTTAAGCAATACCGTTGTCATTATACTGGTTTGCATATTCGTACCGACAGCAACAATAACTGCATCAAATTTATTAACATCTATGGATTTTAAAAAAGTTTCACTAGTGATATCTGCCTGAATTGTATGTTGGATAATTCCAGCAAATTCATTTACTATATTTTCGTCCTTGTCTACTCCCAGTACCTCATAATCCATATCATACAATGTTTTTGCAATACTTTTTCCAAACATACCAAGTCCTAAGACAATAAATGATTTCATAAATGTCCTCTCCTATCCTACTGTTAATTTTCCTTCCGGGTAACGATATCCGATCCTATCTTTTCCACTTCTAGCGTTAAATGCTGCAAATGTTGTTATTATACCCACTCTTCCGAGGAACATAGTAATAATCAACTGATATTTGCTTGAATCCTTTAAATACGGCGTTATTTCTGTGGAGGCACCTGCTGTACTAAACGCCGATACCGCTTCAAAAAGGACCTGCAGCAGGCTTCCTTCCTTGTTGATTAGCAAAACGATCGTTGTGAGCGTAATCAGTGTTAAGCTTAACATAAATATGGAGACTGCCTTCATGATGATATCAGCAGTAATCCTTCTCTTAAGTATTTGAACCTCAGAATTCCCCTTAAGAAAGGAAACAACTGTAGCAATCAACACAAACAGGGTGGTAACCTTGATTCCCCCGGCTGTCGAGCCCGGTGCACCACCAATGAACATAAGAAGCATTGTAATAAAGATTGAGAGTGTACTCATTTCATGTATAGGAACGGTACCAAAACCAGCTGTCCTTGATGAAACTGCATGAAAAAAGGAATTAAGAAAGCTTAAATGACCGGGTAATTCCCTCATTGTATTGTCCTTCTCAAAAACCATAATTAATATTGTTCCTGAAACAATCAGAATTAACGTCATAATCAAAACTATTTTAGTTTGCAGGGTAAATCGCGAAAACCTTCTGACCTTTGTAATATCTTGCCATACAATAAATCCTAATCCCCCAGCTATAATTAAGATTGACGTCGTTAAAATAAATAAAAAGTTACTGCTATAATTCGTCAGTCCAATAAAATTTTCGGAATCTGTACCGAAGACATCAAATCCAGCATTGCAAAATGAGGAAATGGAATGAAAAATGCTCTTAGCTATTCCTTCTACGACTCCATACATCGGTATCAGGTCAATTGAGGTCAAAACAGCGCCTAACCCTTCCATAATCATCATCATCTTTAATATTCTTTTAAAAATAAATACCACATTCTCCAGGGAAAAGTTGCTGATGGATTCCTTAATTGCCATTCGCTGACTCAAGTCAAGGTTTTTCCCCATAATTACAGACAAAAGAGTAACCACTGACATAATGCCAAGTGCGCCAATCTGTACTAAAAGGAGAATTACTATTTTGCCGAATAAGGACCAATAAGTATTCGTATCTACAACCACCATACCGGTTACACAAACAGAGGATGTCGCTGTAAATAAAGCAGTAATAAAACTGGTGCAATTTCCATCCCTTGTACTAACAGGCAGGGAAAGCAAAATGGCTCCAATCAGGATAAGCAGAGCAAACCCACAAAATATCATCTTGGCAGGTGATTTTCTTATTAATCGATCTATACTTTTCACAGTTTTACTTAATTTAAAAGTACTCATAGCCACCCTCGTTTCATCCAGGATATATTCCTTTTACAATCCTATAACTATTAAAAACCATTGTACCGTAATGAAATACTGATTTCAACTATATTTACTAACCGCCTAGATTAACAGTTTTTAAATGTGATAATAACAGCCATCAAGAAAGGCAGCCCTTGCAGGCTGCCTTTCTTGGATAATCTATGGCTATTTTATTCATTCTTCCAACTAAGCATTGTTTCCTAACTTCTTTGCTATTGGAATAAATATTTCAATAGTCTCTTTTTATTCAATTCTCTATTACACCTGTAGATTACCTTCAATACCCTCAAATTCTATGACCTTATGATGCCCATCTTTCATAGTAACTGTAATCGGTCCATAGCCACCACATTTTTCAAGGTCTGAATACTCAATATTTTGGATAGGGAATATATCTTCCTCCTTAAAATCCTCCAGACTCTCCTTTGTAATTATTTGAGAAATCATAACATAGGGTTCATAGCCATACTGTGTTTCTCTGGTTAGCTTTGAATAGATTATGATAGATTTTTCAGAATCCGGATTGGTTCCTCTGCTGTCTTGGACAGTAAGCTCATCCCATCCATCGTATATGGTCATAGCCAGCTGTTTCTCTTTGCCTGTAAAATCATGTCCTTTCAGTATAATCGCTTTGGCATTATCCTTTTCAAGCTTTATTATCTCTGTCCCATTATCCGGGAAACCATATGCACCAAGTGTTAAAGAAACCGGTCTTCGATACAGTCTCATCTTATCAACTCTAATAATTCCGTAGGGTACTGTGAAATCCGCCAAATTCACCGCCTGCTTCCAATGGCACTCTCCGACCAAATCATAATTAAAGAACTGTCTTCGGTACAGAACTCCTTCTTTTTCTCCGTGCCAAAAGGTTACATTACACTTTTCATAGTTACCCGAAGTCAAATCCTTCAGTACATATTGCTGTGATTCTACTTCTTCAGAAGGTGCTGCTTCCCAGGGATACTTACTGTTGAAGCACAGCTTAGAATAATTCCACATCCCATGAATATCCCCTGTGTTCTTAACCACCTTACCGGTGCGAAGAATTGTCTCACCGTTTGCTTCGTGATTAGAAAAGCAAAGTGCAGGACAATTTAAGGTTGTTACCTTTGTTTCCTTTGCTCCAAGCTTTTCCCAGCTTCCATTGTTCTCGGTCGTCGTCCAGAAGGGATGGTTCCCGGGTAGGTGCAGACAAAGAAAAGCCTTCCCTAACCAAAAGGGCGATTCCGCACAGGAATACCACTGTACCAACGGCGTAAATTGCCCATAAAATCCCAAGGTCGGCACGCCATGATACAGCAAATCTTCTCTGGATAAAAACTGGAGCAGGGAACCGGAAGAGATTCTTCTCGATAACCCCGGGTCAGCAGCTGTGTTCTGCAGCATTAAGTTACCATCAAAGGAACTGGTCGCTGCATTTCTGTAAATATTGCTTCTCCCCCACATCAGGGTAAACCCATCTTTATCAAAAAAGTCTGCATACGTTTCCATTAATCGATTTGAATTTTCCTCAAACTTTCTTGCAAGATAAGGTTCATTTTCATATCCATACCATCTGTTCCAGAGAGGAGCATAGACGTTGAATGCCCAGCAGGAATAATAATCAAAAGCGTGACCATCCCGGTACCAGCCCTCTCCAGCATAGTAATTCAAAATTGTCTGGGCATGATCTCTCATTATATTCCGATCAATCGGATACCCTTCCTGATGGAGAAACGCTAAATCCAGCATGTTGAATAAGCGCCAGTTCTGCGGTACTGTATTGCCATGTGCAAAGCTGGTTAAAAATTCAGCAATGATATCTTTCTCTGCTTTTGTATAGGTATCCCAGATTTCTTCTTTGCAGTTTTGCAGGCAGACTACCAGTGCGCAGGTTTCTACTGTCTGCTGAAATGCACGGAACGGGTCTTCATCTCCTGTCCATAACTTAAGCTCCTCGTAACATCCAACACTGTTGGGATCTCCCTTCGTACAAGCCCTTAAAACCTGTGACTTATAGTAATCCCTGATTTTATAATTACAGATAGTAAGTTCAGGATTAATATGAATTAACGGCGCTGCAATGAAAAAGGATCTTGCCAGTCCTTCAAAGATTTCTGCCTTTATCTGCACTTGTGAACTATCTTCCCTGGGGTACGAAATTTTCGTTTCCTTTCTGGGCATCACTACAGGGTCATCCATAGATTTAATATTTTGAAACACACCTGATAACAGGTACTCCCCGGCTTCTATCCAGCTTTCTCTGGTTAATCCGGTATAGGGGCTTAATGTAAAGTCCAATGTTTTAGGTTGAAATACCATATCCTCTATCCATCCTCTCTTATCCGTCTTACCAAATAAACAGTTCCTGACCCGTAAGCTTCCATATTGCTTCGATAAAGAAATAATCCCCGTAGATAAGCGCAAATTCATGACTTTCGTCATGATAAGCCGCTGTACATTTTTCTAAAATATTATCTGTATTAACCTCCCAGTTACATCTGTTAATCTCCAAAGCTTTTAACAGTTTCAGTGCATTGTCCCAGTAGATATGCTTCTCCTGCTCCGTAACATATTTCTCGATCTCAAGCATACCGCAGGCTGCAATCGCTGCTGCAGAAGAATCCTCCAGCAAAGGGGCTGCGGGCTGTCTGAAGTCCACAGGAATTAAGCCGTTATCGGGTATATTGGCAATAAAATAATTAGCTACTCTTTTCGCAGCATTAAGGTATTTTATATTCTGAGTATGAATATAGCTTAACACAAAGCCATACAATGCCCAGGCTTGCCCTCTTGTCCAGGAAGAGCCCTCTTCATAGCCCTGTCCGCCAAAGGTCTTTACCATCTCACCGGTTGAAGGATTAAATTCTATAATGTGATTTACTGAGCCATCGCCACGAATAAAATATTTCTCAGCTGTATCCGCATGCATGGTTGCTACCTGAAGAAATCTCGGGTCCTTCGTCTCTTCATATGCCCAGTAAAGAAGCGGCAGGTTCATCATACAGTCGATAATTGCCCAACCTGCAAGCTTACCGGACCCATCATCGTTCCACGCACGAATGAAACGTCCATTTGGATTAAAGCGGCCTGCCAAATCATTTGCTGCCAATAATCCTCGATTGCGAGATTCCTGGTTTCCGGTAAGACGGTAATGAGCGATGGCGGTAGTAAGCCATTTAAACCCGCTGTCATGGTCCATTCCCATATAATTCATCAAATTCTTATCCAGCTTCATCTCATTATCCAGGGCAATTTCCCGATACTTGTCTATTTTTGTAGCATGATACAACTGCCACACCAACCCTCCCCAGAATCCATTGGTCCACCAACAGATATTCTCAACGGACATATCATTATATAACCCCTCCACCGTAGTGTAGGGTATTTTGTTCTGATTCCGATCCGCTACAATGCTAACCTTTTCCCTTATTTTCTTTGAAACCTCTTCTGCCCAGCTAATATCCTTTAATCTATCCATTACATTTCCCCCAAACTATAAATCGTTTCATTATAATGTTATGAAGCCTTTGTACTTTCCAGGTATTATAATACTCATATAACTTTTATATCTATTATAAGGAATTGAAATACCTAAGTTAATAGCTTATAATGTTATATACTAACCTATTCTGCTATATTGATAATGGAGGTTCTAATGTTTACTGTGTTAAACGGTGGTTGTAATGCCAGGCATCCAAGTTCATTTTTTATGTCACGTCCAAAGGGTTTAACTCATTATGTACTGCTCATTATAAAGTCCCCTGCCAATTTTAATATTCATGGTAAAAACTTTGTTGCGAAACCAGGCAGTGCTGTTCTGATTGATCGCAATACGCCGTACCAATACCATAACCCTGATGGAGATTATACAGACGACTGGCTGCACCTGGAATGTAATGACGAGGAACATTTTAGAAACTCCGGTATTATCTTTAATGAAATTATCACACTACGTAACCCCACAAAATTCACCCTATACCTGCAACAACTTTTATGGGAAAGAAATTATACCTCTGAAAAATTTAAAAATGATAATGTTAATATGCTTCTACAGATATTAATGAATAACTTAATTCTTGCTTACCAGGAAAAAGATATGTCACCGTCTTACAGCCCTTATTATACAAAGCTGCAGAATATCAGATTATCCCTGCAAGCGACTCCTTACACAAAATATTCAGCCGAAAATATCTCGGAATTATTGGGGATAAGTGCCTCCTATTTTCAGCATCTATACACTGTTTTTTTCGGAATCTCCTTCCAGTCCGACTTGATTCATATGCGAATCGAATACGCAAAGAACTTAATAATCTCATCCAACCTGACCATAGAACAAATCTCTCAAATGTGTGGTTATTCCAATGAAATTCACTTTTATCGTCAGTTCCGCAAAAAAACGGGAATGACTCCTTTGGAGTATAGAAAAAGTCAGATGTAACTGCAATTTGTCTCGCACGTCAAAAAAGCATGACCGTTGCGGTCATGCTTTAAATATTCGTTTATTAGTTCCTTTAACTGATATCTTAACAATTTCTTATGTCTTATTAAAACGCAAACATAAGAAATAAGATTGGCAATGTCTTTCTTATATCCCTGTTCACCAGCAAATATACGATACCGAAGGTAAAGCCGCCAAGTGCTGCCATTAATCCAACTGGAATACTTCCTTTAGTAAAGATATGTGCAAATCCCCAAGTTACTGCTAATATAATACCACCATAAGGTATATTTTTTCTCTTAAACCATACTTCAAATGCTTTTTGCGCATATACTAAAATCAGGGTAAATAGAGCGGTTTCAAAAGCATAATAAATATATTGAAAAATAAACTTCAATAAGCCTTTCTTTTGGAATTCCATAACCACTTTAAACCCATCCCAATCCATATAAGAAACAGAAAGTGAAAAAACAATACATAGAACTACACATAGCCACTGCCATAGTCTCATTTTACCTTCCCTAACGAAGATATCAAAGCCATATTTTTTCTTAGAATATCTCACAATCAACCACGTAATAATTCCCCATGTAATACATGTAACAATCCAATGAATAATGTTTTGACTAATACTCCAATCTGCCATCTGTTTTCCGTAGATCATTGGTTCAAGCAAAAACGCATAGAGTGCTTCTATTCCCAAACCTCCAAATGCATATAATGCTAAACTCAAAAAATCCATACCTTTTACGCTCAAATCTTTACTTTTGTGCATATTTTCCCTCCCTGTTTTATTTAAAATATATTAAAATTTTTATTACTACCACATTTAAGGTTTTCGAAATATAATTTTTTGCTCAATCAAATCAATTGTGACAAGTAATTTGCATTTCCAAATCTGGTCTGAATTCAATTCTATCATTGTTAAATATGGTAACCCGTCAGCCTGCGCGATATCATTAACTTCTGTAATATCCTTTAACGTAAGCTCAAGACTTCCAAGTTTAAGCGGAACATCAAAAAAATCAGTTGGTTTTTCTCCCATAGAGCAATCACAATCAGGATTATATAAATAGGAATAATTTTTTCCTGTATCCAGATAAACTATAATAGGCTGATTATTGTACTCTGCCTCAAAAAAAAGTAAATCCTGCTGCCCCTGACTTGTTGCCTTATAAAGCGGCAGTACTTCATATTTATCTTCCTTTAGTTTCGTATAATCAATCGGTTTACCACTAATCCCAATTTTATGTCCTTCATAGTCAAGTGTAATAACTTTTGAGTCAAAATAAGATAATCCAATTAATCCATTGAACCTTGATGATGAAAACATAGACCAGTCAGCGATGCTAGTGTTAACATTTTTGAAGGTTTCTCCAAACACTATCATCTCATCAATTTCTATCCCCTTATTCCACCCGCGATGAGACCCATCTCTATTCAGTGCCTAGATTTCATTTAATAAAGTATAGTCAAATTTATGTTCAACAACATCCGTAAATTGTACTCCGGCTCCACATCCTGTATCAAACGTTAATTTAAAGCTGTTATCATCCACTTGAATGGGCACCTCAGGACAACTTCTATTTCCGAACGAATCAAACGTAAGATTATGTATTTCATTATCCTCATATCCTAGATCTGTAATCCAAGTTTTATCAGCTAATAACTCCCTTACACATCTTTGTATAAAAAAACCACTGATTAACACAATTATAATAGTCAATACACCTATAAATACTATCATTATTCTTGATCTAACCTTCATTGGATTCACCTTCTCAGAAGATTTAAATGTATATCTGCCATTTCCTATGCCTGTTCAATTTTACTATAAATTTCCTCAAAGAACAACAATCATTATTTATATACTCATCTAGTTTGAAGGAATAAACTATCCAACTCTTTGTAAGTGCTAAAAAATATAAGTAAGTCAACGTGAAAAAACAGCTTGCCATTATGATCTGACAAGCCGTTTTTCGGTTTACTTTACCTCTTAAATATAATTTGATCTATAAATCTCATCTACTTCACACGTTATAAATGTATACTTCATTGTTTATAATATTGAGAATTATCCCTATCCATGACAATCAATTTATTTAGCAGGGCCATAATTAAATGTAATGGAAAGAGTCTTAAGTTCATTGAAATCCTCTGGATTTACAACCACTGCGGAAACATCAGATACGTTACCATCAGAAGTACGTGCTTCTTCTGGAATAGCCATAACCCAGCTATTATAGATGTTAAGACGAGTTGTTTTACCGTCATCAGAAGTTGTATATGGCCTTGCAGTAAGGGTATAAGGCTCACCATTTACCAGAACTTCTGTAACATCGATGATATAACCTGGAAATAGGGTTTCACCATTTGCAATAGCGAGGGCACTGAAAGCTGTACCACCTACAAAACCTCCAGAGATACCGTTAGTGTTG
>JASGEU010000075.1:0-8205 GCA_047606065.1 Mobilitalea sp.
CACCACTGCTTGGTCTGGTAACATTAAAGCTGCTTTTCAAGGTGGTAATTGAGGATAGTGAAGTTGCAATGGATTTTGTTACATTTGGATAAGACTTTATTCCGCCGGTAGCAGGATGCTGTGCCCATACGCCCCAGTTACTGTAGCTATTTGCCCAGATTGACTGATAGCCTGCGCCACTGCCCCAAATGTTGTTATAAAGTGTATATCCTCCATTTGTCCAGGTTCCCCATTGATCTGATGAAGACCAGGTAGCTGCAAAAGCTGTGATTGAGATACTTAAAGCTAAAAATATACTTAGCATTAAGGATAATAAAACTTTAATTTTCCTCTTCATAATAGAATCTCCCCTTATTTGTTTTAATAAGAGCTGGTACACATTATTATATACTATATGTATATGACAACTTGTCCAAAATATTCCATTTATTTTGCTTTTGCATGTATGTTTTTAACAAATAATTTTTATTGCTTTATCGCAAATCTTAATATTAAAGTATTTAGTTCTGTTATTTTGAAGTATTTCTTAACTAGCATCTTACATATTTACGTTTAAAACCCAACTTACCTTTGTCCGCCATTTTCTGTATCTCTTCTGCTGCAACAGAAACACTTACTTTAGCATCACCTCGAAATACAGTAACAGTTCCAATGGTATTCGCAACTTTGACTGCTTTTTCATGCAAAGGAACATAGGATACTCCTACTGTTGACACAAAGTTATTCATAGCATATCTTGCTCTGTTGGGACTATTATGAATCGTGTTTTCTACTGTATCAAGCATATTACTTAGCTTATCCTTATCAAACTCAGAATCTTTACGATTACCTAATAACCAGCAGTAACAGCTGTATCCGGCAGACATATACAATTCTTTGCCTGAGGCAATCCACTTATCAGATACCTTCTGAGCAATATCACTTTCTGCAAGGGTAACTGCAACAATAAAGTCAGAAATCATATGAAAATATGCCGTTTCCATCCACCTGTCAAAATCCTCTTCGGTCATGATCTTGGGATCAGCAATCATTCCTGCAAAGTACATAGCATCAAAAATTCCAGTTGCATAAAGCTCCTCCGCCAGAGTTTGATTAATCTTAACCCTTTTAAAGATTGGTTTCATCGCACCTGTGGCTACACCAAAAAGTGGTTCCTGTGCTCCCTGTGACATATATATTTTTTTAGTTCGCTCTGAAGCCAATGCCTCCAGTTCCTGTAAAACTTCTTGAACGTCCATAGATATCCTCCTTATTTTCAACCAACTTTTGACACCAGTATACTCTTACTTTATATTTTACTATGAAAAACATCAATATTCATTTTTTAACAGTTTTGCAGCTGATATAATTAACATCATGGGACGACGCATTTCATCAGCCATTCCCGGGTTATCAAGCATATGCTCAAGTGGTTTAGGTTCAACAATATCTTTTATTATAAATCCATTTGCCAGCAGGGTATTAAGATATGTGGTCAAGGTTCTATGGTATTTAACAACCTTCTCACCTAGAAATACCGTATCTCTTTTACCTTCATAGTAGTAATTATCCACTGGGAAATGTTGAATTACACCTTCTGAATCATAAACCCAGTCCTGAGAGCCCTCAGCGGTAAAGACGGGATGTTCCACTGTAAAAATTAATGCTCCTCCTGGTTTTAAAATCCCGAACAATTTTTTTACTAAAGTATCATAAGCTTCCACATAATGGAATGCCAGTGAACTTAGTATAATATCAAAACTCTCTTCTGGAAAATCAATATCTTCAATTGCACAATTTCTATATTCTACTTCGGTAAAAAGTGTTTTCTGTTTTGCTACCTCGAGCATTTTATTTGATATATCAATACCTACCACCGAAGCGGCACCCCTTTCCATGGCATAGATACAATGCCACCCATAACCACAGCCAAGATCAAGTACCCGCTTTCCTGTAAAATCCGGCAGCAGGCTTTGGAAATACTGCCATTCCCCGGCACCGGAAAGTCCCTTCTGTGAACGAGTCATCTGCCCATACTTTTCAAAAAATGTATCATTATCATATTTATTCTCTTTCATCCATACTCTCCTGTTGTAACGCATTGCATTCCATTATTCATTGTACTCATATAATACAATACCTTCAATATAATTGACAAAACGCCTAAGTTCTTTCTCCTGTGCCAGGTTAATATCACCGGATTCATACATTCTATGAATCTCTGCTCTCTCGGTATCCAGAACTTTAAGTCTTAGCTCTTCTTTTTGTTCCTCGCATCTTTCGTTAACTCTGTTTGCACTGCGTTTAAAGCGTTTACGCATTTTTTCATAATCCAGCAGTACAGAATAAATATATTCTGGCTGTTCATGTATTTTTGCATACTCTTCAAGACCCACAATGGCAGCATCCATAGCCTTTAATTGAATATCTCTGATTGATAAGAGATATTTAAATTCGGCATCTTGTCTCTTATGCCTTCTCCAACCTAATCTTAAAAATCCATAAAAAACTTTCTTTAAGAAATGAACTATTCCAACGTGGAAATTATATTCAAGGGCGGCTTCCCTAAGATCAAGAAATCTTGTAATCGTACTGGCAATCATTACGTCTACTTCATTTTTAGATACAAGATTATTAATGTATTTTCTTTGTAAATCCAAAGCCAGTAATTGTACCTCATTCATTTTACGATTATGGTATTCCGCTTGTTTGCTGCTGGAATTACGTCCCAATAGATTTCTTTGAAAACTATTGGTGTATTCATTTATCAGCTCTACGGCAGCAGCTTCATTTTCCTCATTTGTTTCTGATTTTATTTTTCTAATGGCTGATAGTAAAAGCTTGTTTTTAGCAACGGATAAGTCCATTACCATTAGACTTGTCTCTTCGGCTTGTTCTTTTTTACAGAGTACAGGTAAGAAAATAGTGGCAAGAACCAGCAACAATAATATCACCCCTGCCGCAATAAATATAATTAAAGAACGTGAAGGGAAAATATCACCATTTCCTAAATAGGCTGGTATTGTAAGGATACCTGCCATGGTTACAGCACCGCGCACGCCGGTCAAGGTAGTCGTTAAAATAGTTCTAATGGCTGGTTTTTCCTCTTTACTGTTTTTTCTGCGATAATTAAATAAGGCTGTAAGGAAGGTCCATAAAAAACGAATAGCAAGGACAGCAAAACCAATGATTGCAATATATCCAAACGCTTTCCAGTTACCTATTTCCGGACTCGAAATTGTATCGATCATCGCAGAAGGTATATTCATACCTAATAATAAAAATACAAATCCATTTAATACAAATAAAACAATGGACCAGGTATTTTCTGTCAGCAGCTCTTCTTCCGCCATCTGTGTTTCTGTCTGTTCCTTAACCACAGCATGTACAATTCCCGCAGCAACTACAGCAATAACGCCTGAGGCATGAAGGATATGCTCGGTCATGATATAAATGCCAAAAGGAGTTAGAATCTGCAATAACGAATGAAATATCGTATCATTAATACCATTATTTCTTAATTTAAAGCGGATAAAAGTAACCAAAAGGCCAAGGATAATTCCTGCCAATGCTCCAATTAAAAAGGTATAGGAAAAGTCCATAACCGCTTCCTTTAAAGAAAAGTAGCCGGTTACAGCCGCTGTTATGGCATAATTAAATGCAACAAGTCCGGAGGCATCATTGATAAGAGATTCTCCCTTTACAAGAGCCATCACCTTATCCGGTATACTGATTCTTTTAGCGATCCCGTTAACTGCAACCGGATCGGTTGGAGATAAAATAGCGGCCAGCGCCAGCGCAGCAGCTATTGGAATTCCCGGTATGAGCAGATTAATGACATAACCGCATACTACGGTTGTTAGAATAACCAGAATAAATGCATTCCCAAAGATTTGCGCTCTCATACCCCACAATTCATTTCGTGAAAAGTGCTTTCCATCATTATACAATAACGGTGCAACAAAAAGCAGTAAAAACCACTCTGCGCCAATCTCAAAAGTGTAATTGCCTGAAAGAAGTGCAATAACAATACCAAATACAATCTGTGTCAATGCGGTAGGAATAAACGGAATATAATGGCTGACAACATTTGAAATAAGTAATCCAAGCATTAGTAGTAAAATAATTGTTAATAGGTTCACGTAATATCCTCCTTAGTAAACTAGTCTTTCCTTTATATTAAATTAATTAATACTTCAGCTCATCTCCATTTAATCTTAACTATTTTGATGTCTATCAAAAATGAAAATATGTATTAGATATAATATAGGCTAAATTTAAACTAAATATAAACTAATTATATAAAACTACAAAGGATAACACCAGCCTATCTTTTAAAAAATGAATTATTTAACTCAAAGACAAGGTGAAATCTTAACATTGGATTGGCTTAACAAATAGTAGTTCTCATTTTAATTTAAACATAATTAATATCTTGACACATCTATATCTACTTGATATAGTTATCCTATCTTCTTTATTTTAAGTTATAAGGAAGTTACAAATGAATTTGCAATACTAACCTCTAAACTTATATTACAACAAGCAGGTTTCTTCCAGCTGCAGTTCATCATCAGAAAGGATTATCTCAATATGAATCGACAAAAACTACGCAAAGCTCTATTATTCATCTCATTTCTTATTTTCCCAGTCACTCTATTTTACTTTTCACCTTATTTGATTATCCAAGGCGGCATTGCCGGAATTATATCAGGAAGCTTTATCATATTTGCAGCACAGTTTATATTCTCCCTCTTCTTTGGCCGAGCTTACTGTAGTTGGCTGTGCCCTGCCGGAGGATTACAGGAATGCTGCACTGCAATTACGAATAAACCTTTATCAAACAGGAAAGTTAGTTGGATCAAATATATCCTTTGGACTCTATGGATACTCGGCATTGTATTTGCATTTATTTCTGCCGGTGGTATCCGTCTTGTAGATTTCTTTTATATGACTAATCATGGAATTTCAGCTGCGAGCCTGCCTGGAATGCTTACTTATTTAGGAATTATCGGATTAATTACCATCTTAGCGTTAACCTTGGGAAGACGTGGTATGTGTCATTCTATCTGCTGGATGGCACCCTTTATGGTCCTTGGTACACTGCTTAGCGACTTACTCCGACTGCCCTCGTTACATTTAAAGCCACTCCCAGCTAATTGTATTAATTGCGGACACTGTACTAAAAAATGTCCCATGAGTCTTGAAGTACATACAATGGTTCTTAAAGGCAATATGAAACACAGCGAATGTATCCTGTGCGGTGAATGTGTGGACACCTGTCCTAAGAAAGCTATTTCATTAACTTTTCATAAATAAATACGTATCAAAGGTATAAATTGAAAAAAGCGAAGGTTTATTTACCTCCGCTTTTTCTTATTCATGACAAGTGAAACAACTTGTTGTTTCACTTGTTTATTTAATCTATTATACATTAAGGTTTTTAACTTTACTGCGAAACATACTCCGCTCCACGTTCTTCCAATACCTTTAAAGAACTCAGCACCAGATGAATGTATGTCTGCCCCTCTTCCTCATATTCTTCCAAAACACCAACAACTTCTACCCAGTCATCCACCTCCGGGTAGTCCTTGTCCCAAACCACTTCAAAGCCAGCGTTGGCGTCAATCCCACAGCATCCCGGTCCATAACGAATTACGGAATAATAGGTATTTCCAGTTACAGTATCTTCATATTCACTAAAAATCCCTTCATATTTTATTGTCTTCCCCAGATAGTCCTCCGTATTAAAATAAATATCGTTGGTTTGAGCAATGAATAACTTTTCCTTTATCTCTATTACATCTCCTGTGGGTAACGTCTCCAAGGGTTCTAATGGTTCCAGTACGAGGACGTCCTCTTTTGTCTGATCAACCTGCGGTGTAACGGTAATCTCGTTTTCAGGTATGGTGGTAATAGAAGTGCTATTACCTGTAGACGATATTTTTGTACTGGTCTTGCTGCTCTCACATCCCATTAAAAATACGAGACAAACTAACAATAATAACTGTATCTTCCTCATTGTCTTACCCTCCCTTTCACTATATTTATGCCCCAAAATAAAAAGAATCCAATAATATTAATTATTACAACACTGGCTCCCGTTGGAGTTGCATATAAATAAGAGCCTACTACACCAATAAAAAAGCATAAAACTGAAACAAGTGCAGAACATATCGTCACGCTCCGAAAGGTTTTACATACCCTCATAGAGGTTAAAGCCGGAAAAATAATTAAACTAGAAATTAAAAGTGCCCCCATCATTCTCATACCCAGAACAATAGTAATAGCCGTTAAGAAAGCGATTAACATATTGTAAATATTCGTTTTTACACCGGTGGCTCTTGCAAAGTTTTCATCAAAGGTCACAGCAAAGATTTTATGGTAGAATAATAAGAATAAAATAAGTACTACAATTGCTAACACAATACTAAGTGTAACGTCATCTTTACTCATTGCCAAAATACTGCCAAACATGTAGTTGCAGACATCCGTGTTCATTCCTGTTGTAAGAGAAATTACTACTACACCAATCGCCAAAGAGCTTGTTGAGATCAAAGCAATCGCTGCATCACCTTTTATTTTACTATTCTCACTAAGTCTTAACAGAAAGAATGCTGCCAGCACCACAACCGGTATTGACACACTTAGAGGTGCTGCATTCATCGCAGTCGCAATTGCCAGACTTCCAAATCCTACATGGGACAGACCATCGCCTATCATAGAGTAACGTTTCAATACCAAACTTACTCCCAAAAGTGCGGCACAAAGCGAAACCAATAATCCAACAATAACCGCACGAACAAGAAACGTATAAGAAAACATCTCAATTAATGTATTAATCATTATTATAACCTGACCTTTCTTTCCACCTGCATCTTAGTAAGTACAGGCATACTGTTATAAACTGAATTACAATTATATCAGTGTGAGTAAATTAATCCTCCACTCCTTCAAGAAAACTGACAGCAAAACTGGATTGTTTATAATCCTCGGTTTTACCAAAAAACATCTGTGAATTCTTTAAATGAAGGATATGACTGGCATATCTTAATGCACTATGGATGTCATGAGAAACCATAATAATAGTAATTCCAGTTTCATGATTAATTTTTTCAATTAAGCGGTATAACTCCTGTGTAACTACAGGATCAAGGCCTGCCACTGGTTCGTCCAGTAATAACACCTTTTTCGCTCCGCAAAGTGCTCTGGCCAGCAATACACGTTGTTGCTGACCCCCAGAAAGTTCACGGTAGCACTTATGTCTTAATTCTTCTATTCCTAGGCGTTTTAAATTATCCTCAGCAATCGCTTTATCTTTTTTTGAATAAAATGGGCTGATACCACGCTCACTTAGCCGTCCGGAAAGTACAACTTCATATACACTTGCAGGGAAATCCTTCTGGGCAGCAGTTTGCTGCGGTAGATATCCTATTTCCTTTGCTCTTAGTCCCTCACCCATCAAAACACTTCCGCTTTGAGGCATTTTCAACCGCAAAAGACCTTTGATAAGTGTACTTTTGCCTGACCCATTTTCTCCAATAATACATATATAATCTCCGTGGTTAATCTCAAAGTTGAGACCACTCACAGCAATATTTCCTTCATAGGCGAAGGAAGCGTTTTGACAAGTGATTAAAGCCATATTAGTTTAGAGCCTCCTTTAGGTTTTCAACATTTTGATACATCAAGTCAAGATAGCTTACGCCATTCTCAAACTCTGTTTTCGATACGTTATGGCAAGCATGCAGCAGTAATACTTTTGCACCGGTAGCTTCACTTATTGCATCAGCCATTTTGTTATTGGAGAGTTCCACATGAAAAATAACAGGAATACTCTCTGCCTTAATCTTATCGATAAGAAATGCTACCGTAGCAGCGCTTGCCTCTGTTTCTGTTGAGCATCCCGGGAATGCGGCAAAATAACTAAGTCCATATGCATCTGCAAAATAACGGAAGGGGAAACGGTCTCCAAAGACAATTGTTTTATTGGAAGCTTCATCAACAACAGTCTGAAATGCCTGATCCAGTTCATCAAGTTTAGCCAGGTATTCCATTGTGTTTTTCTTATAGGTATCTTGATTTACCTCATCAACTTCGCATATGGTGTCTAAAATTTTCTGTACAATTAATTTAGCATTCTTAGGTGATGTCCATACATGTTCGTCATACTCGTGTTCCAGATCCGCAGATTCCTCGGTCTCATTCTCTTCATCCGCGTGTTCC
>JASGEU010000076.1:0-10302 GCA_047606065.1 Mobilitalea sp.
AAAAACCTATGGGCTTATTACCTTTAAAAACTCTTACCCTTCCGAGTTATCCGGTGGTATGAGACAAAGAGCAGCGCTCATTCGAACCCTGCTTCTGGAACCGGATATCTTACTTCTTGACGAACCCTTTTCCGCCCTGGACTATCAGACCCGCCTTGAGGTAGCGGATGACATCTGGGGAATTCTTCGCAAGGAGAAAAAGAGCGCAGTGCTGATAACACATGATATTTCCGAAGCCGTGAGTATGGCTGATAGAGTTATTGTGCTCTCTTCCCGTCCCGCTACAATAAAGCATATATTCGATATCCATCTTTCCATAGAAAACCGTACTCCCCTCTCCGCCAGAAGTGCCCCCGAATTCAAAGAGTATTTTAATTTAATATGGAAGGAGCTTACGCATCATGAGCAGGCAAAGCAAACGAACTAAGACTCTAATCTACGAGATGTCCGCTGCACAAGAGGCATATGTAAGAAAACATCTCATACAACGTCGTTGGGTTCGTTTTTATCAAATTCTTATCTTGATAAGCTTTGTAGCCACCTGGGAAATCACAGCCAGACTTGGAATATTGAATTCCTTTGTATTTTCCAGTCCTTCCCGAGTAGGCAATGCTATTCTTGCTATGGCTTCAAATGGTCAGCTCTTTTATCACGTCGGTATCACGCTTCTTGAGACGTTAATCAGTTTTGCTCTGGTAAATGTATTAGGTATCTTGGTTGCTATCCTTCTATGGTGGAATGAAAATGTCTCCAAGGTATTAGAGCCCTATCTGATTGTGCTAAACAGTCTTCCCAAGTCAGCACTTGCACCAGTCTTTATTGTGTGGCTTGGTAATAACATGAAGACAATCATTGTTGCAGCCGTCTCAGTTGCAGTATTTGGTACCGTGATAAACCTCTACTCCAGTTTCAAAATGGTAGAGCAGGATAAGATAAAATTGATTTATACCCTTGGCGGCAATAAACGTGATGTTCTTTTTAAAGTTGTACTCCCTTCCAATCTTTTACCCATTATCAGTCTCATGAAAGTGAATATCGGGCTTTCCCTTGTGGGTGTAATTATTGGTGAATTTTTGGCTGCGAAAGCAGGGCTAGGTTATCTAATTATCTATGGAAGTCAGGTGTTTAAACTTGACTGGGTGGTTATGTCTATTGTTATACTATGCGTGGTTGCAACCGGACTATACAAACTTCTAACCTATTTCGAGAAAAAGTTCTCAAGATAACCCCTTGCCTAATTGGCTTCATCATAGGCTGCTCCCGGTTTCGGAGTGGCCGTACATAGCTATTAAATATTATTATCTTTCCTGTCTAAGCTCTCCATCCTCTATTAGAATTTTCTTCTCACACATATCTGCATATTTTACGTCATGCATAACCAGCAAAACAGTATTTCCTCGCTTATTTATAATAGAAAATCTATGATTTCATTTGCTGATTTTTTATCTAGATTACCTGTAGGTTCGTCAGCCAGAATAACACTCAAATATTTTTTACTTAATATTCCACATATTATTGTATATTCGCCAAAATATGTTATTATATACCTATATTTAGGTAAAAATTACAGAGGAGGATGTAGTATGGATTTCATTGATGATTTAAAGCTATTTGCCACAAGAGTTGCAAAGATAAAAGACCAGATAGCAACTGAAGAAGCTACCAAAATGTCTTTGATTGTTCCTTTTTTTCAAATGTTAGGATATGATGTATTTAACCCAGATGAGTTTACCCCAGAATATATAGCTGATGTAGGAATTAAGAAGGGTGAAAAAGTTGATTATGCCATTATGAAAGATGGAAAACCCGCTATTTTGATTGAATGTAAAGGCTGCAATGATGTCCTTGATAAACATGGCTCCCAACTTTTTAGATATTTTGGTACAACCTCTGCTAAATTCGGTATTCTAACTAACGGAATTCTTTATAAATTTTATACAGATTTAGATGAAGCCAATAAAATGGATTTAACTCCATTTCTTGAATTTGATATTCTTAACATTAAACCAAATATAGTAACCGAATTGAAGAAATTTAATAAGAGTATATTTGATGTTGATAATATCTTTAGCACAGCTTCTGAATTAAAATACTCTAAAGCAATTAAAACTCACTTCTCTAACCAATTAAAAGAACCTACTGATGATTTTGTTAAGCATATTCTATCTAGCGTTTATGAAGGGGTTAAAACCCAAAATGTCATCGATAAATTTAGAGGTATTGTCAAGAAGGCTCTAAATGACTACATAAGTGAATTAATGAACGAGAAGATATCTACAGCGTTAAAAACAGAAACAGAAGTTGCCGCCACTATTGAAGAAGTCGTGGAACAAGATGCCCCTACAGAGACTTCAAAAATCAATACAACTGGTGAAGAAATTGAGTGTTTTTACATAATTAAAGGTATTCTAGTTGGATCAGTTGCTCCTAACGATTTATCTTACAAAGATAATGAGAGATACTTTTCAATCTTATATAAAGGCAGTATTCGAAAGACAGTCTGTCGTATTAATTTAGATACCAAAAAGAAGCAAATTATGATACCTAATGATAGTAAGGAATTCGAAAGATACTATTTTGAATCATTAGATGAATTATATAATTATAAAGATTTATTGTTAAAAGTGGTATTTGGATATATTGAAAGTTAATAAACTCACATATATTAATTGCTTATCTTAAATGTAAATTGCTTAGAGGATATTATCTTTTATAAATGCACCTTTGTCATATTAGACTAAGGTGTTTTCCATGTAAAAGGGTATTTATCATAATTAATTATAAATTTTTTATAAACAAACAATAAATAAAATCTAATACTGTATTGTAAAAATGCATCTCCTCTAGTAAAATAGTAATAACAAAAGATCTGGGAGGAAATATGAGATGAAGGATTTTATTATTACGGCTGATTCAAACTCTGACTTACCCGAGAGCTACATAAAAGAGAATAACATTATTATCATACCTCATTATTATGATTTAGAAGGTATTACTTATGGATCAGACATTACGCTTACTCCAAAAGAATTCTATGATAAAATGAGAGAAGGTAAAATGCCTACAACTATGGCAAGTAATCCCGATGTAATTCATAGAACATTTCAAACCCTTATTGAACAGGGTTATGATATATTACATATCAGTTTTTCTTCTGCTTTAAGCGGAGGTTACAGCAATGTTTCCGTTGGTGCTCAGGAAATATGTGAAGAAAATCCAGAGGCAAAAATCATTGTACTTGATACCTTGAATGCCTCACTTGCAGAAGGTATGTTTATTCGCAAAGCTGTTGCCATGAGATCAGAAGGAAAAACCCTGGATGAGGTTGTTACTTGGCTTGAGGAGCACAAACAAGAATTTTGTGTTCGCTTTACAGTTGATGATTTAGGTCATCTGCACAGAGGCGGAAGAATTTCTAAAGCAACAGCAATAATTGGTTCCATGATTAATATCAAACCTATTCTTTATGTTAATTCGGCAGGTGAATTGGTTTCCCTTTCCACTGCCAGAGGTCGTAAGAAATCTCTTTCTGTTATATGCAATGAGATGCTTGAGAGTATGGGGAAATACAAAGAATCTGATGATGCAATTGGTATTGTTCATGGTGATTCACCTGAAGATGCTGAATACCTTGCAAACTTAATTCGTGAACAGCTTCCAAATAAAGAGCTCATTATTAATACAATAGCTCCAAGTATTGGAGCACACTCCGGCCCTGGTGCCATTGGTTTATGTTATATGGGTGAGAAACGATAAGTATATTAAGATAAAGAATGAGAAGGAGGATGTACACTCCTTCTCATTTATTTTAAAAAATTACTTTTACCTGTTGCATTAAATTTATTGTTTGTATGTAAAACCCTAAATTGGTGCTTCAAAAGTATAACTACAATAAATGTAAATGCATTATAATAATTTTGTTTTTTAAAACTTATTTCTATTACTAAAAAATTCTTGAAATTTATAGCTGTTTATAATAGAATAGTTGAGTAGCTTATTGGGACACGATTCCAATATGTTTAATTACAGCTTATCAATAATTTGCTGGAATAGCTCAGTTGGTAGAGCACTTCACTCGTAATGAAGGGGTCGAGGGTTCAAGTCCCTTTTCTAGCTTAATGAGAAATATGAATAAATGAATGCTTATAGGGCTTATAAGACAAGAAAACCACTCTGGAAGGAGTGGTTTTTTTGATAGTATTGTGACTATTATATGACTATACGCTGAATGCTTAAGATATTTTTATTGTTGTATTTATTGTATAATTAATACCAAAACCTTCATTATACCTACAATATTTTCTAATTATAAGTCTATAATTTTGAACTTCACTCTCCTATAATTAAAGAAAAACAAAGGAGAAAATTAAGTATGAAAAGATTAATGTACTTTTTTATGAGTTTAGTTTTAGTAACAAGTATTCTTGGTGTAAAATCATCAGCGGATGCAAGTAGTTATAGCACTGGTAAAGCAATACTTCCATCATATGTCGAGCAATACGCATTTGCGACCGTATTTTATGTATCAAATATTACTGATAACCCCATTAATGTTACTGTAACTTTATTTAATACAGATGGAACGATTTTGACGGACGACAATAATATGAATGCCGGACGTATTAGTGGATTTAATCTGTTAAACTACAGTGATCAAAACACAGATTCAACATTAACCTTTACCTTAAACCCTCATGCTACTGGTCATTTTGAGACCAAAATGAATACCACCATAACTAATAAAGGATATGGTATAATACAATGGAAACAAGAGGGAAATGCAGCTTATGGATTAGTTGCCCACAGTAATCTAGTATATAATGTAGTTGGAGATTCATCCCGTTATGCAATTCCTATTAATGGTGGATTACCATTCTAATTTTATAACCTTTTTTAAATATTAAGTACGATATCCGCGTATGGCCTAGAAAAGGTTACACGCGGATATTTTTGATAAAATCATCATTGATACATATAATCGCCCCAACATATATCATCAATGATAATATGTAGTTTTTTTGACATTAATGTCAAAAGAATCCTCTTCTATCCCCCTTTACAGCTCATTTGAATCGTATTATAATATATTCAAATCGAACAAATGTTTGTTTCATCCTGTATCATTCTAAAATTATGGAAAAAACGAAAACCAAAGTATGGAGGTGGCATATTGTCGTGAATATAGAAGTAGATATAAGTGCAAGATTTAACAGAAAAGGTATGATAAGACCTGATTACATTCAGTTAACCGACACGGAAGGTCAATCCTTTACTTATAAGATTTTACAGCCTAAATTCTTGCAGGTAGAGAAATTTGCAGGTACAACAGCTCTATTGTTCAGTTGCTATATTCAAGTCAATGACCGGATGCAGCCAATAAAAATTAAATATCATGCAAACACCTATCAATGGGTATTGGTCCAATAGCCCGGTCATCTCTGACCGAGCTATTTTTTTAAGTTTATATCACTTTTTTCTTCCAGCCTTCAATGCGTTAATGGTTGTTTTGCCAATTGCTGTTCCGTCATCTTTTAGATTAGCCCAACCAAGCTGCAGCCAGTAATGCAATACAGCAATACGCATAACAGGATTATATACTCCATCTATAGTCAAAGGGGTTATTCCTTTTATTACCGGTAATACAGCATTTAACTTCTCTTTTGCCCAATTAATATCCTTCGCTGTTGATTGCGGGGTAATTGTTGTTGCTGGTATATAGATTTCTGGTACATATTTGACCTTGGTATATTCACACACACCCTTGCATATCTCCTGTGCACATTCCAACCAATAGGCTTCATTTGCCATCATTGTTGTCGCTTCCTTGAGGTTGGTCATGAAGGCAAGCTCACAAAGAATTGCAGCTTTGGTATTCAAAGCAGTACAGTTACACATTGCAAGTGAAGACTTTGTTACACCTCTATTTTTTTGTGTTGTTCCACCTGCGAGATACTTAAGTACCACCGGTGCTAATTTATCTGACTGACCAAAGTTTTTATCATGGATATATATTCCTAACCCTTCGCCAGTGTTAAAGCTGCTGCCATCTCCAAATGCATTAAAATGAATTGATATACTGTAATCGCATTTGCCTGCTACAATCGCCTTTTGACGATTGGTTAACGATGTATCCGTATCGTCAGAAGCGTTCGCATCGTTAAATCCAGTCTGCATTGTATCAAATCCACAACGTTTAAGTTCTTTGACTAAAAAATTTGCCACGCCGACTGTAGCATAATGTTCCCTGTACTGCTCACCCTTTTTGATGTCAACTACTCCATCCTTATTAATATCAATGTCCATAGGTACGGGCGGCGTACGCTTCCCAATTGTATTCGTTCCATGACCAGCATCTACATTAATTTTCATATGGTTTATCCTCCTTTATGGTGTCAATATCACCATTCTATATTATTCAACAGTTATATTAGTAAATATATTGAAGCTTTAAAGTTACAATATTAAAAAAGAATTTAATACATTGCTATCTATATTAATTTGCATTGCCAATATTTAGACACACAAAAATAATCAATACATTACTACCTTATGCAACTTTTGTATAATATGTTAATCCCATCTGATACAGCTCTAACCTTTATCAAACCCACCAACCTAACTCTGCATAAGGGCAGTGAAGAATAAATCTTATTGATATAGATGACCACGTATTTGTACTTACTGTATTTGATAATGAAACTGGAGATGTCCTGTTTTCAAGTGAAGAAAAGAATGATTTTTGAGTAGTGACAATATATTCGTAAGCAATATATTACTATAGGCAGGGTTTACAAATCATACCATTCACTATATAATTCTATATAACTTAAACCATTGTACTAAGGAGGACGATTATGAAGAAATTACTTTCCGCAATATTAATTTTTGTACTCATTTTATCCATTATCTCACCCACCCAAGTATATGCTGCTGTGAAAATAAGCAAAGCAAAAGCTACTATGGAAGTAGATTCTTACTTATTATTAAAAATAACAGATACAAAAACTAAGATAACCTGGAGTTCAAGTGACAAAACCATTGCTTCCATTGATAAGAACGGTTTAGTAACAGCTATTTCAGATGGTAAATGTACCATAACTGCAAAAGTGGGTAAATCAAAATATACTTGTGTAATTACTGTAGTCGATAGTAATCCTGCTATATTAAGTTGCCATTAACATAGCTAAATAGTTGTTTTTATTTAAATACTCTCCTACTTTTAATTAATTCTTAGTACATAAATTTAGAGATAAGCAAAACGCCTCCCGTTGGATTTCTTGTCCATTCAGGGAGGCGTTTGTTTATATATTAATGATAGAAAATTATAAAATATACTCCTTCGTCTTTGTATAATCTCATTTTTTAAATTTATTAAACTAGCTATATCATTAATAATCAAAATAAATACTGCCAGACATATTTATTTTAAGAAAACAAAAAAACTGCGGTTTACGCAGCTTTAATTTTAACACTTTATATAATTAGTCGAGGCGACGGGATTCGAACTCGTCCATCAGTATTACAAGGCTGATCGCAATTGCTACCTCCGTAGCCCTTATACTTACCAGCTTCGAAGCTTCACGAATTTCCTTCTGTGAAAGATTTAAGGAAACCCCCTGATATATTCCCGTATTTAATTTCTTTTTCCAGAGCTTCTATGCCGCTTTCTTTTACTATTTTTAAAGCATAAGCCATTCCTTGGTTATGCCCTTCCATTAAATCTTTAATGCTGCTCATAAAATCCCTCACTTCTATATCAATTTTGGTAATATTATACTATTGTATATTTATGGAATATATTGTAATATTTTACTGTATCCAATGTATAACATACTCTTAACGAGTAAAATGAAAGGTGGTACATACCATGAAAAAACTTTTAAGAAAAATTATTGTACTTGTATGTGTAGCTACTCTATTCGTTATGCCAGCATCGACTGTACTTGCAGCAACGTCAACTCCTGTCCTTAAGTTTTCAACATCAACAGCCAAGTATTTTGAGTATGAGCCTACTCCTTACGTACTCACAGCCAACATTTCTACTGGACTGGACGATATTTACGCAAGTGAAGGAAATTGGTATTGTCCAGCATTTAAAAATTTTAATTTAGTCTATACCCTTGCCACATCAAGTTCATATAGGATTACAATCCTGAGAATTGAGGCCGGAAGTTCGCAATTTACAGTAGTAAGCAACTCTACCTACACTGGTATTGGCGGAAGCATTCAACTTGGTCAATATGCAGGTGATGCTTCTTATAAGGTTTTAATAACAGGAATTACTACTACACACATTGTATCGTATGGTGGTTATTACGAATAAGTTTTTACTGGGCTGTCAATAAAGGCAGCCCTTTTATTATGCTTAATAATTCATCCACAGCACTTCAGTCCGGGGCAGACTGTTTTCAGCTCTGGCCGGAGTGCTTTTTTACTTCCTTACTTCTTTCAAATGACTCTATTTTTATTTCAAACTGTGATAAAATATACTGAATAGTCAGTTTAGTCAACCCTTGGTTGTTGGTTCAATTCTATATTTGCAAATATTTAATTCTCCTATACATTTTCCTTTCCGCTGCTTCGTCATTACAATTGATTGCTAAGCTAATTAAGTCTTGCTCTGCTATGATAAATTCAGTTATAAATTTTGCTAATTCTACATTCGTCATAAATCTTTTCTCTTTTCTTGAATAACCTACCAATTTATACTATACTTACTTTACATTTACTAAGGAGGTTCTATCATGTACAGAGTTCCCAAGTGCCCTTTTTGTGGTCATCCTTTACGATTAAAAAACAATCATTGTGCTAATTGCTGCTATCCTATAGAAGATCAATTTGAAAAACATCGTAAGCTATATATAGGTTTATTAATTGCAAGTATTATCTTCGTTTTATCAATTGTTATTTATTTTGAATTATTTGACCCTGTACTTGGACGACTTCATAATTAAATCTATAGCATTTATGTTTCTTACCGTGCTAGACTCTGATGGTGTACTATCTCCAACAACCATACAGGGATACGAAACAATTAAAGAAAATAGTTATAAGGACTTAATGGATATACCTCTTACGAATTTAACAACTGAATTACTACAAAATGCCGTAAACAATGAGGCTAAACGTCCATCTAAAAAGAATAAAAAAATCCACACCCCATTTACTCTTAAGACAGTTAAGAACACATATGGGCTGATAACTGCCGATATAAATAGGTATTACCCTGAACTTGACTGTACCGTCAAGCTGCCGGCACAGATTGAACATATAAAAGAGTTACCGCCACCAGAAATCATTATGTCAATAGTCAAAGATACAGAAATTGAACTACCCGTCTACTCGCAATGTGGTTATCCTATTCTATGTCTAAAGTTAGAGGGCTAAAAAAGACATTTATAAGCAATGGATATACTACCCTTAATGAGGTTTTTGTTGTTGTCAATCGAAATAAGGTAAGAAAAAACAAGCTAAAAATGCGTACTCGTACACGTAAACACCGGATACCACCTTACATACAATACTTAATTGATAAAACAGATCCAAGTATAGATGAACTAATTAAGCTAAGTGACAATGCTATTTACAAGCGATTTACTCGATTACTGGCAAAAAAACATACCTCATATGACACTTCATGACTTACGACACGTAAACGCATCAGTAATGTACATGTTAAATATACCGGGTAAATATGCTATGGAGCGTGGTGGATGGAAAACAGATAAGATCATGAAACAAATTTATACTCATACATTTTCTAAAGAGCTCGAAAAAGTAGACACTTTAATAGATAGTTATTTTAGAACTGTTGTTGGTACAAAAGATACTGATATTGATTTAAAGAAGTATAAAGCTTGGTTAATGCTCTATGACAAAGTTGAAAATGAAGAAGCAATAGAAGAATTTAAGTCCTTTATGCAACACGAAATTCAACATAAAAAAATAAACCCCTGATATTTCAAGGGTTTTGTCGTCGAGGCGACGGGATTCGAACCCACGGCCTCTGCGTCCCGAACGCAGCGCTCTACCAAACTGAGCCACGCCTCGATTTTACAATGCATCTACAAGAGCACTGCACTAGTTATTATCTAATAAATACCTAAAAAAGTCAACTACGAATTCAAGTATTATCACTTCAGATGCACTCAGTTTACTGGAGCATATCTACCAGGAAACTCCTCCCTGGCTTTCTGCGTATATTTCCTTACAAACTCGCCCTTGGCTTCGGTATATCCATCTCTGTCATAGGTATTTTGTTCTTTCAGAATAATTTTTAGCTCTGCATATTCTGCTGTTGCC
>JASGEU010000077.1:0-29386 GCA_047606065.1 Mobilitalea sp.
AAGAAACTTAAAATTAAGTTTGATAAATTGACCTCCCATGATATTACCTTTGTTGGTATTATCCAAACTGCAAGAGCCAGCGGCCTGGAACAGTTCCCGGTACCATATGTACTCACGAATTGCCATAACAGTCTATGTGCCGTTGGTGGTACAATTAATGAAGATGATCATATGTTTGGTCTATCCTGTGCAAAGAAATATGGTGGGATCTATGTTCCTCCTCATCAGGCTGTAATTCATCAATATGCCAGAGAAGTTCTGGCAAGTGGCGGGAAAATGGTACTTGGTTCAGACAGCCATACCCGTTATGGTGCTCTGGGTACGATGGCAGTGGGTGAAGGCGGACCCGAGCTTGTAAAGCAACTGTTAAATAAAACCTATGACATTAATATGCCGGAAGTTGTTGCGGTTTATCTGACTGGAGCCCCAAGAAAGGGTGTTGGTCCTCAAGACGTGGCACTTGCAATTATTGGTGCTGTATTTAAAAATGGATATGTAAATAATAAGGTAATGGAATTTGTTGGTGACGGCATCAATAATCTTAGCGTAGATTTTAGAATTGGTGTTGATGTTATGACCACGGAAACAACCTGTCTATCCTCTATCTGGATAACAGATTCTTTGGTAAAAGATTTTTATGAGCAACACTATAGAGTTTCTGATTATAAAGAAATCTCACCGAAAGCAATTGCTTACTATGAGGGTATGGTATATGTTGATTTATCAGAAATAAAACCTATGATTGCAATGCCGTTCCATCCAAGCAATGTGTATACCATCGATGAACTAAACGCTAATCTCTATGATGTTTTAGATGAGGTGGAGAAGAACGCACTTATCAGTCTTGGGGGAAGTAAGGTTACCTATTCCTTAAAGAATAAGATACGGAATGGCAGATTGTATGTGGATCAGGGATCTATTGCCGGTTGTGCTGGCGGTGGATTTGAAAACATCTGTGATGCAGCAGATATTTTAGAGGGAAAATATATTGGTTCCGATGAGTTCTCCCTTAGCGTATATCCTGCAAGTCAGCCGATTTATATGGAGTTGGTAAAGAATGGTGCAATTGCCAAGTTAATGGCAACAGGAGCGACCATTAGAACCGCTTTCTGCGGACCATGCTTTGGTGCAGGAGATGTACCTGCGAATAATGGCTTTAGTATTCGCCATGCTACAAGAAACTTCCCTAATCGTGAGGGTTCAAAAATAACCAATGGTCAAATTGCTTCCGTTGCATTAATGGATGCAAAGTCCATTGCAGCAACTGCTGCAAATCAGGGTTACTTAACTTCGGCAGAAGATATTGACGTGAACTTTAGTAAACCTAAGTATTATTTTGACAGTAAAATATACGATAACAGAGTATATAACGGGGTTGGCAAGCCAAACAATGAGGTGGAGGTCAAATTCGGACCGGGAATTGTTGACTGGCCGGCTATGACTGCATTGAGCGAGGATATGATACTTAAAGTTGTATCTGAAATTCATGATCCGGTTACAACAACAGATGAATTAATTCCTTCCGGTGAAACCTCTTCTTTCCGTTCCAATCCCTTGGGACTGGCAGAGTTTACATTATCACGTAAGGACCCAGCTTATGTTGGACGTGCTAAGGAAGTTCAAAAGGCAGAGAAGGCAAGAATTGCTGGAGAAGATGTTCTTAATGCTAATTCGGAGCTGAAAGAAGTCTATGAGATAATTGAGGCAAAATTTAATCTTGATAGAAGTGAAACTCAAATAGGAAGTACAATTTTTGCCGTCAAACCAGGCGATGGTTCTGCAAGAGAACAAGCTGCCAGCTGTCAGAAGGTTCTGGGAGGGTTTGCTAACATTGCCAATGAATATGCAACAAAACGTTATCGTTCCAATTTAATTAACTGGGGTATGCTTCCTTTCCTGATTAAAGAAGAACTGCCTTTTACTAATGGTGATTATATTTACATAAAGGATGTAAAAAAAGCAATCCTTGAAAAGAGTAATACACTTAGTGCTTATGTTGTTACAAAGGGTATGAAGGAATTTACCTTACAGCTGGGTGAGTTGACGGATGATGAAAGACAAATTATCTTAAAAGGTTGCCTCATCAATTACTATAGAGGTTAAATGCCTAATATTAAGAATAAAACCAACAAAGGCTTTTGCAGAATTGTCACAATTTTGTAAAGGCCTTTTATTAACCTATGAAATACTTCTTGTGATATCTCTGGGAATATATTAGAATATATTAGAGATGAAACAAGCTTATTCTGCTATTAGACAGCTGTAGTATTAATATAAAAAAGGAAAGTATTCAGATTGGAGAGTTAGAGGATGGCACTCATTATTGATGGTAAAAAGATATCCGCAGAAATAAAGGATGAATTAAAAGAACAGGTTGCTCTGCTAAAATTAGAAGGTGTTGAGGTTACTTTAGCGGTGATACAGGTGGGAGAAGATCCGGCTTCCAGTGTTTATGTAGGTAATAAACAGAAAGCCTGCCAATACATTGGGATTAATTCTGTGTCCTATAAACTGGATGAAGCAACAACCCAGGGTGAATTACTTTTAATTATCGAACAGCTGAATCAAAATCCAGAAGTGAATGGGATTCTTGTTCAATTGCCGCTGCCTGCTCATATTGACGAGGATGTTATTATTAAGGCAATCTCTCCGATAAAAGATGTGGACGGTTTTCATCCTCAAAGTGTTGGTGCCTTAAGCATTGGACAAAAGGGATTTGTATCGTGTACCCCGGCTGGTATTATTGAATTACTTAAACGCTCGAATATAGAAATAGAAGGAAAAGAATGCGTAATTCTTGGCAGAAGTAATATTGTAGGAAAGCCAATGGCATTACTTATGTTACGGGAGAATGCAACGGTAACAATCTGCCACTCAAGAACGAAAAATCTGAAAGAAATTACAAAACGAGCAGATATTTTAATCGTAGCAATCGGGAAACCCAGATTTGTCACCAAAGACTTTGTTAAAGAGGGTGCGGTAGTTATCGATGTGGGGATTCACCGAGATGCTGATAATAAGCTTTGTGGTGATGTTGTTTATGAAGAACTATTTGAAGTTGCAGAAGCAATAACCCCCGTTCCTGGTGGAGTTGGTCCGATGACCATTGCCATGCTTATGAAGAATTGCGTGCAATCAGCAATATCGTAATATGCTTGGATTAGAACAATATATGAAATGATTGAAAAACATTTGCTTTTTCTAAAAAAGCTGTTACAATGTTGCTTGCGCGTTGTAATTTTGCGCTGATGCCTGTTGAAGACATGGATCGGATTTAGAAACTATCTTTTTTACGAAATGGTTGGAGGTTTTAATGAATATATTTTTTGTATCTCTAGGCTGTGACAAGAATCTTGTAGACAGTGAGAATATGCTTGGAATACTGCATGAGAATGGATACGCAATTACAAATACAGAAGAGGAAGCGGATATTATCATTGTTAATACCTGTTGCTTCATTAATGATGCGAAGCAAGAGAGTATTAATACCATACTGGAAATGTCAGAATACAAAAAGAATGGCAAATTAAAAGCTTTAATTGTTACCGGTTGTCTGGCAGAACGTTATAAGAACGACTTTTTAGATGCGATTCCTGAGGTGGATGCTTTAATCGGTACTACAAGTTTCGCACAAATTATAAATGTAATTGAAAAGATTTTAGAAGGTCAAAAATTTACACACTTTGAAGATGTGGACCTGCTTCCAAAAGTGAGCAGTAAGAGAATGATTACCTCCGGCAGCTATTTTGCATATCTTAAAATTGCTGAAGGTTGTGATAAACATTGTACTTATTGTATTATTCCGAAGGTGCGTGGTAATTACCGAAGTGTACCGATGGAAGAATTAATAAGTGAAGCAGCCTACCTTGCTGAACAAGGTGTCAAAGAATTAATATTAGTAGCTCAGGAAACCACTCTTTACGGACAAGATATCTATGGTAAAAAGGAACTTCCCAAGTTGTTAAAGGAACTCGCTAAAATAGAAAAAATTGAATGGATTCGTATTCTTTACTGCTATCCGGAAGAAATTACGGATGAGTTAATCGAAACAATGAAAGAGGAACCAAAAGTTTGTCGTTATCTTGATTTGCCGATACAGCATGCGTCAGACCGAATTCTGCAACTCATGGGCAGAAGAACAAATCAAAAGGATTTAATGAATATCATTTCAAAGCTGCGTAACAATATACCTGATATTGTACTTCGTACAACACTGATTACTGGCTTTCCAACGGAGACTGAACAAGACCATGAAGAGCTGATTCATTTTGTTAAAGATATGAAGTTCGACCGCTTGGGTGTGTTTACCTATTCCAAAGAGGACGAAACACCAGCTGCTAAGTTAAAACCACAGGTACTGGCAAAAACTAAGAAGCAAAGACAGAAGGAAATCATGAAGCTTCAGCAGTCCATCGTCTTTGAGAAAACTGCGGATATGGTGGACCAGAAGTTTGATGTTTTAGTGGAAGGAAAAATCCCGGAAGAGGAAAATGTATATATTGGCAGAACCTATATGGATGCACCTTCGGTAGATGGATTTATATTTATAAGCTCCAGGTATGAACTAATGTCCGGAGATATTGTGAAAGCAGTGGTAACTGGTGCAAAAGGCTATGATCTTGTGGGTGAATTGGTAGAAGGATAAGTCACAGCTATTTGAGTAAAGATTCTTTATGTTATAAATAATATATTATTTAGAAGGCCTTAATAGGGCGGAATGGAGAAGCAATGAATTTACCAAATAAAATTACTCTCTTTCGAGTAGCGATGATACCGATTTTTTTAGTCTTCATGTTAATTCCTGAAATTCCATATAATCGAGTAATAGCTGCGGTAATCTTCCTGATTGCTGCCCTATCCGATTTTTTGGATGGGTATATTGCCAGAAAAAATAATTTGATAACAAACTTTGGAAAATTCATGGATCCGCTTGCTGATAAGTTACTGGTTTGCAGTGCTTTAATTTGTTTTGTTGAATTGAAACAGGTGGCTGCGTGGATTGCAATTATTATCATCGCTCGTGAATTTATTATAAGCGGCTTCCGTTTAATTGCTTCAGACAATGGCGTTGTAATTGCTGCCAGCTGGTGGGGAAAAATCAAGACAAATGTACAGATGGTAATGAGCGTTATGTTAATCATCAATTTGGATTACAGCGTTATTAATGTTTTAGAGGAGATTTCTATCTATTTATCTGTGATACTTACTGTTGTCTCCTTGCTGGATTACATGATTAAGAATAAAAATGTTTTAAAAGAGAAACATTAGATTAGTTCATAATAGGATTAAATTAGAAAGATAAAAGAACACTATGGATTACTAAGCTTATAAAAGCATCAGTATGAAATAGTGTTCTTTCTAAATAAAAGAAAGCTTAGGGAGGAATTATCATGACAGTAGAATTAATTAGTGTTGGTACGGAGTTGTTATTAGGTAATATCGTTAATACAAATACTCAGTACCTTTCAGAAAGATGTGCTGAACTTGGTTTTAGCCTGTATTATCAGGTCTCTGTTGGTGACAACGAAGAGAGACTCTGCGAAGTATTAAAGACCGCCATTTCTAGGTCCGATATCGTAATACTCACTGGCGGGCTTGGACCGACTCAGGATGATATGACAAAGGAAGCAGTAGCCAAAGTAATGAAGAAAGAATTAATCATGGATGAAGTCTCAAAAGAAAGAATAGCTTCCTATTTTGAGTTTCGATATAAGGGAAAGGGTATAGACCATCAGATTACCGAAAACAATTGGAAGCAGGCTTTAAAGATAGATGGTTGTATTGTGGTGGAGAATAACAATGGTACGGCACCTGGCTATATTGTTGAGGAAAACGACAAGGCTATTATTTTAATGCCCGGACCTCCTTCTGAAATGAAACCAATGTTTGATACTCAAATTAAGAAATATTTGCAGCAGAAACAGAATAAGATTTTCCTGTCCTCCATGGTCAAAATCTGCGGTGTTGGAGAAAGTAAAGCGGAAACTGATATACTGGATCTCATAGAAAAACAGACAAATCCTACGATAGCTCCCTATGCAAAGAATGGGGAGGTTCACTTTAGAATAACGGCAGCAGCTGATTCTGAGGAAGAAGCAAAACTTCAGATTAAGCCACTAGTAGACGAATTATACCAACGGTTTGGTGACAATATTTATACGACAAAAGAGAGCGAGACCTTAGAAGAAGTCATAGTTTCTTTATTAAAAGAAAAGCAGCTTACCCTTGCAACAGCAGAGTCCTGTACAGGTGGTCTGCTTACCGGAAGGCTGGTTAATGTTTCCGGTGTATCAGAAGTATTAAAAGAAGGGTTTATTACTTATTCTAATGAAGCAAAGATGAAGTATTTAGCTGTTAAAGAAGAGACCTTAGCGGCATACGGTGCAGTAAGCGAACAGACTGCAAGAGAGATGGTACTAGGAGCAGCGAAAGCTTCCGGAGCCAGTGCGGCAATTGCAGTAACTGGTATTGCAGGACCGGATGGTGGGACAGAAGAGAAACCGGTCGGACTGGTTTATATTGCCTGTTTGGTAAAGGATAAGATCGAAATAAAAGAACTTCGTCTCAAGGGAAACCGTGAAAAAGTTCGTGATCTAAGTGTGATCTATGCTTTGGATTTGCTTCGCAGATGTATGCTATAATAATGGTAAAACATGGTAAAATAAGGGGCTCTAAGCATTTATTAAATTTCCTAAATTAATAATTTTATAAAATTGTTTCCATAATAACATATAAATAACATATAAATGACACAGTTGGCCTTTAAGATATGTACTATAGAAGTAGAAGAATGTGGTGGGGATGTATAACAGAAAATTTAATTTAACCAAAGAATTATTATGATGTAATTCCCTGGTTTACAATAATTTTGGATTAAATTAAAGGCTGTATTCGATAACTTATTAATAGTTAATAGGACTTTTTGAAAGGAGGCTGTTATGAAGCGTTTTTCCCGTAATCTGTTATTTCTGTTTTTGATAGGAATTTTGCTTTTTCAAGGTTGTAATGTGATTGATTTTGGTTTTTTTGATGCATCTACGGAGGATATAGAAAAGACACCAACCAGTACCCCCGAGATTACAGATGCAGCAGCTTATGAAGCTGACGGTGATAAAGTGCTTAATGAAAGCTCCGATCAATTAAAAACTACCGAAGATCCAGCAAATTCATCGATTACTTTGGAAACACCTACACCTACAATTAGCTTAATTGCACCGACTGCAAATATTGATCTGAATATATATACTGTTAATCCTGATTCTGGTGACATTAAAATAGCAACGGTAAGAATACCGCAGGATGTTGAGATTACGCCTGAGTTGATTGTGAATAATGTGGTGGAATCTTTACTGGATCAGTCAATTGTCGTAGGAATAAAAGATGTGACTACCAGAGATGATATCGTTATAGTTAATTTTGATAAAGAGAAAACCCCTTTTAATAATAATTTGGGTTCAGAATATGAAACTTCTGTATTGGATGCAATTGCTCAGAGTTTAATTGATAATTTAACAAATTATAAAAAAGTTATTTTCCGTGTGGATGATAAGGCATATGAAAGTGGCGTAAATGAATTTGGAATCGATGATGTCTATCTGGGTGGTGATTAATAATTAAATTCTAAGGTAATTGCGATACAGTATTTTGTATTCGACAATTACCTTTTTTTATGGTATCTTGTATCATAGTAACGTAATCTGGCTTGATATCTGGATGCGCTAGTAAAAGAGACGGAGGCACGCATGAGTAAGATATATGTAGTAGGAGGCGGAGCGGCTGGAATGCTGGCTGCAATTTTTGCAGCAAGAAATGGGCATAAGGTTGTTTTGTTTGAAAAAAATGATAGACTTGGGAAAAAGTTATTTATCACAGGGAAAGGCAGATGTAATGTAACGAATGCATGTGACCGGGATGAATTCTTTGAACAGATTATCAGTAATCCAAAATTCTTCTTTCGTGCTTATCATTCGTTTAGTAATTTCGATACCATGGATTTTTTTGAGCAGCTTGGGCTTCCATTAAAAACAGAGAGAGGAAATCGAGTATTTCCATTATCCGATAAATCTTCCGATGTAATTGCTGTTCTGCGGCGTGAATTGGAGCGTCAGGATGTTGAGATAAAATATCAAACTGAAGTTTCCGAAGTAGTAACCCGTGAAGGAAGTTTTTACGGAATTAAGTTAAAGGGGAAAAAAGAGATATTAACTGCAGATTCCATTATTATAACTACCGGTGGTTTATCCTATCCTTTGACCGGATCCACAGGTGATGGTTTTGAGTTTGCAAAGTCTATGGGGCATACGATAACACAGCTTAGTCCTTCCCTTGTACCCATTCATGTTAAAGAAAGCTTTGTCAAAGAATTAATGGGCTTATCCTTAAAGAATGTAGAAGTAACCATTAGTGCCGGACAGAAAGTGATTTTTAAAGAATTTGGGGAACTCTTATTCACTCATTTTGGTGTTAGTGGTCCCATCATCTTAAGTGCCAGCAGTTATATTCTTCCATATCTTAATAAACAGGAGACCTTGCAAATAAGTATTGATTTAAAACCAGCGTTAACAACAGAACAGCTGGATGTACGAATTCTGCGGGATTTTGAGGAATATAAAAATAAACAATTTAAGAATTCGTTGGACCAGCTATTGCCAAACAAATTAATAGATGTTATCATTCGACTAAGTTGTATTGATTCGGAAAAGAAAGTAAATTCTATTACAAAAGAGGAACGCTTGGCACTGGTAAATTTACTTAAGAATTTTAAACTGCAGATTACCAGATTAAGTGATTATTCTCAGGCTGTGGTGACAAAGGGCGGAATTCAAGTAAAGGAAGTAAACCCTTCAACCATGGAATCAAAACTTATTTCCAATGTGTATTTTGCAGGTGAAGTACTTGATCTGGATGCATTGACCGGTGGTTTTAATCTGCAGATTGCATGGTCGACAGCATATTTAGCAGGTAACTCTGTGAATTAAAACAGTAATTATAAAACTAATCCGATAGACTAGTTTCAATCTTTTGATTAGAAACAATCGTATGATTAGGTTAATTCGTAATGTTATAAAAAAATAGTAACCTGGAGGTAATTGCGATGAAATATTTCAATCTGGCAATTGACGGTCCGGCCGGAGCCGGAAAAAGTACCATAGCAAAAAGGGTCGCAAAAGAGTTGGGTTTCGTCTATATAGATACAGGAGCAATGTATCGTGCGATGGCTTTTTATTTTTTGCAAAATAATATCCAAGCATCAGATGTAGAAGGAATTGAAAAGGCTTGTCCTAATGTAAATGTTACCATTGAATATAGAGATGGTGAGCAGCAAGTTATTTTAAATGGTGAAAACGTAAGTGGATTACTTAGAACGGAAGAGGTTGGGAATATGGCAAGTGCTTCCTCTGTTAATAAGGCAGTTCGATTAAAATTGGTAGAACTTCAGCAAAATTTGGCGGCAAAAGAAAATGTAGTTATGGATGGCCGGGATATTGGGTCCTTTGTTCTTCCAAATGCTGATTTAAAAATATATTTAACAGCTAGTTCGAAAGAACGAGCAAGGCGTCGGTGGGCGGAACTCAAACAAAAAGGTGAAGCAGCTGATTTAGAAGCCATTGAACTTGACATCATTGAACGGGATAATCGTGATATGACAAGAGAATTCGCACCGTTAGTACAGGCAGAGGATGCCATTTATCTGGACAGTTCAGACTTAACCATTGATCAAGTTGTGGAAGAAATACTTGGTCTTTATGAGAAGGTCAGATAATAAAAATGATATGTAACTGTTCAGAGCTAAGCAGCGAGGAAACCATAGGTTTTCGCGCTTGGTCCTGAATAGTTAGGACAATAGATAAAAAGATATGTCCTGCTTATATAAATGTTAACAAGGAAAAAAGTATTGGCACTAGTATTTAAAGGTAAGGCTGCTGATATGGTTGAAAGAATTTTAATTTCAACCTTGCGCATAAATCTTGCGCAGGAATGAGGTAAAATGAAAGTTACAACAGCAAAAAGCGCAGGTTTCTGCTTTGGTGTAAAAAGAGCAGTTGATCTGGTTTATAAAGAGGTAGAGGCGGGATCAAATGTCTATACCTACGGACCAATTATTCATAATGATGAGGTAGTTGCAGATTTAATAAAAAAAGGTGTTAAAGTAACATACTCTGCGGAAGAATTAAAAACCCTGCCTAAGGGAACAATAATTATACGTTCTCACGGGATTTCGGAAGCACTGCAAAATGAATTCCTTTCTATGGGTCATAAAGTAGTTGACGCGACCTGTCCATATGTGAAGAAAATCCACAAAGTGGCAAGAGAAAGAAGTCAAAATGCGGAACATATCATTATTATAGGTAATCGGTCTCATCCTGAAGTTCAGGGAATTATTGGATGGTGTTCCATTGATGAAAAGAATCCAAACACCTCCACTTATACAGTAATTGAAAATGAGGAGGAAGCAAAATCCTTTGATCTTGCTAAGAATTTAAAGATATGCATTGTGGCACAGACGACATTTAATTACAAGAAATTTCAAGAATTAGTTGAAATTATATCAGAAAAGGGTTATGATATATTTGTTTTAAATACGATTTGCAATGCCACACAGGAAAGGCAGACTGAGACCTATCAATTAGCACGGGAATCTGATGCAATGATAGTCATTGGTGGAGAGCATAGCTCTAATACCAGAAAGCTATATGAAATTAGCAAAAAAGAATGTGAAAATACTTACTATATACAGAAACTTGATGACCTGGATTTAACTCTGATTAAATCTTATCGAAACGTAGGTATTACAGCAGGGGCTTCGACCCCAAACAATATTATCAAGGAGGTTCATACCGCTATGTCAGAGAAGAGTTTTGAACAATTATTAGAAGAAGAGAAAGTAGTGCAAATAAACAACGGTGATGTTGTAGAAGGAATTGTCTTGGCTGTAAAAGAAGATGAAATCATCTTAAATATAGGCTACAAGTCGGAAGGTGTAATCACAAGAAATGAATACACCAATACCCCTAACGTTGACTTAAGAACTATGGTTAATGTTGGTGATGTTATGCAGGCTAAGATTCTGAAAGCAAACGATGGCGAAGGCCAGGTTGCATTAACTTACAAGAGACTTGCTGCAGAAAAAGGCAACAAGAGACTTGAAGAAGCTTTCGAGAAGAAAGAAGTTCTTTCCGCTAAAGTTGCTTCCGTATTAAACGGCGGCTTAAGCGTTATTATTGATGAAGCTAGAGTATTCATTCCTGCAAGCTTAATTTCAGATTCTTATGAGAAGGATCTTGCTAAGTATCAGGGTGAGAAGATTGATTTCGTTATTACTGAATTCAATCCTAAGAAGAGAAGAATTATCGGTGACAGAAAGCAGTTAATCGTTGCAAATAAAGAAACCTTAAAGAAAGCTCTCTTTGAGAAAATCTCTGTAGGCGCAACTGTAGAAGGTACTGTTAAGAATATTACTGATTTCGGTGCATTCATTGATCTTGGTGGTGCAGATGGTCTTCTTCATATCTCCGAAATGTCTTGGGGCAGAGTTGAGAATCCTAAGAAGGTATTTAAGGTTGGAGAGACTGTTAAAGCATTTGTTAAAGATATTCAGGGTGAGAAAATTGCTCTTAGTTTAAAATTTGAAGGTGCTAATCCTTGGATTAACGCTGAGACTAAATTTGCAGTTGGTAATGTAGTAACTGGTTCCGTAGCTCGTATGACAGACTTTGGTGCTTTCATTGAGCTTGAAGCTGGTATTGATGCATTATTGCATGTATCCCAGATTTCTAAAGAGCATGTTGAGAAGCCAGCTGATGCTTTAAAAATTGGTCAGGAAATCACAGCCAGAGTAGTAGAATTTAATAAAGATGATAAGAAAATCAGCTTAAGCATCAAAGCATTAGAAGCTCCTGAGAAAGAAGAACAGCCAGAAGAGGAAGTATCTGCAGAATAATCACTCATACATCCCTCGTACGATGAAGGAGACTTACTGTGCTTGGAACTTATGAAAATTTCAAACAATCGATCTATGAAATGACAAAGATTGATTTGAATTCTTACAAAGAACGTCAGATGAAACGACGTATTGAAGCGCTGATTACAAAACATGGAATCAATTCTTATACGGATTATGTTGCAAGATTAAAAACAGACAAAACGATTTTAGATGAGTTCATTAATTATATTACAATTAATGTATCTGAATTTTTCCGAAATCCTGAGCAATGGCTTTTATTAGAGAAAGAGGTATTTCCGTATCTATTTGAGCGTTTTGGGAAGGAATTAAAGATTTGGAGTGCTGCATGTTCCACAGGGGATGAACCATATTCTCTGGTTATGCTGCTTTCTCGGTTTATTCCGCTAAGTCGTATTAAGATTATTGCTACTGACATTGATAAGAATGTTATGGCAAAAGCAATGGCTGGCTTTTATAATGAGAAAAGTTTAAAAGGAGTGCCAAAGGACCTGTTAGATAAGTACTTTGTAAAGATTAATGACAGAACTTATCAAATCTCGGAGTCAGTTCGTAATTGTGTTGAGTTTAAACAGCATGATTTATTAAGGGAGCCATATCCGGCAAACTGTGATATGATTGTTTGCCGCAATGTACTAATCTATTTTACAGATGATGCAAAGAATAAGATTTATTCTGATTTCCATAAAGCTCTAAAAAGAGATGCTTTATTATTTGTTGGAAGTACAGAGCAAATTATTCAAGCGGGACAGATTGGTTTTCATAATTATAAGTCGTTTTTTTACAAGAAAGTTTAGTAGAATAATATAATTAAATATTGACCTCCGCTGAAAAATGCGGAGGTTTTCAATTGCATTTAAACACATTTTATTGCAGGAATTGGAATATATTAAAGTGTCACGTAAACTCTTAGCACTTTTCAAAAATATGGTTGATTTTTAGAATAATACCGTGTATATTGTTTTATAGATTAGCTACCGACCCTATGAATATGATTTATAGTTAGTTGCTAAGACTATCTTACAGCATTATAATGGAGGAAGATATGCAAAGACAGATTACAATTGCAGTTGATGCAATGGGCGGCGATTACGCGCCTGCTGAAGTAATCAAAGGAGCAGTTCTTGCAGTGCAGGAGAAGACCGATATAAAGGTCGCTCTGACCGGTGATGAAGAAATTATTCGAAAAGAACTGCAGTCATATAATTATGATAAAGAACGAATCCTTATTGTACATGCACCAGAAGTCATAACGAATCATGAATCTCCGGTTCTTGCAATTCGTAGAAAAAAGAATTCATCAATTGTTGCGGCAATGCATATGGTTAAAAACAAAGAAGCAGATGCACTCGTTTCAGCTGGAAGTACCGGTGCAGTTTTAGCTGGCGGACAGTTGATTGTTGGAAGAATTCCAGGTGTGGAACGCCCACCTTTAGCGCCGCTGCTTCCTACCATGACAGGAGTTTCACTTTTAATCGATTGTGGAGCAAATGTTGACGCAAGACCTTCCCATTTAGTTAAATTTGCAAAAATGGGTTCCATTTATATGGAGAACGTTATTGGAATTAAAAACCCACGTGTCGCTATCGTTAATATAGGTGCAGAAGAAGAAAAGGGTAATCAACTTGTGAAAGAAACCTTTCCGCTGTTAAAAGACTGCAGTGATATTAATTTTATTGGCAGCATTGAGGCGAGAGAAATACCGACTGGCGGAGCAGATGTTATCGTTTGTGAAGCATTTGTAGGGAACGTTATCCTAAAGCTTTATGAAGGACTTGGATCAGCATTGGTAGCAAAGATTAAGACAGGATTAATGAGTACATTTAAGAGCAAGATAGGAGCCTTACTCTGTAAGCCGGCACTAAAAGAAACCTTGAAGGATTTTGATGCTTCCAGGTACGGTGGAGCACCTTTACTTGGGTTAAATGGTCTTATTGTAAAAACTCATGGAAATGCTAAAAGTACAGAGGTTCGCAATTCCATATTACAATGTGTAACGTTTATGGAACAGCATATTAATGATAAAATTAAAATGAATCTTAATAATGAACAAATATTATAAGAAGGGTGAATGATTATGGAATTTGAAAAATTACAAAAAATTATTGGCGAAGTATTAAATGTTGATGCAGATGAGATTACAATGGATACAACTTTTGTTGATGACTTAGGAGCAGATTCTTTGGATGTTTTCCAGATTATTATGGGTATTGAAGAAGAATTTGATATCGAAATTGCAAATGAAGAAGCAGAGAATATTGTAACCGTAGCAGATGCAGTTGAACAGATTAAAAACGCTATGAACTAATAGATGGATTATAATGTGTGTTAATGTAAACACCATTCCATAGACAGTGTTATTTATGTAATATTTATGGTATGTAGAAGCCCTGTGAATAAGGTTTACCTTATTTATGGGCTTTTCATCTACAGTTGGCACATTACGCAATAATGGAGATCAAATATGAAAATTCGTAAAAAAATCGAGGAGAAGCTGGAACTTTTAGAGAAGAACATCGGTTATCAGTTTAGCGACCCATCGATATTACAACATGCATTAACCCATAGCTCCTATGCAAATGAGATGAGATTGGACAAGTCCAGGAACAATGAACGGCTTGAGTTTCTTGGAGATGCCGTATTAGAACTTGTAACAAGCGAGTATGTTTATATCGAAAACAAGGAGTTATCCGAGGGAGATTTAACTAAGTTAAGAGCTAGTATTGTCTGTGAGCAGACACTGGCAGCCAGGGCGAGAGATTTAAAACTCGGGGAATATATATTGTTAGGCAAAGGGGAGGATAGCTCCGGTGGAAGAGGACGGGATTCCATTCTGTCAGATGCACTTGAGGCAGTAATAGGGGCAATCTATCTTGATGGTGGTTTTACTAATGCAAAAGAGTTTATCAAGGTCTTCTTTTTAGAAGGGTTAAAAGATAAAACACTCTTTTTCGATAGCAAGACTATCTTACAAGAAATTATACAAAACGATACGAATCAAAAGCAGAAACTGCGTTATAAGCTTATTTCTGAAGAAGGTCCTGATCATAACAAGACCTTCCGTGTTGCTGTTTGTCTTGGAAATGATGAAATTGGATTTGGAACAGGCAGAACCAAGAAAGCGGCTGAACAGGAAGCGGCTAATCAAGCAATTCAAAAAATCAAGCAGAATGTAAGTATCGAAAATATGTGAGGATATAGCGGTTCCTTTATCTATGTGAGTAATAGGGATAGCTTAAAAAGTACGATAGTTAGTAGATGGGAGACTATGAATGTATTTAAAAAGTATTGAAGTTCACGGTTTTAAATCATTTGCCAATAAAATAGTACTGGAATTTCATGATGGGATTACCGGAATCGTTGGGCCAAATGGAAGTGGTAAGAGCAATGTCGCGGATGCGGTACGTTGGGTATTAGGAGAACAAAGTGCAAAACAACTTAGAGGTGCAAGAATGGAGGATGTTATTTTCTCCGGCACACAAGCGCGTAAGCCACTGGGATATGCCTATGTTGCCCTTACAATGGACAATTCGGATCATAAGCTGCCGATTGATTATGAGGAAGTAACGATTGCCAGAAGAGTATATCGTTCCGGGGAAAGTGAATATTTAATTAATGGAACCTCCTGCCGACTCAAGGATGTCTATGAGTTGTTTTTAGATACCGGTATTGGTAAAGAAGGTTATTCCATAATCGGACAGGGACAGATTGATAAAATATTAAGTGGAAAACCCGAAGATCGCAGAGAGCTTTTTGACGAAGCTGCTGGTATCGTAAAGTTTAAACGAAGGAAATATACAGCGGAGAAAAATTTAGAGGAAGAAAAGCTGAATTTATCACGTGTCAGCGATATTATTAAAGAAATAGAAAAACAACTGTCACCCTTAGAAAAACAGTCTTCTGTTGCTAAGGTTTATTTGAGGTTAAAGGAAGAATTAAAAGACCTTGAAGTTAATCAGTTTTTAAAGGAATATGAAAAGCTTCATGTTGCTAAGGATCAATTAGAGGAAAAACTGACCCTTGCTACGGATGGATATGAACAGGCAAAAACTGATTATGAAAATACAAAGGAAGAATATGTTCGTTTAGAACAACAGCTTGAGGAATGTGATAAGCTGATTGAGGATGAAAAGCAGAAGTATAATGAGCATATTCTAAATAAGGAAAAAGCGGAGAGTGAAATAAAACTCCTAAAGGAACAGATTAGTTCTTTTAAACAAAATGATGAGTACATACATAATCGTATCCATGTTAATCAGCAAAATATTGAATTAAAGAAGTCGGAAGAGACTGGTTATCTGGATGAGAAAGCCGGTATGGATGAGAAAATCTCAAGCATGGATGATGTTCTTACGGAATCTCTTAATGAACTGACTTGTATCAAAAATAATATTATAACTTACTCCAAAAATATTGAAGCCTGCAACAATGAAATATATGAACATCTGAATGTAAATTCCGGCATTAAAAGCAATATGCAACGCTATGAAACAATGTTGGAGCAAAACAATTTTAGAAAAGCTGATTTAAATCAAAAACTGCTTAAGAATAAAAGCGAAGAGAGCCAGTTTGAAGAAGTAATACAAAAATCTACTGAGAGATTGAATCATATTTCACAGACTTTAGTGGAGCAAACAAACGAAAGTAATCAACTTGAACTGCAGATTGCAGAAACACAGTCTTTAATTGACGCTGCTAATTTGAAATACAATGAATTCCAGGCAAGTTATCTGGGTGAGAAATCACGCCTTGATACCTTAATGAATTTGACAGAACGTTATGAAGGATATGGTGTCAGCATTAAGAAAGTTATGGAGCTTAAGGCACAGAAACCAGGAATCGTTGGTGTTGTTGCAGATATTATAAAGGTTGAAAAGACTTATGAAACTGCCATTGAGACAGCTCTCGGCGGAACAATACAAAACATTGTAACCGAGGATGAAGCCACTGCAAAGAGTTTGATTTCTTATTTGAAGCAGAATAAATTTGGCAGAGCAACTTTCCTGCCACTTACGAACATATCCTCCGGTTCAAATCAGCAGCAGGATAAAGTTCTAAAAGAACCAGGTGTACTTGGTCTTGCTAATTCGCTGGTTGAGACGGATAAGAAATTCCAAACACTGATTGACTATTTGCTGGGTAGAATTATTGTAGTTGACCATGTCGATAATGCAACCCTGTTAGCTAAGAAGTATCAATATTCTCTTCGTATTGTAACTCTGGAAGGCGAATTATTAACCCCGGGTGGTTCCATCTCTGGTGGAGCTTATAAAAATGCAAGTAATTTGCTTGGCAGACGTCGTGAAATTGAAGAAATTGAAGAGCAGGTAACCTTCTTCCAAACCCAAATGAATTCCTTGTTGCAGAGGAAAGAAGAAGAAAAAGAGAATAAACAAAAGCTGCGCCAAAGTCTGGAAGTTTTAAAAACACAGATTCAAGAGAACTATCTTGAGCAGAATACCGCTAAGATGAATTTAAACAGAGAAATAGCAAAAAAGGCAGAAGCTGAAGCTATTTATCAAGAGTATGTGAAAGAGTTACAGGAGATAGAACTTCAGGCAAAGGATTTAAAAGATAATTTATATAAACTGAATGAGTCTTTGAGCAGTAATATAAAATTGAATAGTGAAAAAGAACAGCAGATTGAGCAATTGTCAAAGCAGTTGGAAGAAGAACGGGAAAAAGAACAGGCTGCCAATGAAAGGTCGTCCCAGTTAAAACTGGAATTGTCTACCTATGAGCAGAATGCACAGTTCATTCTTGAGAATGTCAAACGTATTAAGAGAGAGATAGAAAAGCTTTTTGAGGAAGAATCACAATTAAAGGCTGATATCTTAAAGGCTACTCTGGCAGTTGAAGAGAAGGAAAAGGCAATAGAACAAGCATTGCTGTTAAAGAAAGAATATGAAGATAGTATCTTAATCCTTGATCAAAGCATTAAAGAAAGAGTATCTGAAAAAGAAAATATCAATAAGATTCATAAGAATTTCTTTACAAAACGAGAAGAACTCTCTGCACTTATGAATGAGCTGGATAAAGAGTGTTATCGTCTGAATGGACAAAAAGAGAAGTTATTAGAGCAATCCGAGCAGATGATGACTTATATGTGGGAAGAATATGAGCTTTCCTATACCAGTGCACTTGCACTGCCAATTAATGAGGAATTAAGCCTTAACCAAGTGAAAAAATTAATTGTAGAAATTAAGGGTAAGATTAAGGAACTGGGAGATGTTAATGTTAACGCAATTGAGGATTTTAAAAATTTATCCGAGCGTTATGAATTTTTATCAACCCAGAGAGATGATCTTATTAAAGCGGAAGAGGCACTTCTTCAAATTATCCATGAGCTGGACAGTGAAATGAGAAAGCAGTTTGAAGAGAAGTTTGAAGCCATTAAAGAGCAATTTGATGTTGTATTTAAGGAACTTTTTGGCGGAGGAAAGGCGGATCTGGAACTTACAGAAAATGAAGATATTCTTGAGGCAGGAATTCGTATTAACGCACAGCCACCTGGAAAGAAACTTCAAAATATGATGCAGCTATCCGGAGGAGAGAAGGCATTAACTGCGATTTCTTTATTATTTGCAATTCAAAATCTGAAGCCTTCTCCGTTCTGTCTACTGGATGAGATTGAGGCAGCACTGGATGACTCAAATGTAAAACGATTTGCAAAGTATCTTCATAAATTAACGAAGGATACGCAGTTTATCATAATTACACATCGTCGAGGAACCATGGCTGCAGCTGATATCTTATACGGTATTACTATGCAGGAAAAAGGTGTATCCACTCTGGTTTCCGTAAGTCTTATTGAAAATGAATTAGATAAATAATGTAACTATTTGGAATTAAGTTCGAAAGCCTGCGGCTTCCTAACTGTTTGGTTCTCGCCAAACAGGAATACAATACAAGTGAAACGACTTTTCGTTTCACTTGTATTAAAAATTATCTTTTGAAAGCAGGCTTTCACAGTTGATTTTTAAATATTATGATTGGTTCTGAACTGTTACAAATAATTTTATGAATTATGAATAGAATATAAAAGATGGGTTGGGGTCATAAAATAGGTAATACGTTGATTTATGCAAGCTGGCTGATGAGGTAAAAGTTAAATTTTTTATTTCTATAGTATTGACATATGTGTAAAAGAGTGAATAATTAATCTTTATTACTAATAAATTTTAATTTTAGAGATATCTTTTCATTGTCAGTTTAAGCACGATAATTATCAACATAAGTGTTATGCTATAGTATTGAATGTATAATAGGGAGGCTCTATGGGAGAGAAAACAGGTTTTTTCAGCAAATTAGTACAAGGACTATCTAAAACAAGAAACAGTATTGCGAATGGTATTGATGCTATTTTTAGCGGTTTTTCCAGTATTGATGACGACTTTTATGAAGAACTGGAAGAAGTTTTAATCATGGCAGATCTGGGCATTAATACCACTACAAAAATAATAGAAAACTTAAGATTAAAAGTAAAAGAAAACAAGATAAAAGATCCAGGTGAATGCAGGGAGCTGCTCATTAACAGTATGAAGGAACAGATGCAACTTGGTGATAATGCCTATGAATTCGAAAATCGTAAGTCAGTGGTATTATTAATTGGAGTTAATGGAGTTGGTAAAACAACCTCAGTAGGGAAATTGGCCGGACAATTGAAGGATAAAGGCAAAAAGGTTATGGTTGCAGCCGCAGATACCTTCCGTGCTGCTGCGATAGAACAGCTGACCGAGTGGGCGCACCGTGCTAATGTAGAAATCATTGCACAGAAAGAAGGCTCTGATCCTGCAGCAGTTATCTATGATGCAGTTACCTCTGCAAAAGCAAGAAATACAGATGTTTTACTTTGTGATACCGCTGGTCGGCTCCATAATAAGAAAAATCTTATGGAGGAATTAAAGAAGATTAATCGTGTCATTGAAAGAGAGTATCCTGAGGCATTCAGGGAAACTCTTGTGGTACTTGATGGTACAACAGGTCAGAATGCCCTCGCCCAGGCGAAGGAATTTAATGAAGTAGCGGAAATAACGGGAATTGTACTGACAAAGCTTGACGGTACAGCCAAGGGTGGTATTGCCATTGCAATACAATCTGAACTTGGAATCCCTGTGAAATACATTGGAATTGGTGAGAAGATTGATGACCTTCAGAAGTTTAATGCTGAGGATTTCATAAATGCGTTGTTTCAAAAGAACGTAGGATAAGCTTTTTATATTAAAAGTGCAGTAAGCAGTGCACGAACTGGGAGGAAAATACCATGATGACGTTGGATAAGTTTGAGGAAGCATCAGAAGAAGTCAAAAAAGTAACCTTGCGAACAGAGTTGGTATATAGCGGCTATTTTTCAGAGCAATCGGGTAACAAAGTATACCTAAAGCCGGAAAATATGCAATTTACCGGTGCGTATAAACTGCGCGGTGCTTTTTACAAAATAAGCAGCTTGACTAAGGAAGAAAGAGGGAGAGGTTTAATTACTGCTTCCGCTGGTAATCACGCACAAGGAGTTGCTTACGCTGCAAATTACTACAAATCGAAAGCAATCATCGTAATGCCGTCGACAACACCTCTGATTAAAGTGAACAGAACGAAGAGTTATGGAGCAGAGGTTATCTTATATGGGGACGTATATGATGAATCCTGTCAATATGCTCTTAAACTGGCTGAAGAGAAGGGGTATACTTTTATCCATCCCTTTAACGATGAGACAGTTGCCACCGGTCAAGGTACCATTGCAATGGAAATATTCAAGGACCTCCCAACCGTGGATATTATTCTGGCTCCAGTAGGCGGCGGTGGTTTGCTCGCTGGTGTTGCCACCTTGGCAAAGATGTTGAATCCTAACGTAAAGGTAATTGGAGTAGAGCCTGCAGGTGCTGCCTGCATGAAGGCTTCGTTAAAAGCCGGACATGTTGTTACCCTTCCTCATATTGATACCATCGCAGATGGTACTGCAGTAAAGACGCCCGGAGATAAAATTTTTCCTTATATTGAGAAATATGTTGATGATATCATTACGGTAGAAGACCATGAGCTCATCGTTAATTTCCTGGATATTATTGAAAATCATAAAATGGTGGTTGAGAATTCAGGCCTTCTTACCGTTGCTGCGTTAAAATATCTGAATTGCAAAGATAAAAAAGTAGTATCTATCTTAAGCGGCGGTAATATGGATATTATAACTGTTTCCTCCGTTGTTCAGCATGGCTTGATACAAAGAGGCCGTGTATTTACCGTTTCGGTACTTCTGCCGGATAGACCGGGTGAATTGGTAAATGTAGCAAGTATTATAGCAGAAGCCCGCGGTAATGTAATTCGCCTTGACCATAACCAGTTTGTCAGTATTAACCGCAACAGTGCTGTGGAACTGACCATTACAATGGAAACCTTTGGGCATGAACACAAAGAAGAAATTATGCAAGCGCTCATTCAGCATGGTTATAATCCCAAAATGTGTACACCTAGTAAGCTTTATTAAAATACCATCTGAAAAATTTTTATATTGATAAAAACTTATATAGATGCACAAAGAATTGCTATTGGACAGTACATAAGTACAAAATAAATTCATATAACATTTCTTGATTATAATCGTTTGGATGATTGATACAGAACAATCGAAAAATATCGTGATTATGACGGGAGTGTCACCTATTTACAGAATATAGAGAAATTGCTATAATAAGAATAGCTCTATATTCTGTAAATTTACATGAAGGTATAAGTGAAGTATTAATCTGTTTTATTCTAAATTTATCTTTACGAGGTTCGGAGAATTCTTGCTCATATTTAAAAACTTCCCCTAAAGTTTATGTATTTTTATTTAGAGGACATTCCATGTCCCATGATTGTGTTATCTTGTATATGATTAAGAAAAATAAATTGAAAAGTTAAAAGCAAGAAAATTACTTCGATTAAATAGTATGTTCTGTATACTATTATTAAGAAAGGATTATGTACCAATTCAAACTATCATAAAGGGGGATTTAAATAATTTATTTTTATTTTGACTTAAAAGCAAGAAAAGAATCGTAATACAAACTAAGAATGTGCTGTAATTTAAAGTGATATGTATTGACATTAATATTAAAATAAGTTAAGATGTATGAAAGAACATTAGTTCGTGTTTTTGGAAGAAAACTATGAAAAAGGGAGATTAGTTATGGCAAAGGACGATAAAATAAGAGCATTGGAATCTGCTTTGGCGCAGATAGAAAAGCAATATGGTAAAGGTTCTATTATGAAGCTTGGTGATACAAATGCTAATATGAATATTGAGACTGTACCTACCGGATCAATTAGCCTTGATGTTGCACTGGGTCTGGGTGGAGTTCCAAAGGGGAGAATACTGGAAATCTATGGTCCGGAATCCAGTGGTAAGACTACCGTGGCCTTACATATGGTTGCAGAAGTTCAAAAAAGAGGTGGTATTGCAGGCTTCATCGATGCAGAACATGCTCTGGATCCTGTATATGCAAAGAATATCGGTGTTGATATCGATAATTTATATATTTCACAACCGGATAATGGCGAGCAGGCATTAGAGATTACAGAAACTATGGTTCGTTCCGGTGCAGTTGATATTGTTATCATTGACTCTGTTGCAGCTTTGGTACCGAAGGCCGAGATTGATGGGGAGATGGGTGATTCACACGTTGGTCTTCAAGCAAGACTTATGTCACAGGCACTCCGTAAATTAACTGCTGTAATTAGTAAATCCAATTGTATTGTATTGTTCATTAATCAGCTTCGTGAAAAGGTTGGTATTATGTTCGGTAATCCAGAGACAACAACTGGTGGACGAGCTTTGAAATTCTACTCTACCGTTCGAATGGATGTAAGAAGAATCGAATCCTTAAAGCAAGGCGGAGAAGTAGTTGGTAATAGAACTAGAATTAAAGTAGTTAAGAACAAAATAGCACCTCCTTTTAAAGAAGCAGAATTTGATATTATGTTCGGTAAGGGTATCTCAAAAGAGGGTGATGTTCTGGATTTAGCTGCTGACAGCGGTATTGTCAATAAGAGCGGTGCATGGTATGCTTACAACGATGCAAAGATTGGACAAGGACGTGAGAATGCAAAGCAGTATTTAGTTGACAATCCACAAGCATATGCAGAGATAGAAGAAAAGGTAAGAATTAAGTATTCCTTAACCACTGCAAAGAATTACACCGAAGGATTAGAACAGAAAGAACAATAATTTCTTGATACGGTGAATAAGTTAAGAATAAGATTGGCTGTCCAATAGGGGATTTGGAGAACTCATCGTTCAGAGTTCGCAACAGATTCCTGTTGTTGGACAGCTTTTATAATTTATTTGAAATTGATAGCTATATTATTATAATATAGAGTAACAATACGATGAAGGTAACGGATACTTCAAAATAGTATATAGTTGTTTAGAAAAGGAGAGGCCCTGATGATCGTTACAGAACTAAAAGAACTTGAAAAATCTAAAATTAAGGTTTATTTGGATGGAGAGGCTGCTTTTATACTATATAGTTCAGATTTAAAAAGTATTGCACTTAAGGTTGATGAAGAACTCTCTGCTGCCGACTACGAGGACATCATAAATCAGACCATTTATCCAAGGGCGATACAGAAGGCATTAGCAATCTTAAAATTTAAAGATCGAACAGAACAGGAGCTTCAAAGAAAGCTGAAGGAGGCAGATTACCCAGAAGAGGTAATTGCTCGGGTCATTGGGTATATGAAGGAGTATGGATATCTGAATGATGAGAGATATACTTCTCTTTATGTTAAAAACAGAAAATCAACAAAAAGTAAACAATTTATAAAATCTGAATTATTACAAAAAGGGTTGGATAAAAGTGTAATTAATGAAGTTCTGGAAGCAGAATATAAGGAAGACTCGGAAGAGGATTCGGAGCTATTTGCAATAAAAAAAGCGATAGCTAAGAAAACAAAGACTCCACAATTACTTACCTTTGAAGAAAAGCAAAAATTGATTGCCAGTTTATTTCGAAAAGGCTTTAATATTAATAAAATTAAAAAGATATTGGAAAGTAATAGGGAATATGACTTACCATAAAATAGCCTGACAATTAGAATTTGTCCTTGCCTTTTTCAGGTAAATATAATAGAATTTATATTGGCGAAGAATTGTTTATTACCAAATATAAAAAATGGAGGGCTGAAAATGGGCAACACAGCACAACTGTCAGCAAGAGAAAGAATTACAGCTTTGCTTGACGATAACAGTTTTGTTGAAGTCGGCGCTTTCGTGACAAAAAGAAGTACGGACTTTAATTTACAGCAAATGGAAACCCCGGCTGATGGAGTTATTACTGGATATGGTTTGATTGGAGGAAATCCTGTATATGTATATAGTCAGGATGAGGCTTCCATCGGCGGTTCCGTTGGTGAAATGCATGCAAAGAAAATTACTAATCTCTATGATTTGGCACTAAAGGTTGGTGCTCCGGTGATCGGTCTCATTGATTCTACTGGTATTCGTTTGCAGGAAGCAACGGATGCTTTACATGGATTTGGAGAGATTTATTTAAAAAAGACATTGGCATCAGGAGTAATTCCACAGATTACAGCTGTATTTGGCAACTGTGGCGGCGGACTAGCTGTATTAGCTGCTTTGAGTGATATTACTCTAATGGAAGCAACACAAGCCAGACTGTTTGTGAATTCCCCCAATGCATTACTTGGTAACAACAAAGAAAAGCTTGATACCGCGAAAGCAGACTTTCAAGCAAGTTCAGGTTTGGTAGATTACGTTGGCAGCAATGAGGAGGATGTACTGGGTCAAATACGTAAGCTGGTTACACTATTACCTTCTAATAATGAAGCAGACCCAGCTTTTAGTTCATCCAAGGATGATTTAAATAGACTGCTTCCTAATTTTGCAAACGAATTGAAAGATACAAAAAATGCCTTACTCTCAATCGCAGATAACAATGAATTCTTTGAAATAAAAATGGAATATGCAAAAGAGATGATAACTGGCTTTCTCCGTCTGAATGGTGTGACGGTTGGAGCTATTGCGAATAGATTAGAGGTATCGGATAATTTAGGCAAGGTAGTTGAACGCTTTGATGGAGCACTCACATCATCAGGCTGCTATAAAGCAGAAAGCTTTATCAATTTATGTGATGCTTTCCATATTCCGATTTTATCCCTTACGAATGTTACAGGCTACAAATCAACCGTTGAAGAAGAAAAGAACATAGCAATTGCTTGCGGCAAATTAACCTATGCTTTTGCAAATGCAACGGTTCCAAAGGTAAACCTAATTATTGGGAAAGCATATGGAACAGCATATGTATCAATGAATTCAAAGCATATAGGAGCAGATTTAGCATTTGCTCTGCCTGGTGCAGAAATTGGTATGATGGATTCCCTGCTTGCTTCTCAGATTATGTATAATAGCGAGTCGCTTGAAGTACAACAGGATAAAGCAGAAGAATATGCCTCTATTCAATCCAGTGCGCAGGCAGCTGCTAAACGTGGTTATGTTGATGCTATCATAGAACCAGAGGATGCACGCAAACATATCATTTATGCTTTTGAGATGCTTGCTACAAAAAGAGAATTGAGACCTTCAAAAAAACACGGTACCAAATAATATGACATTAAACGCCGGTCCATAGCGGCAGATTGGAGGTATCATGAATACATTATCAAGTGTAATCACTAATCAAACGATACGTCTTTCAAGTAATTTCAATAATTTTAGTGATTATATTAATATAAATAATTTATTTATAGCAGTGCTTGTATTAGCTTTTATTATTCTGATCATGTGTGTTACTTATTTTATAAGCATAAAGCCTAATTTAAATCAGAATACTTCTGGCACAACAAGCGTTAAGACAATAGATATAACAAAAACGAATGGTCTGGAAGGCAAGAACTTAGTTGACGATAGCGAATTAGTAGCGGTTATAACTGCAGCCATCTATGCTTCCATGGGTGATGAAGTACCGGCTGGTGGTTTTGTCGTTCGTTCAATTCACAGAACCAATAATAAATGGATGAACTCTTAATTAAATATAAAAGTAAGGGAAGATGTTATTTTTGTAACAATGTCTTTCAATTACTGAAACAAAGCACTTATGGTGTTTATCACAAGGAGGATTTATAATGAAATATTATACGATTACCGTTAACGGAAATACTTATAATGTTAGTGTCGAGGAAGGTATTGCAGCACCTGTTACTGCACCGGTTTCAACAGCACCAGCCGCACCTGCTCCTCAGGCAGCAGCTGCACCCGCTTCCCCTGCTCCGGCTCCAGAGATTCCAGCAGCAGCTCCTGCAACTGGAGGTAGTGCAGGTAATGTTAAAATTACTGCACCTATGCCCGGAAAGATCATTTCAACGAAGGCTGGTATTGGTCAATCTGTAAAGAAGGGTGAAGTAATCCTTATTCTCGAAGCTATGAAAATGGAAAATGAAATTGTCGCTCCACAGGATGGTACTGTAGCAAGTATTGATATATCTGCCGGAGATGCTGTTGAAGCGGGTACAATTCTTGCGACTTTAAACTAATCGCTGTAACCAAACCATTACAGGAGGTAGAGCAATGTCAGAACAAGTAAAACGACCGGTTAAAATAACCGAAACTATATTAAGAGACGCTCACCAATCCTTGATTGCAACTAGAATGTTAACAGAAGAGATGCTGCCAATTCTAGAAATCATGGATAGAGTAGGTTATCATGCAGTGGAATGCTGGGGTGGTGCTACCTTTGATGCGTCACTGCGTTTCCTTAAGGAAGATCCTTGGGATAGACTCAGAAAATTAAGAAAAGGTTTTAAGAATACAAAACTACAGATGTTATTCCGTGGTCAAAATATTTTAGGATACCGCCATTATGCTGACGATGTTGTAGAGTATTTTGTACAGAAATCCATTGCAAATGGAATTGATATTATCCGTATATTTGATGCACTAAATGATATTCGCAATTTAGAATGTGCTGTAAATGCAACAAACAAAGAAAATGGTCATGCACAGGTAGCTATTGCATATACCCTGGGCGATGCCTATACCCATGAATACTATGTAGCACTTGCTAAGAAAATTGAAGAACTGGGTGCTTCGTCCATCTGTATTAAAGATATGGCAGGACTGCTGGTTCCTTACGAAGCAACTGAACTTGTAACTGCTTTGAAATCTGCAGTTAATATTCCTATTGATATTCATACTCATTACACCAGTGGTGTTGGCAGTATGACCTATCTTAAGGCAGTAGAAGCTGGTTGTGATATTATTGACACCGCAATCTCTGCTTTCGCATTGGGAACTAGTCAGCCTGCAACCGAGGTTATGGTTGAAACCTTTAAAGGGACTCCATATGATACCGGATTTGATCAGAATTTATTAGCAGAGGTTGCTGATTATTTCCGACCTATCCGTGACAAAGCATTGGATAGCGGCTTATTAAATCCTAAGGTTATGGGAGTTGATATCAAGACCTTATTATATCAGGTACCGGGTGGCATGTTATCCAATCTTGTATCTCAATTAAAAGAAGCCAATCAGGAAGATAAATACTATGAGGTACTTAAAGAAGTACCGAGAGTGCGTAAGGATTTTGGTGATCCTCCACTTGTAACACCTTCCAGCCAGATTGTTGGAACCCAAGCAGTGCTTAATGTAATTGCTGGTGAGAGATATAAGATGGTAACAAAGGAAACAAAGGCAATGTTGGCTGGAGAGTATGGTCAGACGGTAAAGCCTTTTGATGCAGAGATACAGAAAAAAGTTATTGGTGATAAAGAGCCAATTACCTGCAGACCGGCAGATTTGCTTGAACCGGAGCTTCAGAAGATTGAGGCTGAAATAACACAGTGGAAACAACAGGAGGAAGATGTATTATCCTATGCATTATTTCCACAGGTAGCACTGGATTACTTTAAGTATCGTCAGGCACAGCAGACCGGAGTTGACGTAACCGCAGCAGATAAGGCTAATATGGCCTACCCTGTATAATTCATGATTATATTAGAATGATAAAAGAGCCATTTGATTATATCCTTTATAGGGACATAATTGAATGGCTATTTACTAATAATTATAAATTTATTTGTTCATACTTTTTTTAATCATAAATTCATGGTAAGAAGCTCTTGACAAAGCGGCAATAATTCGTTATACTTGCACCTGTAAAGAAAATTCCTTTACAGGCGGTGATCTTGTATGAAGCAAAGTGAAGCACAAATTGATAAGCTGGATGAGATCGTATTACTATCTATATTATATGATTTCTATGGTGAATTATTAAGCGATCATAAAAAACAAATTTTTGAAGACTATGTACTGAACGACTTATCACTTAGTGAAATTGCCGCCGAACAAGGTATCAGCAGACAAGGCGTCTATGATATTGTAAAACGTTGCACATCGGAGCTTAAGGGATATGAAGCGAAGCTTTCCCTAATGCGTAAATTTCAGACAATCGAAGATAAGATTACTACAATTAAAGATATTGTAGCGAATACAACCACAACAGGTGATGCAACACAAATCGTTAAGATTGCAACGTTAGCAGATGATATTTTAAAAGAACTTTAAATTAATTTTTATCCTCTTAACATAGACACAGAGTGTCTAATCGGATTTTGACCGCTACTGCGGGGAATGGAGTTTTTTAAATGGCATTTGAGAATTTATCCGATAAATTGCAGAATATATTCAAAAGTTTAAAGGGCAAAGGCAGACTATCAGAAGCAGATGTTAAAATGGCTTTAAAGGAAGTTAAGATGGCTTTATTAGAAGCAGATGTTAACTTTAAGGTAGTTAAGAATTTTGTTAATACGGTACAGGAACGTGCGGTTGGACAGGATGTGTTAAACAGCCTTACCCCTGGGCAGATGGTTATTAAAATAGTAAATGAAGAGATGGTAAAGCTGCTGGGTGAAACCACTGTTGAATTACAGCTTAAGCCCTCCAATGAAATCACAGTGCTTTTAATGTGTGGTCTGCAAGGTGCTGGTAAGACAACAACCGTTGCTAAGCTTGCAGGTAAACTAAAATCTAAAGGCAGAAAACCACTCCTTGTCGCTTGTGATATTTACCGTCCGGCAGCGATTGACCAGTTACAGATAAATGGTGATAAGCAAGGTGTCAGCGTATTCTCCATGGGGGATAAACACAAGCCTCTTAATATTGCGAAAGCCGCAATGGAACATGCTGCAAAGAACAGTTATAACGTGGTAATTCTTGATACTGCCGGTCGACTTCATATTGATGAAGCAATGATGGAAGAGCTGCAGGAAATCAAATCAAATATAACCGTAAATCAAACGATCTTAGTTGTAGATGCGATGACTGGTCAGGATGCAGTTAATGTATCCGAGATGTTTAATGAGAAGCTTGGAATTGATGGTGTTATCTTAACAAAATTAGATGGCGATACCAGAGGCGGTGCGGCTCTGTCAATA
>JASGEU010000078.1:0-10896 GCA_047606065.1 Mobilitalea sp.
AACGCCAACCAGGGAGCTTGCAGTACAAGTGAAAGAGGACTTTACGGATATTGGCAGATTTAAAAGAGTTAAAGCTGCCAATATCCGTAAAGTCCTCTTTCACTTGTACTGCAAGCTCCCTGGTTGGCGTTAGTACCAATACCTGTGGTTTGTTTTCCAGCCAATCAATTCGTTCACAGATTGGTATTGCATATGCCGCTGTTTTTCCACTTCCTGTCTGCGCTGATACAAACAAATCCTTATTTTCTAATGCCAAAGGAATCACATGCTCTTGTACAATTGTGGGGTTTTTGAACTCCAGTCCCTTTAATGCTCTTTTTATCTCTTCACTTAACCTATAATTATTAAAACCTGTTTTGCTCATTTTAAACCTTTATCCTATAATAGTTAATAAATATTCATTTCTCTTTTTAAGCCAATCTCTCAGATATTCCACATTACCTTCAAAGGTACTCTCTGGAACTCGTTCAAGTATAAAATCATTTATAAATCCCCAGCCTGTATTGGTAAAATTCCGTTCAAAGGATTTACCAAACCTTTCAATGAGAAGGTCTATTTGGTTCTTACCGAAAGAATTATCTTCATATAAATTAACAATCTGATCCTGAAGTTCCAGATATCTTTTACTTAATGCTTCTTTAAACTCTGGAAATTCATAACAATAGCTATATAAATTCTTATTGCACCATAATCCTAAGTAACTTGAATTTGGACCAAATCCCTCATGATAATTGTAATCATAGTAAAAGTGCTCTTCCGCATTTCCCGAGGATAAATCATTATCCCAAGGCGGCCCTCCATATAACTTCCCATCTTTTATATAAAATCTTGTGGATGAATAATCGATATCCACCACTTTGAACAATTCATTGGTAATATAAAAATCGATATAGGACCGTTCGTCAACATAGCTGGTAAAAAGCTCCCAATCTCTGTCTTGTATGGCTTGTTCCACCTTCCTGAAGAACTCGGTAATCGTCTCTAATTGTTCATCACTGACTACTTCCGGCTCATTAATTCCGAATCGATATCCGAATATAGGAGTTCTAAAGTAAGTTGTGTCCTCATCAACTCTATCATATTCTCTCTCAATTAGAAAGTCCCCATTTTCAGAGTCAATATCTACTCTTGCAGCTGCTTCCTCCACAACCTCTGTAACTAAATAATTCCCCATATATCTTCCGTTTAAATACAAATCAACAAAGGTACAATCTGGTGAATATTCGAGTCCTATATTCTTTGCAAAATCAAATACCATTTTATTTCGCATTAGAGATTTATCAAAGGCATTTGCTATAAGAGCCCACTTTTTTGCCTTTCCCATACCAAGTACGTCTTGCTTCTCTGAGAATTTAATGGTATATGTCTTCTTCACTACCTCGGTAGAAGAGTTTCCTCGAATTTTAAGCTCTGCCGCTTCATCAATAATTTCCTCAAATTCACCACCTTCTTTATCTAAAAGAGCGACTGAAATTGAAGTATATTCTCTAGTTATTACTCCTTCGTTGTTTTTAAGATAAAGTTGAGGGATTTCTGATAATGGATAAATAAACTCTAGTGCCTTCTCAATATCCACTGCATAAGAATTCACCAGTTCCTGTGTCATAGTACTTTTATTAAGGTCAACATAATCCAACAGCTCTTTTAAATCAGCTGCCCAGGTTTTACTTAAACGTATATTATAGTGCTCCGGTACTTTTTCTAACGCAGCATCCAATTTACTATAATCTATATCTGGATTTAGTTCAATGATTTTATTTGTATCGTCTTGACTTTGATTTACACTTTCCCTTTCCCCTATTCGATTAAATACAAAGGCTTTCATCAATAAAGAAATTATCACAATCCCTATTATAATTAGAACAAATAAGCCTCCCATAATTAGCTTTTTATTCGTTTTCAATAATATTCCCCACTTTCTAATTAGTTTTTTAATATTAAGTAACTCACTTTAATTTTCGCTCTGATGTACTTGCACCTTCTCTTACAGCATAGTACATTTAACGTTAAACTTACTATAAATACTTTATATAAAATGTCTTTTATGTAACTATTTACTTTGTTGTATCCATTATTGCATTATTTATTATAACTGTCAACAACCACAGCTGGCATAACTATGCAGCAAAGATATGAAGTTTGTATCTTCTCTGTATGTATCAGTTCGGCTACACGCTCAATTTCATTTTGCAACCTCTCACTTAGGCGAACTGTTATAAAAATAGTTGAGTTCCAATTTACTTGAACTCAACTATTGAAATTCTTTCTATCAATAAATTCTATAGAAAATGTTGTGGGGTGGAAAATGTAGTACATTCTCCCGTCGTCGGATTATACAAGGATTGATAGCATTTTGAACAATATAAATCCACGTAATCTTTTTTGATACCAAAGTAATGTGCACTCCAACGCTTTTTACTTCCGCATACAGGGCATTCATATTCCAAAACATGATTAATATAATAATAGGTTATCAGCAAACCGATTACAAATAATGATAATATAAATGCCATAAAACCATCTCCATCTTTGCAAAGAAGTAACTACACATGTTTTTAGTCTCAATCAATATTGTACAAAACTTGCTGTCCTATTTTCCTGTCAATTTTATGCATCTAATTTTATGTTATTATTATAGCACTGTTCCTATAAATATCCACCATTATTTTCCTGATTTCATAAGTATTTTATAGTGTAAAATCTTTATAATGACATTTCATTCGACCTGCAATCTCCTTCTGCATTAGAATTTATAATCTCATTTTATCAACTTTGCAAGGAAATCATCCTTAACAAAACTCATTGTATTATATAGTACTAATACATCTGTTATACCATTCTCCTCCACATAAGCTTCCATGCTTCCGTTAAAATAGCGAAAATCAATCATGTAAGTTTTTTCAAAGTGATTTACGACAAAGGGTACGAAGGAATGAGCAAAGGAATCCTTTATGACAAGAAGTTTCCTTCCATTTTTGTTATTGGTTTCAATTTCAACAACTGGGTTATTTCCACCCATATAAACTGAATATTTATCTTTTCCTTTTAACTTACTATAATCATATAACGAATTTGTTTTGTCCGTTAAGTTATACAGCAATTGATAATCCATATCCTCTTTCATTTGATATAAGTAGATCTCATCTGGTTTAACTTTCACGTTAACCTTAGAGTGCAAGGTACCATAGAATTCATCGGTTGCTAAGATGATATCAAACTGCTCTTTCTTAAGTGGCTTAATCCCTGTCTCCTTGCACCAATGTTCATAAGAATAATAAGCGCCCAATGCAGTCCAATGATGATCTGTCCGATAGTAGATATATTCATTCTTATGTTTCATTAAGGTATCTCTAAGATCGAGAAACGTTCCCTCTGGAAGAGACGCCATCAGTTTATCCATATATTTATTCTGGTCATAACCAGTAGCAAAGAGGGGTAACTTATCTGTCAGGATTTCCGAAGCAGTTGGTACTAATATAGCCTTAACTCGGTCTTTTCCAAGCTTAGATATATATTTATCTACAAACTGCACTAAATACTCTTTGTTCTTTTCTGCAAGTTGCTCTGATACCTCCTTATCTGTATGTTTTTCAATCAGATAGCCGTCTTTTGCAAAATAGACAGAATTAATATCCTGCTTCAGCATGACTCTCTCCAGCATCGTTTTTATACTAATCCAATCATCACGCAGGACAAATTGATCGTTGATATAATCATTTATCCCGTTCATATAGTCACCCTTTATAAATTTATCAAAAGTGAACTCTGGAATTGCAGCCAGATATCTGTTCTCATTCTCTGAAAAAACTTTAGCAGGTGTAATCAGATTCCATAGGATAAAGGCAGACCACAATACGGTAAATACCAGAAAGAATATTCTATTAAAAGTAAACTTCATACTAACACGTACCTTTCACAAAGAGGCAGTTTCATTAAAGATATAATAAAAGACCGGATATCAGCTCCCTAAGCTTCACTTCTTGATAAACGCCAGCCTCTGATCACATCTTTTAGAACCTAAAATACAAAAACGGGTTATACGTACCTCCTACCAAATAAGCAATGCATCCCGCAAATACCAATACATACGCTATTGTGGCACCTGCAAATATACTTTTTCTATTGGATGCTTCTGCAAAAATAATCACCTTTTTAAAATGAGGCGTTGAAAAGTATGCAGCCAGGATAAAAATAACACCATAACCGAACAAATAATATAAGCTCTGGTTATTATAAAATGGCATTCCCATTAAACCGAACATTCCCTTTAGATACTCCTTCATGGCAGCAAGGTCTTCAAAGTAAAAGATTACCCAACTTATCATTACCAGGAAAATCGTATACAGGTGTCGAAACACTCTCGGTAAACGCTCAAGAATTTTTAGTACATAATACTTTTCCGCAATTAAGATGACCGCAAAATATAATCCCCATAAAATAAAATTCCAAGAGGCTCCATGCCAAAAACCTGTTAATGCCCAGACAATAATTAAGTTTCTAAGATGCTTAGCCTTCGAGCATCGATTACCGCCAAGCGGGATATACACATAATCACGAAACCAGGAACCCAAAGTAATATGCCATCGACGCCAGAACTCTGTAATACTTTTAGAGATGTAGGGGTAGTTGAAATTTTCATCAAAGGTAAGCCCAAAGATTCTCGCCAGACCGATTGCCATATCAGAATAACCTGAGAAATCAAAGTAAATCTGAAATGTATAGGCTATTATTCCAAGCCAATATAAGAGGATGGAACCCTCTCCGGCAGTCCCGCTGGATATTTGACTCCATAATAGCCCCGTGTTATTTGCAATCAGCACTTTCTTGGCTAGACCAATGGTAAAGCGACGCATACCCAAAGAAAAGCTGTCCTGTGTAAGTCTATGATCATCCAAATCGTTCTCAACCGTCACATATCGAACAATCGGTCCGGCGATAATCTGTGGAAATAAGGTGGTGTATGCAAGATAATTGTAAAAGGTTTTCTCACAGCTCGTGGTACCTCTATATACGTCAATGGCATAGGAGATGGACTGAAAGGAGTTAAAGGATACCCCAATTGGAAGTATGATTTGCACAAATGGAGATTCCACCCCAAACAGCCCAAATAAATTACCCATTAAGAAATTTGTGTATTTAAAGAAAATAAGTACACTCAAATTACTGAAAACCGAAATCAACATATATATTCTGCGCCGTCTCTTATTCTCTCGATGTTTTTCCATGAGCTTAGCACAAATGAAATCCTCCACCGAAAGTAACAGCATAATTGGTATAAATCTTATTTCACCCCAGGCATAAAACACCAGACTGGCAATAATCATAATTAAATTCTTTAATTTGTTGGGTGCCAGAAAATATATAATAACAAGCGCGGGTAAAAAATAAAATAAAAATGTCAAGCTGCTAAAAACCATTACAATTTTCCCACCTTTGATATCTCACATTATTTGAACAGTCCGTTAAAAGCATCCACTGCTTTCGCTACTTCATCCTCAGCGAATTGCTTTAACTCTTCTTCGGTAGGGTTTTCGCTATCATTTACTGCACCTACCAGAAGGAAACATATAAAGTCACCATTGCGAACTACTTTGGTTGCATTTGTCTTGGGTACATTCATTGGATATTGAAGTGTATCGGCAATTTTTCTATCCTTTGCCTCATTTAATGCCGCCTCAACCTCATCTGCTTTTCCTTCAGCAGCCTTTACAACTACGACTCTATCCGCATTAATGCTAATCATTGGCTGTTCCGCCTTTACTTCTTCATACATATCGGAAGTCAAGCCAAATTCTGTTTCAAGAAATTCCGGGGTAATCTCTGTATTAGGATAATAATTTTCTCCATATGCCGCTTTAATTGCTTCTAATATTTTGTCTACCGTTATGTCGGAATTGGTGCTGTCTGAATTCCCATTATCCGTTGCTGTATTGTCGTTGTTATCTACATCAGTGTCCTCGTCTTTGTCATCTGTGGCACTATTATTAGAGTTATTATTTTCTGCCGGACTATTGGTATCTGATTTTGTACAACCAGTAAAGATTGCTGTAGTTATTGCCATTGTAACTAGAATTGTAATTAATTTTCTCATTTTGATTTTTCCTTTCCATGTTTACTATCATATTTCATTTTTTTAATTACACTTTATATGCATTTTCTTTGTATCAACTCACCTGTTGTTTGTCCTATCCTATCTCTTTCCTTTGTAAATTTATTATTTTGATAATTCGTTTAACTCTTCCTCCGTTACTACCTCACCAAAAGGGCTGACATAGGTATTATCTTCTGCTTTAATAAAAACCTCCATAAGTACTGCCCCATTCGTATCTGCCTGTAAAAATGCAATGGCTGAATCACCTGCGATTAAGCCAATGTTGTTACCATGAAAGAACTCTGCAATTACTGTCTCATTACCCGAGTTCTTATATACCTTTCCTATATCCTGCTGCAGCTCTCCGTTATTCTCCTTAACATTAATCTCAACAATATCGGTTGCCTGCTCCAAAGTTTGACCCGAATAATTAATAATTTTCACACCATGGGGATTAGGTAAGTCAATTGGAGCATTGTTTCCCTGTAATTTTACAACGTATATGGTTGAAGATATCAGCAATATAAAACCCGCTGCCATTCCTGCATATTTTGTATACCTTGTACTATATTTTTGCTTTCTTTTCCGGTTAAAGGCTGATGCCAAAGGGGTTATGCCATTATCTTCTTCCGGTATTTGCTGCTCTAATTCTGCTTTTAATTCTTCCGCTTTTTTATATACACCGTTCAAAAACTCACTATCAGATTTCATAAGAAAAACCTCCTTTCTCCAAAATCTGCTTCAAACGTTTTTTTGCTCGATGAGATAATACTTTAATGGCTGACTCTGATTTATCCATTACAATAGCAGCTTCTGATAAGGATAAACCATTTAAATCAACTAATATAATTACTTGCTGATATTCCGGTTTTAGTTCCTTTAACTGATTTTTTAACATTGTGATATCATTATTCTTAAAAACGACCTCCTCCAAGGTATTTGCATCCGTTGTATCAGCTTCATCCAGGGAAACAAAATTATATCTTGATTCCTTGCGTATATAGTCAATTGCGCGTCTCTTACCTAACATAAATAAGAAGGTCTTAAACGCATACTGTGTCGCGTATTGCTCCGGTTTTATATAGATATAAGCAAAAACCTCCTGTGCTATATCCTCTGCCACATGATAACTTTTCACATATTGCATGATAAAATAAACCAAACTATGACGATGTCGTATTACCAGCTCTTCGAAGGAAGCTTTGTCTCCCTCCAAGAAAGCGAAATACAGAGATTTGTCAGAAATCATTTGAAGTGCACCTCGTTTGACTTTCTTTTGTTTGTCATTTATTATTCGTAATAAATTTAAAATGGTTACACCTAAAATAAAACTTTTTCAAATTAATAGCTGAAACTACATTATTTCTTCATTTACTCTGTATATTTGACTTCTCATGTTCCATTTAAGTTGCAAAAAAAGAGCTCTAAGATTTCTCTTAAAGCTCTTCGTCCTCAGACCCTATTAATTCTTTTTCATATATTAGCAAATTATCTTCATAACTCTCGATTTTATGATCCAGATAAGCAAGTGTGCTTTGAATTTCTTCCAACCGTTCTACAATATGCTTCCTCTGCTCAACTAATAATTCTTTTCTTGCAGCTGTCGTCTTTTTCCCCTGTTGAAATAACGTCACATATTCTACAAGCGCTTCAATTGAAAGCCCTGCATTTCTCATACATTTAATAAAGCTAACCCAACGGCAATCTTCTTCATTATAATCCCGATTACCGCTGGCATTACGACCCACTGGCGGTATTAAGCCGATTCGCTCATAATAACGTAAGGTATCCGCAGTTAAATCATATTTTTTACCGACTTCTGCTATCGTCATCTTCTCACTCCTAACTAACTTTCTTTCCCATCTCATAAGCTTCTTTTATTGCCTTACTATTTTTAATATCGCCCTTGTTCCAGGCGCCAACTCCATATATGATATCTTTCTCTTTCACTCGGTCAAGACAGGACAGATATCCTCTGAATTCTTCCATTGTTCTATCCATGGCAGACTCAGTTCCATCCGCAGCAGTCATAATGAAATAGAACTCCTTTCCCTTTAGCTGGGTATAGAAGAAACAGTTTCGATCAATAAAGGTTTTTAATTGCCCGGCCATGGTATAAAAGTAGATTGGGGTTGCATTACAATTACATCTGCATCAATCATCTTATCCTTTAGTTCTGGCATATCATCTTTTTGTGAGCATTTGCCGCTATTATCAAAGCAAGATCCACAGCCTGTGCAGTAATTAATTTTTTTATCTTTAAGGAAAATCTTCTCCACTTCATTACCAGCATCTGCTGCCCCACGTGCGAACTCATCACATAAAAGATCTGAATTGCCCTGTCTTCTTGGACTGGAGGATACGATAAATACTTTCTTACCCATTATTTATCTGCCTTTCATTTATAATATATTATTAAAGTGGCTGTTACAAAAGAAATTTTTTACATTAGCTTGTATTACAGTAACTTTTAATGTGCAATCGTTCTGCGTATGAGATTACTTTCTTTTATGCAATAGCCACTTTTAGTTTTATTTACAGACACATTTTAAAGATATTCTCAATGTCCTGCTGCTTCAGTGGTTTGAAACCATAGAGAACGCCATCTCCACAAGCTTTCTTCGCCATAATTTCAAAATGAGTGGTATCAATACCTATTTCAGTAAAGGTACTCTGTAATTCTAAGGTTTTAAATAAGAATTCGGAAATCAATTCAATACTCTTCTTTGCCACTTCCATCGGGTCAAGGTTTGAATCTATGCCAAATACATTACAACCAAACTGATAGAACTTGGAAACAGTAGTTTCATCCAAGGTGTAAGTTAACCAACGTGGTGTAAGAATAGCAAGTCCAAGACCATGGGTAATATCATAATAAGCTGATAGTTCATGTTCCATCGGATGGCAGCTCCAGGCCTGCCATTTGCCTCCATTTATAAAACCATTGATAGCCCAGGAGGAAGTCCACATAAGATTTGCCCTTGCTTCATAATTTTCTGGTTCCTGCATAGCAATTGGGGTGTATTTTATTATGGTTTTCATTAATCCTTCCATTACAGTGTCAAGCATGTAAAGATCCTGATTTATATTAAAATACACTTCCAAAATATGATTTAGCATATCTGCTGCACCGCAAGCAGTCTGATATCTGCTGACCGTATACGTGTTTGTTGGATCAAGGAACGAAACCTTCGGCTGCATTACCGGGAACAATAGTCCTATTTTATCCTTCGTCTCCGGATTGCTGATTACTCCTCCGCAGTCCATCTCAGAACCGGCTGCTGCCAAGGTTAATACATCAATAATAGGCAGACATTTCTCCACATTAACCTTTTGTAAAAGAATATCCCAGGCATCCCCATCATAATAGGTTGCAGCTCCAATGTATTTGGTACAGTCAATAACGGAACCTCCACCCACTGCCAAAAGAACATCTATCTTCTCTTTTTTACAGATTTCAGCACCAGCATTGACAGAAGAAACTCTTGGATTAGGATCTATTCCAGATAATTCAAATAACTCTAACCCGGCTTTCTTAACTTCCTCTACAATCTTATCATAAAGTCCTATTTTCTTTATAGAACCTCCGCCATAGGTTAACAAAACCCTCTTACCATACTTGCTTAATTCTGCACCCAGATTTCCTAATTGGTTCTCTCCAAAATATACCTTAGTAGGTACGTTATAAACGAAACTATTCATGGTTATCTCCTTTTTATAATTTAATTGATTAATGGATACGATCGTAATAAGCTTTTCTCCTGTTCAATAAATTCATAGTTTCCTTCCTTAAATACACTTTAGCACTTGGAGTTCACTCCATAGCAAGAACTTTTTGATAACTTTCATATAACTTTCATATTTTCACTTTGCATTATACCTTCAATATTGTGTTTTCCTTAAAACCCAATCTTCAAAATTACATTGACACATAGCAACTTAAGAAATACACTCAGGTCATTTTTGTAAACAGACCTGACCGCCATGCATTTAACCAATAGGAACAAAAATTTAGCCCCTTTTAATATTTAGCAGAAGCTGAATTGTGCTAAATATTAAAAAGGGGCTTTATAAATTGTTCTAAACAAAATTAAAATTATATCTAAATAATTCTATAATCAAAAATATTAAATTCTTACATATGGATTAAGGAACTGACCATGGTTCTTCGTCTTTTTACCATATTGTATTACAAAATTCGGACAACGATGAAGACATCCCAGGCAAAGAGTACATTCTGTTTTGACCCATTCCGGCTTTCCATTCTTCATTGCAATTGCATTAGTAGGACATTTTTTCGCACATTTCCCGCAGCTGATACATCCATCCTCCAAATGAAATTTCTGCGTTCTTCTAAGCTTCTTATATACGGGATAATAGACTCTTTCAACAATACCTGGTACCTTATGCAGGTTATGCTCTCCCGCTATTTTGTCTTTAACCTGAGTACATACCTGGGCAATTTGACTTTCGGCTTTATCATTAATCTGGCTAATCTTATCTTTATCTGTTAAATCAAATACTGGAGTCCAGGTATCCACCATTTTAATACCATAGCTTGCATTTATAGAGATTCCTTTCTTTTGAAATAACTCCTTTAATCGCCTGCCAGTCTGCCCTGAAGTCGTTCCATAGGTGCTAATAGTAAAAACATAGGCGTTCTCTGCTTTATGTAATTCCAGCTTATCTAAAAACTCATTCACCACTGTTGGCAATCCCAAAAAGTAGGTTGGTGTGATAAATCCAATGTATTTTTCATCCTGCAGGTTGAAAGAAAAGTTCTCGCTGGTTTCGCAACCTGTTAT
>JASGEU010000079.1:0-31433 GCA_047606065.1 Mobilitalea sp.
CTATGGGCATGTAAGTATTGATTCCATTGCTGGACCAAGCGAGATCCTGGTACTTGCAGATGAAATGGCAAACCCCAGATATGTGGCGGCTGATTTACTTTCACAGGCAGAGCATGACGAATTGGCAAGTGCCATACTTGTAACTACCAGCAGGGAATTAGCTGCTCAGGTATCTCTTGAAGTGGATAATTTCTTGAATCAGCTATCCAGAAAAGAGATTATGCAAAAATCCATAGATAATTATGGATATATTTTAGTAGCTGCTAACCTAAATGAAGCAATCGATGTGGTAAATGAAATTGCATCGGAGCATTTAGAGATTATGACAAAAGATCCCTTTATGGTTATGACCAAAATAAAAAATGCGGGTGCAATTTTTCTTGGAGAATATTCCAGTGAACCACTGGGCGATTATATGGCTGGTCCAAATCATGTGCTGCCTACCAATGGAACAGCGAAGTTCTTCTCACCCTTAAGTGTAGATGACTTTATAAAGAAGTCCAGCATTATTTCATATTCAAAAGAAGCATTGGAACCGATTTATAAAGACATTATTACCTTTGCAAACTCAGAGCGGTTAACCGCCCATGCCAATAGTATAGCGGTACGGTTTGAAAATGAATATTGATGCTTACTGTTCATTGCTTCAGACCGAAAAGAGATTTGACATTTATTTCTCATATTGTATAATGAATTAAAAGGATGGGTGAGACAGATGACTGCCAGAACGATAGAGATTACTCGTAAAACGAAGGAAACTGATATTACATTAGAACTTTCACTGGACGGAACTGGAAAGACGCAGATTGAGACTGGTGTGGGATTTTTTAATCATATGTTGGAGAGTTTTTCAAAGCATGGATTTTTTGATCTTAAAGTTAATACCAAAGGAGACTTGTACGTTGATTCTCATCATACAGTGGAAGATACGGGCATTGTTCTTGGACAAGCAATCCGAGCGACCCTTGGTGATAAACAAGGAATAAAACGTTTCGGTTCCTTTTTACTGCCCATGGATGAAACCTTGGTGCTTTGTGCCATTGACTTATCCGGAAGACCCTACCTTTCCTATGATCTTGGATTGACCACGGATCGAGTTGGGTATATGGAAACGGAACTTGTAAAAGAATTCTTTTATGCAATTTCTTATTCAGCTGGAATCAATCTACATATTAAAAAGATAAGTGGCGAAAATAATCATCATATTATAGAAGCGGCATTCAAAGCTTTTGCCAAGGCATTGGATGAAGCAAGCAGCTTAGATCCGCGTATTCAAGGTGTCTTATCTACAAAGGGTTCCATCGATTAATTAACTAATCTGAAAGGCAAAGGTGCTTTATGATATTATTCCCCGCAATCGATATAAAAAATGGACAATGTGTTAGACTAAGACAGGGTAGTTTTCAGGATGTACTTGTATATTCTGATGTGCCCTTAAAAATTGCAAAACAATGGGAAGCTGCTGGAGCTTCCTTTATCCATATTGTAGACCTTGATGGTGCGCTTGTAGGTCATTCCGTTAATGATGAAGTGATTAAAGAAATTGTAAGAGAAGTTAAGATACCAATACAAGTAGGCGGTGGTATCCGTACAATTAAAGACATTGAAAATAAACTAAGCCTGGGAATTGATCGAGTTATCATTGGAACCAAAGCAGTAAAAGATCCGGCATTTATAAAAGAAGCAATTGCAACCTTTGGATCAAAGCGAATTGTAATTGGCATTGATGCCAAGGATGGAATGGTGGCGATTGAAGGCTGGGAAAAAGTAAGTAGTTATCAAGCAGTCACTTTGGCTGTCGAAATGAAAAAACTTGGTGTGAAAACCATAGTATATACGGATATTTCTAAAGATGGAATGCTACAGGGACCCAATATAGCACATACCAAAGAGATGGTGCAGGTCACTGGTTTAAATATTATAGCTTCAGGCGGTGTAGCTTCCTTAAAAGATTTAGAAATGTTGGAAGAGATTAATGTTTATGGTGCTATTATGGGAAAAGCATTATATGAAAATAGAATTGATTTAAAAAAGGCAGTTAATTTATTTGAACGAAAGAAGAGCTAGAACGATACCGAGCAGGAGGTAGTAATAAAATGCCCAATAAAAAAATTATTCCTTTTCTTAATGCAGAGAATGAACTTCCCTTCAAAGTAATTTCCTTGGCGGAGCAATATTCCTATGGAGGAGCAGATGAATTGTTCATCTATAACTACTCTAAGGATGAAAAGTCCAGAGAAGTGTTTTTGTCCCTGATCAAAGAGCTAGTTAAGACGGTGGATATACCAATTATTATTGGGAGTTATATTAAAAGATTTGAAGATGTTAAGAAGGCAATTTATACCGGAGCTGCAAAGGTAATGATTAAATATTCCTTGCTGGAAGATACCAATATCATAAAGGAAGCCAGTGAACGTTTTGGTACAGATAAAATTATACTTGAACTCGATATGATCGAATGTATGGATGAAGACGAGGGGCTAAAGCAGATTTTAAGCAGTAATCTAGCGGATCACCTGCTATTAAAACATGTTGCTTTAACAGAACACAGTAAAAATATTATTGAACATCTGCCAGCAAAAGTTATTCTAAGAGATAGTCTGATTCGAAATGATATCTATACCTTATTATCACTGAATAATGTGGAAGCAATTTCAACCAATTTCTTTGAAAACAAAGATATCATGAAAGCCAAAAACTCCTTGAAAGAAGAAGGAATTAAGGTGAATACTTTTGAAAGCAGCTTACCGTTTTCAGCCTTTAAATTGGATGCTAACGGCTTAGTACCAGTAATTGTACAAGATTATCGTACCGACGATGTATTAATGCTTGCGTATATGAATGAAGAAGCATATAATAAGACTGTTGTGGGTGGAAAAATGACCTATTTTTCCAGAAGTCGTCAAACCCTATGGTTAAAGGGTGAAACCTCCGGTCATTATCAATATGTAAAGGAACTAATCATTGACTGCGACAAGGATACCATCCTGGCAAAGGTTCTTCAGGTTGGACCAGCCTGCCATACCGGTGAGAAATCCTGTTTCCATACAGAACTGGTGAAAAAGGAATATAAGAGTTCAGACCCCTTCCATGTGTTTAAAGATGTCTATGATGTTATCATAGATCGTAAGAAAAACCCCAAGGAAGGTTCCTACACTAATTATCTATTTGATAAGGGAATTGATAAAATCCTTAAAAAGTGTGGGGAAGAAGCAACAGAGATTACAATTGCTGCGAAAAACCCCGGCGCAGAGGAATTGCGTTACGAAATCGCAGATTATCTATATCATCTGATGGTTTTAATGGCGGAATGCGGACTTGACTGGGAGGATATCACCAGTGAGTTGTCCCATAGGAAATAAGGGATAGATAAATGAAAGTATTTATAAACGTAAATAATAATATAAAACTATAGAAATAAAGCAATCAAAATAATTTAAATCGTTGCAAATACTATAAGACAGAATAAAGAGAAATTAAATATAAATAGTATAAAACAATAGAAATAAATAAAGCAATCGGGATGATATAAATGATTACAAATACTATAAGATAAAATATTAAGAGTAAGTAAATATAATAATATAAAACAATAGAAATGAATAAAGCAATCGAGATGATATAAATCGTTGCAAATACTATAAGACAGAATAAAGAGAAATTAAATATAAATAGCATAAAACAATAGAAATAAATAAAGCAATCGGGATGATATAAATGATTACAAATACTATAAGACAGAATGAAGAGAAAGTATTATAAATAATATAAAACAATCGAAAACAATAAAATTAAGATGATTAAGTAATAGAAATATAAGTCAGATATAAGATAGAATAATTAATCTGCATAATAGAAAAGTTAAACATTTATAAATGTTAACATATAAAGAAATTTCTAAAAGGAAAGATAGAACTTAGGAGGCAAACAAAAGTGCAAGTATATGGAGTAAATGAGCTAAGAAAAATGTTCCTCGAATTCTTTGAAAGTAAGGGGCATCTGGTAATGAACAGCTTTCCACTGGTACCCCATAATGATAACAGCTTATTGTTAATCAATTCCGGTATGGCGCCATTAAAGCCATATTTCACAGGACAGGAAATACCACCTAGAAAACGTGTGGCTACTTGTCAAAAATGTATCCGTACACCTGATATTGAGAATGTTGGTAAGACAGCAAGACATGGTACTTTCTTTGAAATGCTTGGTAACTTCTCCTTTGGAGATTATTTTAAGCATGAAGCAATTGCATGGTCTTGGGAGTTTTTAACCAAAGTAGTTGGACTTGAGGAAGATCGCTTATATCCATCTGTTTATGAAAAAGATGACGAGGCGTTTGAAATATGGGAGAAAGAAATCGGGATTGCACCTGAAAGAATTTTCCGTTTTGGCAAGAAAGATAACTTCTGGGAGCATGGTGCTGGTCCTTGTGGTCCTTGCTCTGAAATCTATTACGACCGTGGTGAAAAATACGGTTGTGGAGATCCAAACTGTACCGTTGGCTGTGAATGTGACCGTTATATCGAAATATGGAATAACGTATTTACACAGTTTAATGGTGATGGTAATGGAAACTATACTGAACTTGAAAATAAAAATATTGATACCGGCATGGGTCTGGAAAGACTTGCAGCAGCTGTGCAGGATGTTCCATCAATCTTCGACGTTGATACAATGAAAGCAATCCGTGATAAAGTGTGTGAGCTTGCAAAGACCAGCTATCAGTTAGATGCGAAGAAAGATGTATCCATCCGTAAAATTACCGATCATATCCGTTCTACAACCTTTATGGCTTCTGATGGTGTAATTCCCTCTAATGAAGGCAGGGGTTATATTTTCCGTCGTCTCCTTCGTGGAGCAGCCAGACATGGAAGATTACTTGGTATTGAAGGTAATTTCATGTCAGAATTAGCAAAGGTAGTTATTCGTGAATCTAAGGATGGATATCCTGAATTAGAGGAAAAGAAAGAATATATTATCAAGCTTCTTACCATAGAAGAAGATAAATTCAATAAAACAATTGATCAGGGTCTTACGATTCTTGCTGATATGGAGAAGGAATTAGAGAAGACAGGTTCCAAGGTTTTATCTGGTGAAGAGGTATTTAAACTCTATGATACCTATGGCTTTCCTAAGGACTTAACGAAGGAAATCTTAGAGGAAAAAGGACTTGAAATTGATGAAGAAGGTTTCAAGGCTGCAATGGAAGTACAGAGAGTTACGGCTAGAAGTGCCAGAGGAACCACAAATTACATGGGTGCGGAAGAAACTGTATATCAACAGCTTGATCCAAGCTTGACTTCTGTATTTGTAGGTTATGAGAATTTAACTTATTCCTCTGAAATTACAGCTTTAACGACAGAAACAGAGGTTGTAACAGAACTCGTTGCAGGTCAGAAGGGAACCATTCTTGTAAATGAAACTCCATTCTATGCAACCAGCGGTGGTCAGGCAGCTGATACTGGTGTTATTGTGACCAAAGACGCTGAATTTGAAGTAGAAGATACCATCAAATTATTAGGCGGTAAAATTGGACATGTTGGTACTGTTACAAAGGGTATCTTTAACCTGAAAGATAGCGTAGAGCTTAAGGTAAATACGGTACAGAGAGCATCTACAGCAAAGAATCATAGTGCAACTCATTTATTACAGAAGGCATTAAGAACAGTTCTCGGTTCCCACGTTGAGCAGGCTGGTTCCATGGTAAGTGAAGATCGTCTTCGTTTTGACTTTACTCACTTTTCAGCACTTTCTTCACAGGAGCTAGAAGCAGTAGAAGCTTTAGTTAATGAGCAGATTGCGAGTAATCTTGCAGTATCAACTAGAATTATGAACATTGAAGATGCGAAAAAAGAAGGTGCAATGGCACTTTTCGGTGAGAAGTATTCCAGTGATGTTCGTGTTGTTAGTATGGGTGACTATAGCAAAGAGCTTTGCGGTGGTACACATGTAGGTAATACCGGAGTTATTTCTGTATTTAAGATCGTATCTGAAACAGGTATAGCAGCAGGCGTTAGAAGAATTGAAGCATTAACTGGCAATGGTGTATTTGCTTATTATAAAGAATTAGAAGAAGGACTTAATCAGGCAGCAAAAGCAGCAAAAACAGAGCCTGCACAGTTGACTACAAGAATAGAAAGCCTTCTTGAGGAACTTAAGGTATTAAAATCAGAGAACGAGAAACTTAAGAGCAAGCTTGCTAATAACTCTCTTGGTGATGTTATGAGTCAGGTAGTAGAGGTAAAGGGTGTATCCTTATTAGCCTTAAAACTTCCTGATGTAGATATGAATGAGCTTCGTAACTTAGGAGATCAATTAAAAGATAAACTTACAGAAGGTGTGATTATTCTAGCTTCTTCTACAGCAGTAGACAAGGTGAATTTACTTGCAATGGCTACGGATGGAGCGATGAAGCAAGGCGCACACGCTGGTAATCTGATTAAAGAACTTGCAGCCCTTGTTGGCGGCGGTGGCGGTGGAAGACCGAACATGGCACAGGCTGGCGGTAAGAATGCCGCAGGCATCGATCAAGTGATTGCTAAAGCAAAGGATGCATTAGCAGCACAGATTAAATAAGAGGAAGAACTTGTTGAATTAAATGGAGCATCGTCATGTAAAAGTGACGATGCTTTTTTGTATCTCAGATAAAAGCTATTTTTGTTGTAGATAGCGTTTTTTTGCTTTTAAAAAAACCTGGAACTTAGTCATTACTATTAGTTGCAAAGGAAACCAATTGGTGCTATAGTGTAATTAGTTGCAAGTGAAACTAATCACAAGGAGGAATAATCATGAATGAAAGTATAGGCAAATTGACTGCTGCAATTCATCGGAATTTGCAGATTGTATTAAATCGTAAGCTAAAGGACATTTCGATTCGAAGCGGACAGCATGATTTTTTTTATGTCATCTCAAGATATGAAGGAATAACACAGAAAGAACTAAGTGAATGGCTGTATATAAGTAAATCTACAACTGCTAAAGCAGTTAAGAATCTAATGGATCACGGTTATGTCCGCAAAGAAAAAGATACAGAGGATAATCGTTTTGACTGTTTGTATCTGACAGAAAAGGGTAAACAAATATCTGTTCAGATGCAAGAAACATTCATGGAGGTAGTGGAGATAACAACTAGAAACCTTTCTCCATTGGAAATCATGCAAACGAAAGAACTGTTGAAAAAAATTCTAAATAATGTTCTGGAGGAAAATAAAGCTGAAGAATAGACTTGATTATTTAAGTTCTAAGAGAGGAAATATTAAGATGGCAAATAAACCGAAAATATGGACAAAAGATTTTATTGGTATCACAATAATTAACCTGCTGATTTTTATGGGATTTCAAATGCTTATGCCCACGCTGCCGCTTTACGTTAAGTCTTTAGGTGGTGCCGATTCTGTTATTGGTTGGATTACAGGTCTTACTACAATATCAGCACTGATTATCAGACCTGTTTCTGGTGTGGCTGTTGATAAATGGGGACGTAAGGTGATACTGCTTGTTGGTATCGGGCTTATTATTACCGCAACGCTGTCCTATTGGTGGTTCCCCTATGTGGGTGTTATTCTTGCAATTCGTTTTCTGCATGGATTTGGATGGGGGTTGTCTAGTACCTCAAGCAATACAGTGGCAACAGATGTCATCCGTAAAGAACGGTTTGGTGAATCTATGGGCTATTTCAGCCTTTCCTCAGGGGTGGCAATGGCAATAGCACCAGGTATTGGACTTGCTTTATTTGCCGGGGGAAATGCATCAAATCTGATGTTTACATCTGCTGGTTTTGGAGCAATCGCCTTCTGTCTGGCTCTTTTCTTTCGTTACCATACTATAGAGAGACAACAAGTCGAGAAAAAGAAAGCCGCTATTTTTGAACGTTCTTCTATGCGACCGGCTTTAGTAATGTTTTTCATTTCGGCTGCTTATGGTCCGATTGTCAGTTTCCTATCAATATACGCGTTAGAAAAGGGAATCGCAAATATCGGCATGTATTTTTTTGTCTATGCTGCTGCAATGCTGGTAACCAGACCTATTTTCGGCAGATTAGTTGACCGTTTAGGGTTCAACGCCACCATGTACCCAGGTTTGATTCTGTTGATTATAGCTATGGTAATCCTGTCTCAGGCATCTACAATGCTGATCTTTTTATTTGTCGCCTTGTTATATGGAATTGGATTTGGTGCGGTTCAGTCGAGTTTGCAAACCCTGGCTGTTATTTATGCACCAAAGGACAGACTTGGAGCAGCAAACGCAACCTTTTTCACCGGATTTGATGGAGGAATAGGGTTTGGTTCCATCGTTGCCGGTATTGCCTCATCTGTATTGGGATACAATTGGATGTATTTGACGTTTGCCCTCTTCCCTGTTCTTGCAGGAATTTTCTTTTTCTTTACTTCTGGGAAGACTAAAAAAGCAGAGTGATTGAACCCTTGTCTAACAGCCCTTTAAATGGATAAAAAGAAGACTTTTCATTTTAATGATCCAAAGACAAAATCAAGCAAAAGAGAAATTCCCATGAATTAGCAATGTGCACTGGCACGGAAAAGCAGCTAATGCAATGAAATGTTGTTACCGCCAAACCCATTGTAGGATGAAAATGGACGAACTGGTAGAATCCCTGCAAAAGAAATACGTTCTGTATTAAAAAGATGCACATATGCTATTAAAGAGTACATTCTGTGGACATACACGAAAAGGAGGGACTGGAAAGATGAGTCGTTTTGGTTTCATTGGGTATGGAAGTATGGGGAGATTGTTGGTTACCAGTTTAATAAAAGGTGCAGGTATTGATACTAGTGACATTTATGTAACACGCAAAAACAAAGAAAAATTATCAGATATTGCAACAGAATGGCCCGGAATTCATACGGAGGAGAAGAACTGTATAGTAGCTAAAAAGGTGAAATATTTATTTCTGTGTGTGAAACCCAGTGAGTTTTTTGAGGTAATCCATGATCTTAAGACGGTTATAACACCGGAGCATCATCTTATCTCAATAACAAGTGCATTAATGTTAGAAGATTTAAGTGCTATCTTTGATTGTAAGATTACAAAGATTATGCCCACCCTGATCTCTGAAGTCCAGGAAGGGGTTACATTAATCTGTCATAACCACAAGGTTAGTAACCAGGATGCAAAAGAGCTTGATGAAATACTTCGTAGATTTATGTGCCTTTATCCTATGGAGGATCAAAACTTTGGTTTTGCCTCTGAAATAACAAGTTGTGGGCCAGGTTTCTTTGCTTCCATTCTTAATGAATTTATGAAAGCAGCGTTAACCTATTCTAATGTAATTGATAAGGAAGATATGCAGCAGCTGATTGCAAAAACCATGTATGGAACGACAAAATTAATTCTAGAGAAGTCAATGAATTTTACTGATGTTATGTCCAGAGTAGCAGTCAAGGGTGGGATTACCCAAGAAGGTGTCGATGTAATGGAAGAAGGACTACCAGCAGTTTTTGAAGAAGTATTTCATAAAACAATGAAGAAAAGAATTATTGTAGATGAAAAGCTGCACCATCAATTTAAGGATTTATAATCAGTGAATTTCATAATCAGGAAGTGTCTGTTTTTGCCTGGTTTGATTGAAAAAATTTATATTTTGATACATAAATGGAAAAAGAAATAGTCATAATGATTTAAAATCTAGTTGACGAAATTGAAAAATATGCTATAATCATTGTAGTGCTATTCAAAAAATACCCAAACAGTTGTTTAGTCACAATCTACAACTGGAGGGAGGTTAGGGTGAGACTATGTCAAATGTTATCGTAAAAGATAATGAAACATTAGATAGTGCTCTCCGCAGATTCAAAAGAAACTGCGCGAAAGCTGGTATCCAACAGGAGATCCGTAAGAGGGAGCATTATGAGAAGCCAAGCGTAAGACGTAAGAAAAAGTCTGAAGCGGCTAGAAAACGCAAATATTAATTTGAAAAGAGACTTCCAATAGAAAACTATTGGAAGTTTTTTACGTAGTTGTGCTTAAATATGAGTGGTTCTGAATAGCTACAACACGAATCATTAACCTAAATTTAAGAAACAGATTGTACTATACTTTCCCATTATTCTATTCAATCTAGCTATTTCATATATTATTACAGTATCTGCTAAGGATTTAGGGGGCTGTTATGAAAAAAGACCTAAAATCATCCCATGAAAAATTCAAAAAAGACGCAAAGGATACACTCTATAAGGGGTTAAATCCAAAAAAGAAAATAAAGCAAGAGCAGAGGCAGACTTATCTTGAGGAGCTGTCAAATCGTCTTCAATTACCTGCGGATGTCATAGCTGGTGCTCCTATCATTACAGCTACAGGTAGAAATGAAATCTGTCTTGAAAATTATAAGGGAATTATTGAGTTTGATGGAAATGTTATAAAGGTTCAGACCAAGCTTTGCCGTATCTGTATCGAAGGAAAGCATCTGAACATCTTGTATTTTACAGAGGATGAAATGCGAATCAGCGGCTATATTCAGGCTATTTATTACCAATGAGGTCCAAGGAAACGAAGGTTAGCGTGAATTATCTTAAAAAGATAATTTACATGCAGCTTTGTGTATAAGGTGCAAAGCAAGCGGTTACCTAGAAAGGAATGATCATGTAATGCTAACAAAGCTAATTAGGTGGTTACGAGGTATCCTGTACATACAAATAATTGGCACAGCACCTGAAAGGTTCATCAACTTATGTTCAAATAAAAAGATTTTTATTTGGAATTTGATCAAAGTAGATGGGGGTTTTGAATTTTTTGTTTCTGCACATAATTATAAATACTTAAAACCTATTGCCAGAAAAACAGGACTTGTACCTAAAATTAAATTAAAGTCGGGATTACCCTTCGTACTTCATAAGTATCGAAAGAGAAAAGGGTTCTTTATTGGAATCTTGTTCTGCATAATTCTAATCTATATGATGTCTCTTTTTATCTGGGATATCAGTATCCTTGGAGGTTCCAAATATACTCCTGAGGCGATGATAAAATTCTTAAATGAAAACCAGGTATACACAGGAATTAAAAAGAATCTGGTGGATTGTCAGGAGATTGAAGAAACAATTCGATTAACCTATAAAGATATTGGATGGGTATCTGCAGAAATTAAAGGAACAAGGTTAATAATTAAGATAACCGAAACCAATATGCCCGCACCAGCTCAAAAGGCGATTGGACCCAGCCATATCATTGCTACAAAGGACGGTATTATACAAGAAATCGTCACAAGGTCTGGTACACCGTTAGTTAAGGTTGGTGATGTAGTCCAAAAGGGAGATATTCTTGTATCTGGAATCCTCACGATAAAAGGAGATTTTGATGCAATATTAAGATTACAGCCTGTTGTGGCAGATGCAGATATTATTTGTAAAAGCTATTATGATTATAACGAGTCTCTTTCTATGAAATACAATCAAAAGAAATTTTCTGGAGCAACAAAAAAAGGGTATTATATCACCTTTTTCGGCAAAAAATTATTTTTATATAATCCTAGAAATTCCTATTCTAAATATGATATAATTGTTAACGAAAAAACAATGCATGTTACAGATAGTTTTTATCTTCCCTTCCGTTATGGTTCCATTTTGAGCAGGGAATATGAATTAGAAAAAAAGAGCTATTCAAAAGAGGAAGCTACAGCCCTTGCAGAATCTGAGTTGGATCGATATATCAAAAAGCTAATGGAAAAAGATGTCAGGATAACGGATAATAAAGTTGAAATAACAATAGATAATAATTATTGTAAAGCAGTAGGTAGGATTTTTGTTGAAGAGCCAGCCTGGGAATATAAGACAATAGTAGAAGACGAGTGGAGGATCGAACAGGAAGATGAGCATAACGGAAACGATCATTGATATACCAACCGAACACGAAAAGAATGTATTTGGAGGCTTTGATGCCTATGTAAAGATTATAGAACGCGCCTTTAATGTTACAATTATTGAGCGAAATGGTGAAATTAAGGTAGTTGGATCAGAAGGAAATGTTGCAAAGGCAAAAAGTGTATTTCTTCAATTGCTGGAACTTTCGAAACGTGGCAATCAAATTACAGAACAGAATGTTAATTATGCAATCGCCCTATGTCATGAAGATAAGGAAAGAGAGATTGTCGAGATTGATAAAGATCTAATCTGTCATACAATTAATGGGAAACCCATTAAACCTAAGACCATTGGACAAAAAACTTACGTGGACTTAATTCGTAAGAGAATGATTGTCTTTGGAGTTGGTCCGGCCGGTACTGGTAAAACCTATTTGGCGATGGCGATGGCAATCACTGCTTTCAAAAATGACGAAGTCAGCAAAATCATACTTACTCGTCCTGCAATTGAGGCTGGAGAAAAGCTGGGCTTTTTACCTGGTGATTTGCAGAGTAAGGTAGATCCATATTTAAGACCCCTTTATGATGCTCTTCATCAGATTATGGGACCGGAAGCATATTTGAAAAACTCCGAAAAAGGATTAATCGAAGTTGCACCTCTGGCTTATATGAGGGGCAGGACCTTGGAAAATGCCTTTATTATTCTTGATGAAGCACAGAATACAACCCCGGCTCAAATGAAAATGTTTCTGACACGTATTGGATTTGGCTCCAAGGTAGTTATTACAGGCGATTTAACACAGAAGGATTTACCCATCGGTACAAAATCAGGTCTTGATGTAGCGATTAATGTCTTATCTAAAATAGAGGATATTGGCTTTTCCTATCTTACCAATCAAGATGTTGTAAGACATCCACTGGTGCAGAAAATAGTTAAGGCATATGATACCTATGAGGAGAAGCAAAAGCACTACGAGCAAAAAACCTTAGAGCATAAATCATTAGACCAGGGTAAAAAAAGATGGGAAGGGAAGTTAAATTATAAATCCGCAAGGATTAGGGGAAACAATCATGAAAACAGATGATGTACAACAAGAGAAAGAACAGCCTGTAGAAAGTAAGCCTAAATTTATGCTGGCTGTCTTACCATTCATATCTATGCTTATACCAGTTTTATTGGATGTCTTTTATCAGACGGTGGATGTAAACACTTTTAAAATGGGTATAATTACTTTATTATTAACCGCGGCGGTATCCTTTTATATCAAAGTGAATGCCTCCGTCATCTGGAAACAGAGGTTTGTCGAGGGCATTGTAACAATTGCTTATCTGGCAGGCATCTGTCTCCTTCTGATTCTTCCCAACTCTGATATCTATTGCTTCTGGATGATTGGGAGCTTATTAATATCCTTGCTCATTGATTTAAAACTGGGAATTTTAGTTCATTTTAATTTAGCATTTCTTCTTGGTATTAGTGTGAGTCAAAAGCCAGAAGTATTGATTCAAATTTTGATTACTGGTCTAATCTTAAATATGTTATCCGATGCATTAAAGAAGAAAAGTACATTTCTGTATGCAGCTATCATTATACTTTCCACTCATATCACCTTATCCTTTGCATTAAATAATCTGGTGTTTGAAGTGGAGGCAAACGTTAATTATTTCTTGTCCTTAACCAGTTTATTCTTTGTAATTCTTGCCGGTGTATTATTATATGTTCTTTATGACAAAAACATTGGAATTACAACCATTCCTTCTGCAGAGATGGATAAGTTAGTTATCCCCCAGGAGGAAGCCGCTTCCACACAGCAAGAGAGTTTGCTGGAAATAGAAAGAACAGCACTGCCAAATACTGAGGATGATTTTATTAACGGTATGCGGACAAGCTATGAGGTCCTTTGTGACCCAGAGAATGATTTGCTAAAACAATTAAGAGAATTTGACAGCATGTTGTATGAACATGCTTTGCACATAGGGGATATATCCAAACGTGCTGCGAGTTCCATTACTGCAAATGAAATGTTAGCCTATGCTGGCGGACTATATCATGAAGCTGGTAAGATGAGAGGAAAGAATTATATTGAAGAGGGTTTAATTTTAGCAGATGAATATGCCTTTCCAAAAGAACTTAAAGCAATAATCAGAGAACATAATATTAAATACGATAAACCAAATTCTGTAGAGGCTGCCATTGTAATGATTACAGACAGCGTAGTATCAACCCTTGATTACATTGAAAAAACAGGTGATAAAAAATTTACTGCCACAAAGGTAATTGATAATATTTTTCAAATGAGAATGGACAAGGGTACCTTTGATGCGGCAGGGTTGTCGCTAAAGGATTATAAAATATTAAAAGAATTTTATCACAAAGAATTTGTAACTGATCAAAACTAATTTGAATAGTTACAAATTACCTGAGAAATCTTGCTTTCTAAGGATAATTTTAAATACAAGATGAAACGGCGAGTCGTTTCACTTGTCGTGTGTTTTAGTTTGGCGAGAGCCAAACAGTGAGGAAACCACAGGTTCTCGAACTTGGTTCAGAATTCTATAGAATTGAATAATAGTATTAAAAATATGGCTATAATTAGTGAAAGACAAGGAGAATGAAATGACAATTCATTTTGAGAATGAATCCACGAATAAACTGGATTTTGATTATGAAGAATTAATTCATCAAGTAGTGGAAGAGTGCTTGGATCATGAGGAATGTCCCTATGAAGTAGACCTTAGTGTTTTATTAACAGATGATGAAGAAATTAAGGAGATTAATCGGGAATATAGAGAAAAGGATACAGCAACGGATGTATTGTCCTTTCCGTCCAACGAATACGATTCTCCTGGTGATTTTGATAAATTTGAAGATGATATAACCTCGTTTGATCCGGAGTCGGGAGAACTTCTTTTAGGTGATATTGTTATCAGTGTAGAACGAGCGATAGTTCAAGCGCAGGAATATGGTCATTCGATTAAGAGAGAGATTGCATTTTTAACAGCGCATAGCATGTTTCACCTGTTTGGATACGATCATATGGAAGAAGACGAGCGTATAAGAATGGAAGAAAAACAAAATAATGTGTTAGAAAAGCTTGGGATAACTAGATAAATGTACGGAATATTCAGATAGTACGGACTTTGGAAGGGGCTGATAAGAATGAAGAAATACTTTGCTTTAATGCTGTTATTGTTTACAGCATTTTATATGATAGGATGTAAAAACTCTTCAGAGGATAAATCAGATATAGATAATGACGAAAATAATATTACGAATGCAGTAACTCAAGTACCAACAAGTACACCTGCACCTACTCCGATTGTCGAAAATCATGATGGAGAGATGAGAAGTTATTTATCCGGCTTATGGGTTCCGATTGAAGTTGGTACAAAGCGTCCGATTGCAATACAATTAAATAATTTCAAAGCCGTTTCCAATCAAAGTGGAATTGGACAAGCTGATATTGTATATGAATGCATTGTAGAAGGCGGTATTACCAGATTATTAGGGATTGGCGAAAACTTTAGCGGTGACCGTTTGGGTTCTGTTCGAAGCTCCAGACACTATTTTGTCAGTATCGCCGATGAATATGATGCCATCTACGTACATTATGGAAAGACAAAGTATGCAACTAAAAAAATGAACGAATTAAAGATTGATCATATGGATGGGTCCGAAGGAATTGGAACCACTGTATTCTATAGGGATAAGAGTATTAAAGCTCCTAATAATGCATTTGCAAGTATAGAGAGCATTCAGGCAGGAATTGCGAAAAAAGGTTTTGAAACGGACTATGCCAGCGATTTTCAGCCGCACTATTCCTTCTACGAGAAGGATACGGACCTTGCAGGTGGAAATCAAGCCATGAAACTATCCTTACATTTTTCTGGTTATACAACCCCATATTTTGAATATAATGAGACGGATAAGTTATATTATCGTTTTCAATTTAATGATAAACATGTAGATTCTTTAACGAATCAGCAGCTTAGTTTTAAAAATATTATTGTGCAGTTTGTTAAGGAATGGGATATTGATAAAAATGATTATCAAACCATGGAGCTTACGGATGCATCTGGAACAGGGTATTATATTACCAATGGCAGTGTTGTACCTATCACCTGGAAGAAGAAGGAAGCGGATCGATGGATGCGTTATTATAATGAGGCTGGGGAAGAGTTAAAGATTAACCCGGGAAAAACCTATATTACCTTATTCCCTAAGGATCGACCAGAAGATGTTAAAATCCAATAAGAGTGGTGGAACTTAAGGTCTGTGAATTATCGGTATCAAAAGATGCCATGTATCGATGAAGGTATGGAACAATTACAACGCAAGATAAATGAAGGAGATTGTTATGTCGGCAAGCAATAAGAATAATCAATTTTTAGTACAGGGGAGTATTCTGGCAATTGCTTCCATTCTGGTGCGTATCATAGGACTCGTATACCGCGTTCCAATGCAAAGAATTTATGGTATTGAGGGTGCTGGTCTTTATTCAAAATCCTTTGAGATATATAATATTATGTTGATTATTTCCTCCTATAGTCTACCAATTGCGGTAGCGAGGCTGGTTGCGGTTCGAACAGCGAAGAAAGAACACCGCAACGCCTACCGTGTATTTTTAATTGCTATGATGTGCGCGGTTGTAGTAGGGTTTATCGCTACAATTATTGTATTCTTTGGTGCTGATCTTTTTTCTAAGCTTATTAAATCACCTAATTTAGCGTTACCATTAAGGGTGCTGTCGCCTACGATTTTTATTTTTTCCATTATGGGTGTTCTGCGTGGTTTTTATCAAGGGAAAAACACTACAATTCCAACTGCAGTTTCACAGGTGCTGGAGCAGATTGTGAATGCTGTAGTCAGTGTGGTAGCTGCTTATTTGCTGGTTAAGAATTTTAGTGCCAGTGTTAACGTCGCTGCCTATGGTGCAGCGGGCGGTACTTTTGGAACTCTGACAGGAGCCTTTATATCGTTGCTGTTTTTAGTCTTTGTTTTTATCATTTATAAACCGGTTTTAAACAGGCAGCTGAAAAAAGATCATAGTGAAGTAAATGAGAGCTATCAATCCATTTTTAAGTTACTTTTAATTACCATATCACCAATTATATTAAGTCAGTTTGTCTATCAGATAAGTGGGCTTGTAGATATGACGTTGTTTGGAAATGTCATGAGTCTGAAAGAAGTCACGGTTATAGACAATGAAGTCCTTGGAGTGTTACCAGGGCAGCTTTACCTTTCAGATAATCTGGATTCCCTTTGGGGTATTTATAGTAATGAGTACCGATTATTAACCAATGTTCCTGTGGCAATTGCTACGGCAATCGGCGCAACAATTGTAACTACAATAGCAACAGATTATGCCAGAGGTCTTCAGGATGTAATTAGAGCGAAAGTACATTCAGCTGTAAAGTTTAATATGATAATTGCAATACCTTCCTTTGTAGGGATGAGCGTGTTGGCTGGTCCAATCCTTAGAGTTATATTTGCAGATAGATTTAACTTATCAGCTAATGTAATGATGCTTGGTTCGGTATCCATAGTATTCTACGCACTCTCGACGATAACTTCAGCCGTATTGCAAGGGATTAACCGTTTGAAAACTCCGGTTCTGCATTCGGCAATTTCTCTGGGAATACATATCATTATTGTATTTGCATTACTTCAGTTTACTGATTTGAGTACCTATGCGCTTGTTATAGGCAATGTTACCTTCCCGCTGGTGGTATGTATTCTTAACTGGATATCCATTGAAAGACATTTGAAATATCATCAGGAGATTATTAAGACTTTTCTAATTCCATTTGTTTGTTCAGGACTTATGGGAGTTGTTGCATATTTTACTTACTTTGGAATACACCTTCTCACAGGCAGTATGTTATTAGCACTTTTAATTGCAATTCTTTTGGCTGTTATCATTTATTTTGTCTTGCTGATATTCTTACGAGGACTCAGTGAGGAGGAGATAGCTTCTTTGCCAAAAGGAATGGCAATAATTAGTATATTAAAAAGGATACATTTACTATAATTGTATAAATAGCGAAATACTGGAGATAATATTGCCGAAGGAGTGGTTTCTATGAAACTTAAAAAGGCATCAATTTATCTCGTAATTTTCGCATTACTGTGCGTTTTATTTACAAGTTGTTATTATCTAAGCTATTTACAGGCACTTAAAAATTTTAATGAACGTGCGGTTGAACAGAAGAGTGACTTTTACAAATATTTAGAAAATATAAAACCAACAGCACAACCTGATGAAGCAGAGGAACAGGATGATGTTCCGGTAAGTCAGACTGAGTCTACCGTTCTGCCTACGACAAAGTATAATCTGCAAATCTATAATATGAAAACAGATACCACGGAAACACAGGTACTAAATCCACCTGGTTATTTGGTTGGGCTTACAAGAGAAGAAATAATGGAGTACCTGGCTTCTTATATGAGCGATATGCCTTTGTCCGAGTATAATAAAGGCTTAATCTCTTATGAACTTACCTACTTTTCAGAAGATGAGATAACGATTAAGAAAACCTATAATGAAGATTTTCTTCCGTTCCGGTTCTATGTTGTTATTAAAGATGGATATGTGGTAGTGTATAATAGTGATTTAAAGAGTATATTTCGAGATACTCATATAGAAGCGAAAACTCTTCCGGAAGAAGATAGAATTCGATTAATACAAGGAATATATGTGAATAGTCTGGACGAGCTGTATGCGCTGCTTGAGAGTTATTCCAGTTAAAACTTAAGGGTTGTTGCAAACTAGGTTGTTTTGCAGCAACCCATTTATATTTGGTTCTAAACATTAAAAATGTATTAAGAATTCTTTAGTAATACCTTATACCGTAAAGAAACGCTTGAAATAATGCTTTCGGTAAAATATAATGAAACAAATGCTAAACTTTACATGTGGAGGCGTTCAATTGGAATATGATGTGATCATCATAGGAGCAGGAGCTTCTGGATTGACTGCAGCAATTGCTGCGGCACGAGAGGGTAGTTCAGTTCTTGTGATTGAGCAAATGGATAAAGCAGGTAAAAAAATATTAGCTACAGGGAATGGAAAATGTAATTATACTAATTTACATCAAAGCCCTGATTGCTATCGTTCCGATGACAGCGCATTTGCTATGAAAGTGCTGTCTTGTTTTGACGTAGAAAAAACACTACAGTTTTTTAAGGAACTTGGAATCTATCCCAGGGAACGGGAGGGGTATTTGTATCCCAATTCGGAACAAGCTGCCAGTGTTGTATCTGTACTTATGCTGGAATGCCTGGCACTTAAGGTGGAATTTCGATATGAGGAAAAAGTAATTGGGATAAAAAAACCTGACTTTACTGTTATAACAAGAAAAGATGAGGTAGATAAGGGTTATAAACTTAAGAATTCAAATAACAAGAACTCGAATAGCAAACATTCAAATAATAGCAATTCAAGCATAAATAGCTATTCCTATCAATCGGAAAAATTGATTATAGCAGCCGGAGGCTGTGCTTCACCAAAGCTTGGCTCAGATGGAAGTGGTTTTGAACTGGCAAAGCTGTTTGGTCACACCGTAATCAAACCGCTCCCGGCACTGGTTTCACTTTTGTCACCGCAAAAGTATTGTAAGACGGTCTCAGGTGTCAGAGTTAAAGCAAAGGTAACTGCATTTACAGAGGATTTGCATAAAGGGAAAGATAATGCGAATAAGCTGCTTGGAGCGGAAAAAGGAGAGATTGTCTTTACAGACATCGGCATTTCCGGAATTCCGATTATGCAGGTAAGCCGCTTTGTTGCAAAAGCCCTGGACCAAGGTGAAAAGGTATTTCTCGAACTTGATTATTTCCCGGAACTTTCCAAACAGGAGTTAGCAGCCATAATTAAGCAAAGAATTAACAAAAGCCCGCATAAAACAATAGAAGAAATGATGATTGGACTCTTAAATCACAAGCTTTCTTATGTATTACTTCAACAAGCGGAGTTAGACCTGGCGAAAAATTGTCTGCCGATGACGAATTCAGAAATTGACCGATTGGTTTCAAGCTTAAAAGAGCATCGGATGGCAATTAACGCTACAAATTCCTTTGAATTTGCCCAGGTTAGTACCGGAGGAGTTAAAACCAGTGAGATAGATCCACGTTCCATGGAATCCAGATTACAGAAGAAGCTATATCTGGTGGGAGAGCTGTTGGATGTGGATGGAACCTGTGGGGGATATAATCTTCAATGGGCATGGAGCTCTGGATATTTGGCAGGAGAAACAGCAGGACCAAATAAATAATTATATTAACAAGCAATAACTAGTAAACGCATAAATGATAAAGGAATATTAGAATGATACGCATTGCGCAAATAAAGCTTCCGATTAATCATACAGTGGAAGACTTAAAAAAATCAGCAGCAAAAGCTCTTAAACTGTCACCATCTGATTTATTTGAATTGGAAATTGTCAAAAAATCCATTGATGCCAGAAAAGATGAGATTAAATATATTTATACATTAGAAGTATCTTTAAAAAATAAGGGAGCTGAGGCAGAAAAACAGCTCGTAAACCGCTGCCATAATGTCAACATTATTTTCTCCACAAAAGAAAATTATCAATTTATTTCTCGGGCAGAGCAAAAGCTCAACTTAAGACCTATTGTAGTTGGTACCGGCCCGGCAGGATTATTTGCAGCCTTACAATTAGCGAAATACGGTTACTGTCCGCTGGTTATTGAACGTGGTGACGAGGTCAGTAAGAGAGTAAAGGAGGTAGAACATTTTTGGAGCACCAAGGAGCTATCCCCCGAAAGTAATGTGCAGTTTGGTGAAGGTGGAGCAGGAACCTTCTCGGATGGTAAATTAAATACAATGGTGAAAGACAGCAATCATCGCTATCGACTCATTATGGAAACCTTTGTGAATTATGGTGCACCTTCCGAAATTTTATATCTGAACAAACCCCATATTGGCACAGATAAGCTTCGCTATGTTGTTGAGAATATGCGAAAAGAAATTATCCGCCTAGGTGGAGAGGTACGCTTTAATACAAAACTTACAAATTTAATTATAGAGAACGAACAATTATTGGGAGTTGAACTTAACCATTCAGAAAAAATCCCCTGCAAGGTGTTAATACCTGCAATTGGACACAGTGCCAGAGATACCTTTCAGATGTTCAAGGACAATAGCTTGAAATTAACACCAAAGGCTTTTGCCATTGGTATGAGAATTGAGCACCCTCAAAGTGTGATAAGTAACTCCCAATATGGTAAGGATTATATTCACCTTCCAGCCGCGGATTACAAGCTAACGCACCAGACGTCTTCTGGAAGAGGAGTCTATTCCTTTTGTATGTGTCCGGGAGGCTTTGTTGTAAATGCTTCTTCAGAAAATGGACATATGGCTGTGAATGGTATGAGTAATTATCTTCGTGATGAAGCAAATGCCAACAGTGCAATTGTTGTTACCGTACAGCCCACGGATTTCGGGGGAGAAGATCCTCTTAGCGGAGTTGCCTTTCAAAGAAAATGGGAAAAAGCTGCTTATGAAGCAGGCAAAGGTTATGTTCCGGTACAGCTCTTTGGAGACTTGTTAAAGAATCAAGATAGTGTTACCATAGGAAAGGTTGTCCCCAATATTAAGGGCAATTATCGTTTAACCAACTTAAGGAATTGCTTACCAAATAATATTATCGATTCTCTAAAGGAAGGAATTCTTGCTTTTGACCATAAAATAAAAGGCTTTGCGGATGAAGAGACAGTGCTTAGCGGTGTGGAGACGCGAACCTCTTCGCCAGTTCGTATTGAGAGAGATCATAACCTGGAAAGTAATATAAAGGGCATCTATCCTTGCGGTGAAGGTGCTGGCTATGCAGGTGGAATCACCTCGGCAGCAATGGATGGAATAAAGGTTTTCGAAGCTGTGGCGAGTCAATATCAACCGAGTTACAATTAGGAATATACTTATAACGATACCAAGGAAAATACATTTGGGAGGATCTTGTATGAATTGCAGGGATCAATTAAAGGATAAACAAAGAGTTGTTATCAAGATTGGATCATCTTCTTTAACACATATGGAAACGGGAAGTCTTAACTTGGAGAAAATGGAGCGTTTGGTGCGTATATTAACCGACTTAAGAAATCAGGGGAAGGATGTAATTCTTGTAACTTCTGGAGCAATTGCAGTCGGAAGAAAGGCATTAGGGCTGTTAGAACGTCCAACTAAGAGAGCGGTAAAGCAGGCCTGTGCAGCAGTTGGTCAGGCAAGCCTGATGATGGTATATCAAAAGCTTTTTGCAGAATACAACCAGACCGCGGCTCAAATTTTGATTACGAAATATACTATGATGAATGAGATTAGCCGTTTTAATGCAAAGAATACCTTTGGAGAACTTTTCAGAATGGGTGTTATTCCAATTGTAAATGAGAACGATACGGTATCTACCGAAGAGCTGGATCTTGATTTTGGTGACAATGATACTTTATCTGCGATTGTTACCGCACTTGTAGAAGCGGATTTATTAATCTTACTATCCGATATTGACGGCCTATATACGGATGATCCAAATAAAAATCAGGAGGCAGAGCTTATTTCCTGTGTTACTGAATTTACAGAAGAACTTACGGAAATGGCTAAGGATTCGGCAAGCACATTTGGAACCGGCGGAATGTCCACTAAAGTGTCAGCGGCTAGAATAGCAACTACCTCCGGTGCTGATATGGTTATTACCAATGGTGATAATGTAAGAAATATCAACCATATTCTTGAGGGACGTGAGGTTGGAACTTTATTTGTCGCACAGAAAAAGGAAGATTTTAATATCATGGATTATATTACCTCAAAGCAATATCAAAAATAGAAGAGCAGCTTTGAAGAAATGTTTGTACCGCCGATTGGCGGAGGATTGGAGTGAACTATGGACGAACAGAGAATAACTAGAATTAATGAATTATATCATAAGGCGCAAAAGGAAGGATTAACAGAGGAGGAGAAGGACGAACAGACCAGACTTAGAGCAGAGTACATTGCTGCAATTCGTCAGAACCTGCGAGGAACCTTAGAACAGGTTTCCATTGTCCAGCCAGACGGTTCTATCGTGAAAGCTACTGATCTTAAAAAACAGTAAAAGTGAAAGTACAGGTAATGTCTATGACAAAGGCGCAAATAAGAGCGAATCAGAAGTTACTTAGAAATCAGTTATCGTCAGGGGAACAGATGCTTCTAAATAAAGAGGTCAGGGAGAGACTGTATCAAACAGAGGCATATGCCAAGTGCACGAATATTTTTACCTTTGTATCTTTTGGTTCAGAGATTGATACCCATGAGATATTTCACAAGGCAATTGCGGATGGAAAAAGAGTTTATGTGCCTAGAGTGGAAGGGAAGCAGATTGAATTTTATAGGTTATTGGATTTAGCATTATTGATTAAAAGTAAATATGGAATTTTAGAACCTTTGATGGATGAGGATTTGCACCATATTCCTTCGGATAGTAACTTTAACAATAATAAATATCAGAACTTAATGCTTCTTCCAGGGTTAGCCTTCGATATAAAAGGAAATCGCATTGGGTATGGTGCAGGCTATTATGACAAGTTCCTATCCTTGCATATGGATAATTACTTTTATAAAATAGCAATTGGCTATGATTTTCAAGTATTAGATGAATTGCCAGCCGAGGAATATGACCGGAGAACGAATATGATAATTACACCTTCGAGGCAAATTTTAATTCATGACAAGTAAAACGGCTTGTCGTTTCATCTTTTTTTAAGTTTTGGAAGCGATGTGCATAAGCTTCAGAGGGGTTGACAACCCTTTTAGGAACTTTGCAACTATTAATAAATCACAAGCGGTAGAAAAGCTAACTTACATAAAGCTACCGACGAAAGGAAAGAGGTATTGAATGGCAGATAAGAACATTTATGATTTTCCGTCAGGACAGGACCCCAAACAAATAATGAAGAAGGTTGGAAGAATTACCTTACTCGTTATAGGGCTAATTGTACTTTTATCATTAGCTTTTGGTTCCTTCTATACAATCAAAGAGCAGGAACAGGCGGTAGTAACTACTTTTGGTAAAGCAAAGGCAGTTACGGAAGCAGGATTACATTTTAAAATTCCGGTAATCCAGACAGTTCAAAAGGTAGATACAACAATTCAAGGGTTGGCTATTGGTTATGATTTAGAAACAGGTAATCCAAATGAATCAGAATCCATGATGATTACGAAGGATTTTAACTTCGTTAATGTTGATTTCTTTGTGGAGTATAAGGTTTCGGATCCGGTGAAGATGTTATATGCTTCCGAAGAGCCGGTAACGATTTTAAAGAACATTGCTCAAAGCAGTATCCGAGCTGTCGTAGGCGGATATAACGTAGATAATGTCATTACCACAGATAAGTTTGAAATACAAACAAAAATCAAAGAACAAATATTATCAAAGCTTCAAACACAGGAAATCGGTTTACAATTAGTAAATATTACAATGCAGGATTCAGAACCTCCTACTGCAGAAGTAATGGAAGCCTTCAAATCTGTTGAAACAGCGAAACAGGCTGCTGACACAGCAATAAATAATGCAACTAAATATAAAAATGAGCAGATTCCAAAGGCAGAGGCAGAAGTTGATAAGATTAGCCAGGAAGCGGAATCTCAAAAGGCAGAAAGAATAAATGAGGCAAATGCAGAGGTCTCTAAATTCAATAAAATGTTTGAAGAATATAAGAAATATCCATTAATTACAAAGCAGCGTATGTTCTATGAAGCAATGGAAGACGTACTTCCGACCCTAAAGGTTATAATTGACAGCGGAGAATCTGATATTCAGAAATTATTACCCTTAGACACTCTGATCGAAGGAGGTACACAACAATGAATAAAGTAAAAGGTACCGTATTATTTGTAATAATCTTGGCAGCAGTAATTGTTTTGTTCTCCTCTATTTATATTACGAAAGAGAATCAATACAGTGTTGTAAAACGTTTTGGTAAAATTACAACTGTTATGAAAGAGGCAGGTCTAGGATTAAAAACGCCATTTATTGAAACTGTTGATAAGGTTCCCAAGAGTATTCAATACTATGACATGACCGCATCGGATGTAATTACTGAAGATAAGAAAACAATGGTGGCGGATAGTTATGTTCTGTGGAAAATTGTCGATCCAATCGCTTTTACACAGTCACTAAGTTCCAATGTTACCTTAGCTGAAAGCAGAATTGATTCTACGGTATATGGAGCTATGAAAAGTGTAATTAGTTCCAAAGAACAATCAGAAGTAATTAGTGGCAGGGATGGAGAACTCAATAAAGAATTTATGAAGAGTATTGGCAATTCGTTGGAGCAATATGGAATTGAATTAATTTCAATCGAAACCAAACATCTTGACTTGCCAAGTGATAATAAAAATGCAGTATTTGAACGTATGATTTCAGAACGTGCGCAAAAAGCAGCGGAAGCTTCTGCACAAGGTCAGGCGGATGCACAAATAATACAGAATGAAACTGACAAAGAAGTAGCAATCAGCATTTCTAATGCAAAGGCAGAAGCAGCAAAGATAATCGCAGAAGGTGAAGCGGAATACATGAGAATATTATCCGCTGCTTATGCCAACGAGCAAAAGGCAGAATTCTACACCTTCATTCGTTCTCTGGAAGCTGCAAGAGCTTCATTGACAGGAAGCGATAAAACATTGATCCTGTCGGAAGACTCACCAATTGCACAAATTTTTTACAATTTTGAATAAGTAATATAGAAATGAATTTTAATAAAATAAAGTATTAGTAAATAATGGTCATAAACTTGCCCCTCTGTCATAAAATAAAAGTTTAGGCATAGAATTCATTGATAATAGAATTCGGAGCACATTTTTATGATCGTTGATTTTAATAATTTGTATGATTCTTATGAAAAATATCTGGCAGATGCCAGGGATCTGGCAAAACAATATGAAGCAATACTTTCCTATGTCACGATTGGTATGTCCCACGACAATCGTGACATAGTTTTGCTAAAACTTGGGATTGGCAAGCAGTTTCTCCTGTGCTGCGGAGGTGTTCATGCAAGAGAAACGATAAACCCCATCGTATTGCTCCACATCATAGAATATTATGCGGAACTATACGTTAACCATAAACAGGAGCGTTTTAGTCTTAAAAATAAACTCTATACAGAGATGCAACAGCTTAAGGAAGAATATGAAAAGATGTTGTATGGAGCCTGTGTCTATGAATTACTGCAAACTTATACCATCCTTTTTGTTCCACTATTAAATCCGGATGGATATATGATATCCTTAAATGGATTTGAAAGTATTCAGGATATCTCTTTGAGACAGATCTGCATTTCTATGAACATTTCGAGAGAAGAGTGGAAATTTAATGCAAGAGGTGTAGATATAAATCGTAATTTTCCAAGCAAATTATGGAAACCTAAATCGGAAGAGGATACTGTGGCTAGTGAGAATGAAACACAGATTCTAATAAAATTAATGAAAGAATATCGAACCAGGGGCTTTTTAGATTTTCATTCCAGAGGTAAACAGATCTATTACTACCGAAGTATGATGCCAGAAAGCTATAACAATCAACAATTAGAAATTGCAAACCGACTGATGCAGATAACGAATTATGAACTGATGCCGCCTGAGAATGAAATTGATTCTGGGGATACAGGGGGGAATACAGTACACTATTATTCGGAATATTTTCTGAAGCCGGCTTTAACAATAGAGACAGTTGATGAGGAGGCAGTTTTTCCGCTGGAGTTACATTACAGGTATTCCACTTTTGAGGAATTAAAGTTAGTTATACTTGAATTTGGCAGCATGATAGTGTAAAAAGAATATAGGAAAAATTATATTCCTGCATAGAAGATTAAAGTGTCAAAAGTCTGTTTTGTCTACATAGATGAATATTTGTGTACATACATTCATCTGGACTTGCCTTACCATCCAGAAATCCCCTAAAAACAAGGAGATTTCTGGATGCCGGTCTGCGCCATCTGAACATATATACACAAATATTCATCAAATACAGGTAATAAGGACTTTTGACACTCTAATCATAGGATTAGAATAAATATATACCTGCAAAATTAGTTCGCAGGTAACTAGAAAGGCGCGTACATTGTTATGAAACGAGAAGAAACAAATGTAAACGAATTAGAAGCTGCTAAGCAAATAGAGTTTATCAATCAACTTAAGATTCGATATGATCAAGAATTTGAACGTACCGGTAAAAAGAAAACCTATCATATTGAAACCTTTGGCTGCCAGATGAATTCCAGAGATTCAGAAAAAATATCCGGAATTCTAAAGCAGATTGGTTATGAAGAGACGGACCAGGAGGATGCTGATTTTGTAATCTATAATACCTGTACAGTTCGTGAGAATGCAAACAACAGAGTATATGGCAGATTGGGTTACCTTGGTAAGCTTAAGAAAAATCATCCCGGTATGATTATTGCTCTTTGTGGCTGTATGATGCAGGAACCTTCTGCTGTTGAGAAGATTAAAACCAGTTATCGTTTTATAGATATCATTTTTGGAACGCATAATATTTTCAAATTAGCTGAATTATTATATACAAGGTTAGACTCTAACCGTATGGTGATAGATCTTTGGAAAGATACCGATATGATTGTTGAGAACCTGCCAAATGATAGAAAGTTTGACTTTAAAGCAGGTGTTAACATTATGTTTGGCTGCAATAACTTTTGCAGTTATTGTATTGTTCCCTATGTACGTGGCAGGGAGAGAAGCAGAAATCCGGAAGATATTCTGCAAGAAATTCGGGACTTAGCCAAAGATGGTGCAGTTGAAATTATGCTGCTTGGACAAAACGTTAATTCCTACGGTAAGAATTTGGATACGCCAATGAGTTTTGCACAGTTACTTACTGAAATTGAAAAGATTGATGGCATAGAACGAATTCGCTTTATGACCTCCCATCCTAAGGATTTATCCGATGAGTTAATTGAAGTAATGGGCAAGAGTAATAAAATCTGTAAGCATCTGCACTTACCAATACAAGCAGGCAGCACAAGGTTATTAAAAATTATGAATCGCCGTTATACAAAGGAAAGTTACCTGGAGCTGGTGGATAAGATAAGGAAAGCAGTACCTGATATATCCCTGACCACAGATATCATGGTTGGTTTCCCGGGCGAAACAGAAGAGGACTTTGAGGAAACCATGGATGTGGTTCGAAAAGTAGGTTATGATACAGCCTTTACCTTTATCTATTCCATACGTACCGGAACACCTGCAGCTACCATGGAACAAGTACCGGAAGCAGTTGCTTCAGAACGTTTTGATCGACTTTTAAAAGAAATTCAGGCAAGCTCGGCGAAGTCAGCTGGTAAAGAAGAACATACAACTCAAAAAGTTTTAGTGGAAGAAGTAAATAGTCAAGATTCTTCTCTGCTTACTGGAAGATTAAGCAACAATCTTTTGGTACATTTTCCAGGAGATACGAGTTTAATTGGTAAAATTATTGACGTATATTTAACTGAGAGCAAAGGTTTTTATTACATGGGAAAACAGGCTTAAGTGTTAAGATTATATGTAAATTAATTATGTGGGAATTATTATCTTAGATGTATATATTTTCATTGTCTAAAAATAAATCGAAGATGAAGTAGGATATTTTGTAGATAAAGTACGAAATAGTTCTATATATAGATTCTATAATTTGTCAAAATAGATAAATATTCGTTCACAGACTTGACATATTAGGAAAAACAGTATAAAATTTATGTGTTGTATTAACGGGGAAGATGATTGAAAGTAATTGAAATCATAGTTTCATTGTACAATGAAAACTAAATAAAGGAGGTGCTCCTGTGAATGATTGGTTGCCAATAGCGATCGCTGTTCTGATTACTTTTGTGGTAGTAGCTATTATCACCTGGAAAGTCGCAATTTCCTATCGCATCAAGGTTTATGAAGCGAAAATTGGATTTGCAGATACCAGGTCGAAAGAAATCATAGATGAAGCTTTAAAAACAGCTGAAACTAAGAAACGCGAAGCCTTACTTGAAGCAAAGGAAGAGTCTTTGAAAGCAAAGAACGAATTCGAGCGAGAGTCAAAGGAACGTAGAGCCGAAATTCAACGCTATGAAAAAAGGGTTCTAACTAAAGAAGAAACTTTAGATAGAAAAACCGAAGCACTGGAAAAGAAAGAGTCAAAACTTTCAGTTAAAGAAGCTGAGCTTGATCGTGTCAAGCAAGAAGTGGATGAATTCCATGCAAAACAGCTGCAAGAACTTGAAAAAATCTCTGGACTTACCTCCGAACAAGCTAAGGAATATCTGATTAAGACTGTTGAAGAAGAAGTTAAACATGAGACCGCAATGCTTATAAAGGATTTAGAAAGCAAAGCAAAAGAAGAAGCGGACAAGAAAGCAAAGGATTTTGTAGTTACAGCAATTCAAAGATGTGCTGCAGATCATGTTGCTGAGACAACTATTTCGGTTGTTCAGCTTCCTAATGATGAAATGAAGGGTAGAATCATTGGTAGAGAAGGTCGTAATATTCGTACCTTAGAAACCTTAACTGGGGTTGATTTAATTATCGATGATACACCGGAGGCTGTTATACTTTCAGCTTTTGATCCAATCAGACGTGAAGTTGCAAGAATAGCTCTTGAGAAACTTATCGTAGATGGAAGAATCCATCCTGCGAGAATTGAAGAGATGGTGGAGAAAGCTCAAAAAGAAGTCGAAGTTATGATTAGGGAGTCAGGCGAAGCTGCTACCTTAGAGGTAGGAGTTCATGGAATTCATCCAGAACTAGTTAAGCTTCTCGGCAAAATGAGATTTAGGACAAGTTATGGACAGAATGCACTAAAGCATTCTATTGAAGTGGCTATTTTATCCGGTCTTTTAGCCGGACAGATCGGTGTGGATGTGAGACTTGCAAAACGTGCCGGATTGTTACATGACATCGGTAAATCGGTGGATCATGAAATGGAAGGAACCCATGTACAAATTGGTGTGGATCTATGTAGAAAATACAAGGAATCACCAATTGTCATTAACTCCATTGAAGCTCATCATGGAGATGTTGAGTTCCAGTCAATGATTGCATGTATCGTTCAGGCTGCGGATACAATTTCTGCAGCAAGACCAGGTGCGAGACGCGAAACCTTGGAGACCTATACCAACAGACTGAAGCAATTAGAAGATATTACTAATGGCTTTAAAGGAGTAGATAAGTCATTTGCTATTCAGGCAGGTAGAGAAGTCAGAGTAATCGTAGTACCAGAACAAATTAATGATGCTGATATGGTATTACTTGCTCGCGATTTATCAAAGAAGATTGAAAATGAATTAGAATATCCGGGACAGATTAAAGTTAATGTAATCAGAGAATCAAGAGTTACTGATTATGCGAAATAAGAAGTACTCGGATTAATAGGATAGTTGGAATTGTTGAAAATACTGTATTTTCAATGGTTGCAGCTATCCTGTTTTTTTGTTTTCTGTTATAATTTATTATTTTGAGCTATAAGTTATTAGAATTATGGGGTATGTTAAATTAGCAGTGTCTTTATTTTTACGCTTTCATATTTATATTGTAAATTAAATCTATGTGAATTATAATATTTTAAAAGAGGAGTGAAAATGTATGAATAATGAAGAATTAATAATTCAGATGTTGACAAATATATCTGAAAAAATTAATGGCATTGACGAAAGAACGACAAGAATAGAAACACATCTTGAGAATGTTACTGACAAAAATATATTATTACTCACGGAAAATTATATTCCTAACATTGAGGAAACAAAAGAAAATACAGATAACATTAATAAGCTATTATTTGATGTTGATAATTTAAAACGTGTTGTAATATCCCATAGTAATGATATTAATAAGCTGATGAAAGTTAAATAAATTATGTCCGTCGTATAAATTTCAACTATAGAATAAAAAACATGAACAGAGCCTTTTTAGGCTCTAATTTTTTATTAGTATACCAATATCAAGTTTAAATGGCTCCTAAAAGATATGACTAAATATACGTTGTCCCACATTGGCAATATATTACATAATTGATTGTTAAAAATGCATATAAAGTCCGTAATACACGCACAAATGATAGTTCTATGGAATACTTTATTAAAATTAGATTAAAATATTTGTTGCATAATAGAAAATTATATATTACAATAATTACACTTTGAATAAATATAAATTAATAAAATTAAGTATTACATATTAAAAACGATAAATAATTAAGAAAAGGAATGGTGCAGGCAGTATGTCATTAGGGTTATCATGTAAAGCACAGGCGGTAAAACCTTCTTCAACCTTAGCAATTACAGCAAAAGCTAAGGAATTAATAAGTAAAGGAATTGATGTTGTTGGGTTTGGTGCAGGTGAACCGGATTTTAATACTCCGGATAACATTTGTGACGCAGCAATAAAAGCAATTCATGATGGATTTACGAAGTATACACCTGCAGAAGGAACCCTGGAATTACGAAAAGCTGTTTGTGACAAGCTTTTAAGCTTTAATAAAATTAGTTATGAACCCAGTCAAATTGTTGTTAGTAATGGCGGTAAGCATTCCTTAACAAATGTTTTCGAAGCTCTTTGTAATCCCGGAGATGAAATCATTATTCCATCTCCCTATTGGCTTA
>JASGEU010000080.1:0-3388 GCA_047606065.1 Mobilitalea sp.
ACCCTTCCGAATAGCTGGGGAAGGAGAGGATGGTTCTCAAATCACTTGGATTTTTACTCAGGAAGTAAACGTTCTGATATAAGTGCCCCGGATAGCCTTCGTGTGCGAGAGTGGGAAATAAGTCTTCGTTCTGGAAGCGGGGGTTATTGTTAATATAAATCGTATTTTCTTCATAGCGGTCAATGGGCGGAACCAGATAAAAGGCCGGGCTTAAGGAAGCTTCCAAAGCTGCGGGAACGTGTTTGACCGTATAGGTGCACTCCGGTGCCTCCGGGAAGTCCTCTGTGATCTGAACCTTTAAGGTTTCCAAGATTTCCTCCGGTGACTGATATTCGAAGGAATAGCTTTCAAGGGAGTCAAGAACCTCAGGATGCTCCTTTGTGATCTCACTTAAAGCCTGTATGTCGGCTCCCATCTGTTTTTCGATGGCCTTTGTGAGCTGCTCAATGGAACCGTAAGAGGTCCCGGTTCCGGAATTCACCACGTACTCGAAATAGCGTTTTCCCTCCGGATACCAGAATAAGCCTTTGTCGTTGGTCCCGGTTCCCATGAGGGCAGTAATTCCATTGATCAGATTTTTATAGGCAGGGACGAAGTGTTCCTCTAAAACCTTTAAATTCTGTTCTTTATAAGCGGCCTTCTCCTCGTCTGTCAAATCTGTAAGAGCATCGATCCGGGTGTTAAAGGTTTCCGCCAGAAAGCTGTGGTCCGGCTGGATTAAATAGGCTTCACAGGATTTTAATACGTGGTCGGCAGCGGAATCAGACATAAAAAGCCCGGCTTCCGATTTCTTCTTTTCAAACTCCAGAATCTGTCCATAATAATTATCAATGGTGGAAAGAAGAGAAAGATAATGGTCCACGTCATCTTTGGTGTAAAAGCTGTATTCTGCAAACAGAACGGGAAGCTGTGCCTGAATTCCAATGGTGCTTGTGAGAGGCTTTGCATAGAGCTCCAGCCCTTCGGAGGTCAGCTCTGTGTCTATGTAGGAATCAAGGACCTTGTAGGTCAGCCTTTGTTCAGCCGTTAACCGGCGCTGGTCAAATTCCCTCAGTTTCTTTTTCAACTGCTTCAATTCCTCAGCGCTCTCCTTCATCTTATCCAGGGAAAAATCGCCGAGAGTCAGAGGAATGGTGTGAAATCCCCGTGCAGCAGGATCTGCGATGCTGAAATGAAAACTGATTCCGGAGTTTTCTATTTCCTCCCGGAACAAATCTTCTGTAAACTGATCGAACTGGTCTTGCATGGCCGTATCACCGGCCCGGTACTGTTCATATTTCCCGGTATCAGCGGAAGTCGGTTTCTGGGGCAGGGCCTTACAGGAAGCGAGCAGGAAAACCGCCAGAATCATGAGAAAAAGACAGGGGATTTTCCTTGAGATGCAGTTTTTCATATACGATTCCTCCGTAATTTGTGTCAGGATAAAGGAATCTTCCTCCAACCTTCACTATTATTATATATATGATCCTTAAAAAAAAGTCATGACAAATAAGCTCATATGGAGCCTACCCGCTTGACAAACCAGGCGGGAGCCATTACACTAAGGATACCGACAAACTATATCTGTAAGAATGCTGAGAAAAGAAGAGTAAGAAATCCACCTCATGAACAGAGACTTCCGGAAGCTGAAAAGGAAGCTTGAGCGCATTTCCCAACATGGCCTTGGAGCAGCGGAATTGAACTGGCAGCCATCTGCTTTTAAATTCCGACGGTTACACCCGTTATCGTGTCAGACTGTTAACAGCAGCCATAGAGGTATCTATGGATGTGAACGCAGCCGTTAAGGTCTGTGCTGTAAGGCGCAGATGAATTAAAGTGGTAACACGGGACTGTTCCCCGTCTTTAAATTTCCGAAAGGATGTTTAAGGCGGGTTTTTTCTTTGCAGAAAGTCTATTTCATTTTATAACAGGAGGAAAACACATGTGTAATATTGACAAAAAGCCATATTATATCACCACAGCCATTGCCTATGCTTCAGGAAAGCCACATATCGGCAACACCTATGAGGCCATTTTAGCAGATGCCATTGCCCGTTACAAGAGAGCTGAGGGATATGATGTATTTTTCCAGACAGGAACTGACGAGCACGGCCAGAAAGTTGAAGAGAAGGCGGCAGCGGCAGGCATCACACCAAAGGAATTTGTAGACCGCGCTGCGGATCAGATCAGGAGTATCTGGGATTTGATGAACACCTCTTATGACAAATTTATCCGGACCACAGATAAGGACCACGAAGAGCAGGTTCAGAAAATCTTTAAGAGGCTGTATGACCAGGGCGACATTTATAAAGGCCATTATGAAGGCTTATATTGCACCCCATGTGAGTCCTTTTTCACAGAATCCCAGTTAAAGGATGGAAAATGTCCTGACTGCGGACGGGAAGTAAAGCCTGCGAAAGAAGAGGCTTATTTCTTCCGTATGAGCAAATATGCTGACCGGCTGATTCAGCACATCAATGAGAATCCTGATTTTATCCAGCCTGTGTCCAGAAAGAATGAGATGATGAACAACTTCCTTCTTCCGGGCCTTCAGGATCTGTGTGTATCCAGAACCACCTTCCAGTGGGGCATTCCTGTATCCTTTGACCCCAGACACGTGACGTATGTATGGCTGGATGCCTTAACCAACTATATCACCGGCATCGGTTATGACTGCAATGGAAACAGCACTCCCCAGTTTGAAAAATTCTGGCCTGCTGACCTTCACCTGATCGGAAAGGATATCATCCGGTTCCATACCATTTACTGGCCCATTTTCCTTATGGCCCTTGACGTGCCCCTTCCAAAGCAGGTATTCGGCCACCCATGGCTGCTGCAGGGAGACGGAAAGATGAGCAAGTCCAAGGGAAATGTGCTCTATGCCGACACTCTGGTGGATTTCTTCGGCGTGGACGCAGTCCGTTACTTTGTGCTTCATGAAATGCCCTTTGACAATGACGGTGTCATCACCTGGGAGCTGATGGTGGAGCGTATGAATTCAGACCTTGCCAATATCCTTGGAAACCTGGTAAACCGCACTATTTCCATGTCCAATAAATACTTTGGCGGCATTGTGTCCAATGAGAATACGGAAGAAGCCGTTGACCAGGAATTAAAGGCAGTGGTTTTGGAAGAAGTGAAAAAGGTTCAGGAGAAGATGGAAAAGCTGAGAGTTGCCGATGCCATGACAGCTATCTTTAACATCTTCCGAAGAAGCAACAAATATATCGACGAAACAGCTCCATGGGTTCTTGCCAAAGATGAAGCATCAAAGCCCCGTCTGGCAACCGTACTGTATAACCTGACAGAAGCCATCACCGTGGGTGCATCCCTGCTGGCCTCTTTCATGCCTGAAACCTCAGAAAAAATCCTGGCCCAGCTTAACACGACAAAAAGAGAGCTGTCCCAG
>JASGEU010000081.1:0-5788 GCA_047606065.1 Mobilitalea sp.
ACCCCCTTCTTTATTAAGGTCCAATAGATCCATGTTCGTTCTTTTTGACCAGGCCTTTACATCTTCATAAAATCCCGGGTCAGAGGCAAGCACTTTCAAGATCTCACCTTCCTTCATTTCATCCATGGAGGTCTTGAGCTTTAATAACGGTCCCGGACAACAGAGTCCGCAGGCATCCAAAATCTTATCCGGCTGCATTTCTTTTTCCTCCTTTAAGGTTTGAGTATCTGGATCCAGCCTAATTACAGACCGCTCTGCCACCCCCAGGCTTGCTGCCATTAGCTTGCTCTGTTGTGGTACTTCTATTAACAAATCCCCCGCAGAACGATATCCCCCTGTTATGTTCAGCACCTGAAACCCATGCTGGGTAAGGATACGGTCAGCTACATAGCCCCGTAATCCCACCTGACAGTATTCTACAATTGTCTTATTCTTATCCAGCTCGGATAACCGTGTTCTTAAGCTATCCAATGGTATATTCTTTGCTCCTCTGATATGTCCATTCTCGTATTCCAGCTCGCTTCGAACATCAATTAACTCGTAGGTATTTTCCTCCAAAAGCTCAATTTGTTCCCAGACAGCAATATGGCTTCTTCCCTCTATGACATTCTGTGCGGCGAACCCTGCCATGTTCACGGGATCTTTCGCTGATGAATAAGGCGGTGCATAGGATAGCTCCAGTTCAGCCAGATGATTTACATTTCCTTTTAGGTGAAGAACTGTTGCTATTACATCAATTCTTTTCTCAACGCCTTCGTAGCCAGCTGCCTGCGCGCCAAGTACATTCCCTTCCCTATCAAATAACAGCTTTAAGGACATTGGAACAGCACCGGGATAGTAGGAGGCATGGGAAACCGGGTGAATGATAATAGTATTATAAAATATATCCGCCTTCTTTAAGGTTCTTTCATTGGCACCGGTGCAGGCAAGCGTCATCTCAAACACCTTAATTACACTTGTGCCCTGGGTTCCCGGGTATTTACTGTCAAGTCCGGCAACATTGTCAGCTGCAATCCTGCCCTGCTTGTTGGCTGGTCCCGCAAGCGGTATCGCAGTTTTATTTCCTGTCACATAATCTACTACTTCTACCGCATCACCTACCGCATAGATTCCCTCTTTATTCGTCTCCATTCGATTATTAACAACAATATGACCTCTTGCCCCCAGTTCTATCCCTGACTCCTTTAGAAAATGGGTATCCGGTGTTACACCAATTGCCAGAATAACAAAATCTGCAAGAACCATTCGGTCACTATTTAAAGTAACCTCTACCTGCTGGCCAATTTCTCCAAAAGCCTTAACACCATCCCCCAGCAATAACTGCACTCCGTGGTTTTTCATTTCCATTTCAGCTTCCAGAACAATATCTGTATCAAAGGGTGCCAGAATATGCGGAGCAGCTTCCACCAAAGTTACACTAATTCCTCTTTCTCTAAGATTTTCCGCCATCTCAATACCGACAAAACCGCCGCCAATTACTAATGCACTTGTGATCCCTTTTCTATCCGCATATGCCTTAATCCTATCCGTATCAGGTATATTCCTGAGGGTAAATATCTTCTCACTTTGTATCCCGGGTATGTTGGGCTTTATTGCTTTTGCACCAGGAGAAAGAATTAAAGCATCAAAGCTTTCCTCATAAATACCATTTTTCTTACTGTTAACTAAAACAGTCTTCTTTTCGGCATTGACCTGAACCACTTCACTATTAATTCTGACATCAATGCCATATCTATCCTTCATACCTTGTGGTGTCTGCACCAGCAACTTACTCCTATCGTCGATGCTGCCACCGATGTAGTAAGGCAGACCGCAATTTGCGAAGGAAATGTACTCATCTCTCTCAAACATTATAATTTCAGCTGTTTCATCTAATCTTCGCAATCTCGCCGCTGCAGATGCACCGCCTGCTACACCGCCAACAATCAAAACTTTTCTGCTCATTCTAAATCCTCCTTTTACTTTTAAATATCAAACCTTAAAACCCACCTGAACTATATCAGGGCAATAACAGTTTCATCAAAGCTTCCACTTTATCATTGCAAACTGCATAGTTTATCTCTAATCCATTTCTTCTGCCCTCGATAATTCCCGCCATTCTTAACTTTTGTAAATGCTGTGAAATCGTTGATTGAGGTGCTCCCAAACAATTCTGCATATAAGTTACATTGCATTCTCCCTTACCCAAGAGTCCATTCACAATGCAAAGTCTGACAGGATGTGCTAAAACCTTAAGTAATTCAGCTGTTTCATTATACTTTTGTTCCATATGTTCCATTTTTTCAGCTCCTTTAAAATTAATTACTATTTAATATCATTATATTCATATATTACGATATAGTGATATTAATTGCAATATTAATAAATATTTTATTTATATTTTTATTTATATTTTTTTTATGACAAGATAAAACGACTTGTCGTTTCATCTTGTTTAACCTGAATTTTTAATCTTTATATTACTGAGTTTTGCATACTTTTTAAATATTAATAGTAACCTACTTCTGAAGATATCAATTAAGTAGTTTCATTTCATTTGTCATTATAACCATGTAAAACATTTACATATTACATTGTATTTTTCTTACTAAAATGTTATAATTGTACAAACTACTACTATCCAGCCCGCAGATTGGAGGGTTATTATGAAAGTGTTAGTTGTTGATGATAGTCATTTAAACCTAGCCATTGCGAAGCGTTATCTTAGTGAAATACCTGAACTTAATGAAATCCTGCTCTGTCAGGATCCAAAGCATGCGATTGAATATCTCGATCAACATGATATCGATATTCTTATTCTGGATATCCTTATGCCAGAAATAGGTGGTCTGGACATTCTTACACTATTAAGAGCAGATATTCGATATGATGATTTACCTATCATAATGCTCTCTTCACTGGATGATTTGGAAAGTTACAAAAAGTGCTTTGAATTAGGAGCCTTTGACTATATTAATAAACCCATTCAAGCAATTGAATTAAATGCACGTTTAAAAGTTGCAATTGAATGGAAGAATAACTCCAATCATTTAAAATCACTGATTGAATTTACCAAGAAGCAAAATGAGAAACTTAAGGAAATGAACGCAGAGCTAACAGAGGCTAAGTTCAGTCTGGTTCAATCCGAGAAAATGGCTGCTGTTGGCCAATTAGCAGCCGGTATCGCACATGAAATCAATAATCCAATGGGCTATGTCAGCAGCAATTTTGAAGCTTTAACCGGTTACTTTAGTCGTATTACAGATTTCATACAATATACCATGAAGAAAATAGAGCCGAATGTCGGTATCGAAAATGAAGCACTTCGAGATATTTCCTTTGATATTAATGCACATTACAAAGCGCTTAAACTTGACCATATTATGAACGAGTTAACCGACCTTTTTGCAGACTCCATCTCTGGAATTAAACGTGTTACTGACATTGTGCAATCCTTAAGAGCCTTTGCCAGACCCTCTGCGGATGATGAAAAGAGCACAAGCCACCTCCTTGATCTAATCAATCAGGTTATTTTAATTACAAAGAATGAAGTTCGTTATCTTGCAGAGATAGAACTTAAGGTTGCTGATGACATTCAGCTTTACTGCAACCGTGTTCAGATCTGTCAGGTTTTTGTAAATATTATTATGAATGCAGCCCAGGCAATCGGCTCACAAAAGAACGAGCAGCTGGGTAAAATCATTATTATTGCAAAAAAAATTATGGGTAAAATCATCATTTCCTTTCAAGATAATGGTCCTGGTATCTCAAAAGAGAATATGACCAAAATATTTGAACCCTTCTTTACTACAAAAGAGATTGGTGAAGGTACCGGTCTCGGACTAAGTATCTCCTATGATATTATTGTGAATAAGCATCATGGCAACATACGAGTCGATAGTGAATTAGGTATTGGTACAGTGTTTACGATTGAATTACCCATCGTTACAATTGACTAATAACATTACAGCTTATAATCTATCTTGATTTATAATCAATGGTATAAGAAGGACACACAGGAATAATTATAGTAAATATATTATTTTACTGAAGATAACTGACAAGATAACAATAAAAGGAAAGGATGAAGGGGTATGAAGAAGATTTTAGTAGTAGATGATGAGGTACAAATTCTAAAAGCCATGACTAGGATGTTTATGGATACCGATTTTGAAATCCTGACTGCCGAAAGTGGTGCTGAAGCATTGGATTTAATGAAGGTTAACGAGATTGATATGATTATTAGTGATATGCGTATGCCAGTTATGGATGGCTATAAATTACTTAGTTTAGTGAAAGAGCAGTATCCGAGAGTTATTCGTATTATTCTAAGTGGGTATGCAGAGGAAAAACCAATGTTTCGAGCTCTCCTCCACAACGTCGCACGGCTTTATGTGTTTAAACCTTGGAACAATGCGGAACTCCTGCAAAAAATTCATAAACTGTTTGCTGTTGATGTTGCTCTAAATTCTAATGAATTAATGAAACGTATTGAAGAAGCAAATTGTACCTGTGATCTAACCGACAGTTGTAAGAATCTCTTATCAAAAATCAAAGACGAAGATCTTGAAGTCCTTATTACTGAAATTGAAAAGGATGCCGAAGTTTCAGAATTACTTTTACAGGTATCAAAAACCGGAATTTATGGTGTCATGCCCAATAATGTTAAGCAAGCTGCCACCTATATTGGTATCCATAATTTAAAAAGTTTTCTGCACTGGGCTTGTGTTGTCACTTCATTTGATGAATCAAAAAATGATACTATGAACCCGGAAATACTCACGAGACATGCCTACTTGACGAATCGTATTTTCCTATTCTTTTATGAGGCATTTCTTCACAAGCAGCCACCGGAAGCCACTTTATTTGCTGGTCTAATTCATAATATCGGTTTAATGCTGCTTTTAAAAAGTATCCAATCAGAAGCAAGTACAAAGAAGGCTCTTTTGGCACCGCAGGATTATATTGAATTGGAGAATGGTGATTATGAGCAGTTTCATCAGGAGGTTGGTGCTCATTTTCTGGATGAATGGGATTTACCGTTCCCGTTACATGAAGTGACCTTATACCATCACCGTCCGTTGGATCCGAGTATTGTCTCAAATGAGTTAGTATGTGCTGTTCACATTGCACAATCATATGCTTGGAAAGCCATAACAGGTGAGGAACATACCCTGCTTCATTCCGATGTTTTTGAAGCACTGGGAGTTTCTGTGGATGATTTTGAAAGACGGCTTGCCAGATATTTAAAGTAGACGGTACTACTGTCTTTTGCAAACAAAATAGATTATAAAAAAACAGCTTCCTTGTGCACACTTGACAGTTTTCTTCTGTCAGTTGGTCTACTACTGGAAGCTGTTATTATGATAAACAAATTTCAGACTTATGAAAATAATACAATCTGCTTGCTATGATACAGCAACTAAATTTCTCTCCTGCTCTACTGCTGCTTGTGCAAGTAAATTAAGATAGTTCCAAGGACGATCAAAGTGAGGCTGGAAGAAGAAATCTACATAAGCCAAATCCTCAATGGTCATGTGATTTTGAATCGCTAAAGATAAGGTATTTGCAGATTGGGTAATATCATATTTAGACATTACCTGACCGCCTACAATGCGATTGGTTCCAACTTCATAAACCAACTGCATCCAAACCTCCTGTGTAGTCGGCATAAATTCCGGTCTGTAATTATCCTTAAACAGCACCGAGCGGACATTTAATCCAAAAGCCGGTGCACTGCCAACCGTAACTCCAGTTGAGCCGATATTATAGCCGAATAAAAGTAAGCCCGAGGTTGACTGTGTTCCTC
>JASGEU010000082.1:0-6574 GCA_047606065.1 Mobilitalea sp.
AAATGGAAGGTATTTCAGGGTGATATACACTCTAAAGTACCTTTCCGCTTAAGGATATGGCTATAAATAATTGTGAATTCTGAAAAGTAAAGTAGTCGGGTTAGGTAATGTGGCTTTGAAATTAAATTTTCATCTTACATATAAGGAGTTAAAGTGATGCATACCAACGTCTGTAAGCATTGTCATAAGGTATTTCAATCAAGATATAAGACTTATTCCTGCAGTGCATGCAAGGAAATTGACAGTAATCATTTTGATGATATTGAGGCTTATTTAAGAGAATATCCGAATAGCAATGCATTGCAAATCTCGGAGGCACTTGGAATTACTGCTTTTGAGGTTTTAAATTATGTAAAAGAAGGACGACTTAATGTTTCCAAGGGAACATTTGAACGTTTGTCCGATTAAAGCGGACTTGATTAAGCAAGTTTGAGAAAGCATAGTTTCTTCTGATTTTAGTAAAGAAGATTAATGATACATATGAGGTGTGAGATGATAGGTTATTTAAAAGGAGAACTTGCAGAAATAAAAGAACATTATGTGGTACTTGAAGTGAGCAACATTGGATATGAGGTATATTTACCTTCTTCCTCCATTATGGACCTTCCTTCCAGAGGCAGTACCATTAAATTATATACATATATGCATGTGAGAGAAGATGCGATTGGTCTCTTTGGATTTTTGACCAAGGATGACTTGGAGATGTTTAAGTTATTAATTACAGTGAATGGGATTGGTCCGAAAGGAGCACTTGGTATTCTTTCTGCTATTACAGCTGACGATATTCGTTTTGCCGTGTTGGCGGAGGATGCCAAAGCAATTGCAAAGGCACCAGGAATTGGCGGCAAGACTGCCAGTAAGTTAATTCTTGAACTTAAGGACAAGTTTAAGTTAGAATCAGCCTTTGAGCAAAGATTATTAAATCAGGAAAATAAATCATCTAATTCGGGTATCCAGAGCAAGAAAGAGGAAGCGGTACAGGCTCTTACGGTTCTTGGCTATTCTGCCTCGGATGCACTTAAGATTGTACATCAGATTGAGATTACAGAGGATATGACTTCAGAAGAGATACTTAAGCAATGTCTTAAGAAGATGTAATACCTGAATTTATTAGAAAAATGTTTCTGGATTATAACAATATCCAGAGCTTTATTGGAGAAAACAATGGCTAAGCGTGTGATAACAACTGAATTTACAGAAGAAGATAGAAGAATTGAAGGGTCCTTAAGACCACAGATGCTTACTGACTACATTGGGCAAATTAAAGTCAAGGAAAATTTAAAGATCTATATAGAGGCAGCGAAACAAAGAAATGAGACGCTTGATCATGTACTGTTCTTTGGACCGCCTGGGCTTGGTAAGACTACACTTGCTGGTATTATTGCAAATGAAATGGGTGTTAACATCAAGGTAACCTCTGGACCAGCAATCGAAAAACCAGGAGAGATGGCGGCTATTTTAAATAACCTGCAAGAGGGAGATGTCCTTTTTGTGGATGAAATTCACCGTTTAAATCGTCAAGTGGAAGAACTTTTGTACCCGGCAATGGAGGATTATGTAATCGATATTGTTATTGGGAAAGGACAAACAGCAAAATCAATTCGAATTGATCTTCCTAAATTTACTTTGGTAGGTGCGACGACCAGAGCTGGTATGCTGACGCCGCCACTTCGTGATCGCTTTGGTGTAGTCAGCCGTCTTGAATTCTATACCACAGAGGAACTTAAGAAGATTATAATTAGATCTGCAGAGGTTTTACAGGTAGAAATAGATGAAGAGGGAGCGACTGAGCTGGCTAGACGTTCCAGAGGAACACCGAGACTAGCCAATCGCTTGTTAAAAAGAGTGCGAGATTTTGCGCAGGTCAAATATGATGGTAAAATTACAGTTAAGGTTGCCGGTTTAGCACTTGATCTACTTGAAGTGGACAAGCTGGGGCTGGATCATATTGATAGGGAAATACTTGTAACAATGATCGAAAAGTTTGGTGGTGGACCAGTTGGAATTGAGGCTGTCGCTACAACCATTGGTGAGGATGTAGGGACGGTGGAAGAGGTATATGAGCCATACCTGGTTCAAAACGGCTTAATTCTCCGAACACCAAGAGGTAGAGTTGCATCTGAACTTGCTTACCGACATATTGGTCTGTAATCTGTTTCTAACAAATTGACTTGTAAACCCCTAGGACTTAAGTTATAATTACTATGGACAAAGCATATAAATTAGTGTATTCCTCGACTTTCAAAAAGCTTAAGGCGGGAAAGGAAGTCTATTTAGAGAAAAAACAATAGATTTATCATGAATAAAGTTATAATTGCAGCTGCCTGATGGCAGGATGGGGGTTCTATGAATAAGTATAATGATATTGAAGTTATCATTCATAACAAGAGATATACCCTAAGTGGATATGAAAGCGAAGAATACTTGCAAAAAATCGCTTCCTATATTAATAATAAACATACTGAGTTTCGTAATAAAGACGCCTACCGTTTTTTGGACAGTGATTTAAAAAATATTTTGATGCAAATAAATATAGCAGATGATCTCTTTAAAGCAAGGGAAAAGATAAAAGAGCTTGAGCAAGAGAACGAATTAAAAGGGAATGAAATCTTTGATATTAAGCATGAATTGGTTATGTCCCAGACAAAGCTTGATACTAGTTTGAAAGAGATTGAGGAATTAAAGAAAGAGCTGTACGAGGCACAGAAAAAGATTGTGCGTTTAGAGACAGAGGTTAATGAAATCGAGAAAAAACGATAAAACTGAACGATCAGGCTGTCCAATTAAGCGATGTAAAACTGGTAGAGGACCGGGGAGCATTCTTTTTGGGGCAGCATTTTTATTCTAATTATCAAAAAGTGCAAATAATTAGTACAAGCCATTGCTTTATGGAGGAATTAAATGAGTAAGAAGATTGAAATACTGGCACCGGCTGGTTCTTATGAGTCAATGAAGGCTGCAATGAATGCTGGCTGCGATGCGGTATATATTGGTGGCAGCAGCTTTGGTGCCAGAGCTTATGCCAATAATTTGGAGGAGGGTACCCTGCTTCAGGCTATTGACGAAGCACACATCAGGAATAAAAACTTATACTTAACAGTTAATACGCTTCTTAAGGAACAGGAATTAAAGTCAAAACTCTATAATTTTATAGATAAATTATATCTTCAGGGACTTGATGCGGTTATTGTACAAGACGTTGGAGTTATGAATTTTATTCATGAACATTTTCCTGACTTGCCGATTCATGCTAGTACCCAGATGACACTTACGATGGCAGAAGGCGCAAATCTACTAAAAGATTATGGCGTTACTAGAATTGTTACTTCCAGAGAGCTTAGTCTCAAGGAAATTAAAAAGATAAGAGAAAACACAACTCTCGAAATTGAGACCTTTGTTCATGGAGCACTTTGCTACTGTTATTCCGGTCAGTGTCTGATGAGCAGTCTAATTGGCGGGCGAAGTGGAAATCGCGGGCGATGTGCACAACCCTGTCGTATGCCATATCAATTTTTCGCAGATGATAAGAAGAATTCAAAAGAGGAAGAAAAATATCTCCTTAGTCCCAAGGACATTAATACAATCACGTTAATACCTGAACTGGTTGATGCCGGTATCGATTCCTTTAAGATAGAAGGAAGAATGAAACGACCGGAATATGCCGCTATGGTATCTTTTCTGTACCGTAAGTATGTTGACCTTTATTTAGAGCAGGGAAGGCAAAGCTATGAAAAGTTTTTAACTTCTGCGGAATGTCAGCGTGATATGACGAACCTGCAGGATATCTATAACCGAGGAGGTTTTTCCACAGGATACGGAGAAACTTATCATGGTAAAAAGATGATGTCCTTATCCCGCCCCAACCACAGTGGCGTACATGTTGGTGTGGTCAAAGAAGTTGGTAAGGGTCAGGTATCAATTAGCGTGAAAGATGATATTCATGCACAGGATATATTGGAAATCAGACATTTGGAAGAAGGACTTTATGAATTTACAGTTAAGGATCCCCATAAGCCAGATGAAATTCTTAGGACCAATGTTGGGAATCGACCACAGGTAGAAATAAAGGATAAAAGAAGTGGAAAATCAGTAAATTCAAATGATCGCCAAGTGATTAAAACAGGGGATCTGGTATACCGTACACGAAATAATGAATTGCTGGAGGAACTGGATCGTGATTACCTTGCAAAGGATGCTAAACTGGGAATTAAGGGGAAATTAGTTGCCAGAGTGGGAGAAAGAATCTCTTTTACTGCTCACAGTCAGGGATGTTCTGCAACGGCTTATCATGATATTGTTCAGCCTGCCTTAAAGCAGCCAATGACACTGGAAAAGTTACGTGCGCCGCTTGAAAAAACGGGAGACACCTTATATTATTTTGAAGAAATTGAGATGGAAGTTGATGAGAATATCTTTGTTCCGGTTGCATGGCTTAATGATTTAAGGCGAGAGTCTATTAATATGCTTTATAAAGAAGTTGTAGCAAAGTATCAAAGAAGTACTCCAATTAATTTAAACTTTAATGGATATGAAACGCCAACTGCTTTGAAATCTGAAGATGAAGAATATAAACATAATTCACTGAAAGAGCAGAATACAATTAGTGCATCTCTGCAAACAGCTGATCAATTTGAAAGTATCTTAGGCTTTGAAGAGGTTACGAATATTCATGTGGATTATGACACACTTACAAGGGAAGAAATACTTCGAATGTCCACGCAGGCAGAGATAAATCATAAGAAATTTTATCTTTCACTTCCACATATTTGTAGGTTAGGCGTATTTGAGAGTTTAAAAAAGGATTTGTATGAAATAATAGATAATAATAAAGTTACTGGATTTATTATAAAGAATTTTGAAGAAATATCCCTCCTGACCTCGTTATTAAAGGAGAAGGGGCTCCAAAAGGAACTCATCCTAAATCATAATCTGTATATTTTTAATAAAGAAGCAAAGGCATTCTGGAGGAAACAGGAATTGTATTACTATACGGCTCCTGTGGAATTGAATTATCAGGAACTTAAAAATCTTGGAGTGGAAGATTGTGATCTGATCGTATATGGATATCTCCCTATGATGACTTCAACTCAATGTCTTTTTGATAATACCGAAGGCTGCAGAAAAGGTAAAAAACGAGAAGACAGAACGCAGGCTAAAATAGGATTTCACGGAATTCTTACCGACCGTATGGGTAAAGAGTTTTTTGTAAAAGCTAATTGTGAAGGTTGTTACAATGTTATTTATAACGGACAGCCATTATCCCTTCATCAGCAGGTAAAAGAACTGCATAAACTGAAACCAAGAGGAATACGCCTTGATTTTACTAAAGAATCAGGAGAACAGACAAAAAAGGTCATGCAGGTATTCATCGAGGAGTATTATTATAACAGGAAAAGTTTAATTGAACTTAACGACTATACAACAGGACATTTTAAACGAGGTGTGGAATAACCTTATTAAGACATTATTTTGCACAGCCATATGCTAAATATAGATACTGAAAGTCAGGTAGGTGAGAGATGAATTTAATCGTAGAATTAATTAAATATCAGATGATTTTATTAATAGGCATTTACACTTACTATAGTTTTACTGTATTTCGTTATAAGAGTAAAAAAGGCCAGGATAGAGTTTATTCCATACTCACCGTAATCATTTTTCTGCTTCACTTTGTTGGAAATGGAGCGTTATTGTTACAAATTCAAAACGTAAAGCTGGTGATGCTTTATGGTGCGGAAGCAGGACTGTTTATCTTGGTACTTGCCCTTTACAGAATATTTTATCCCAAGCTTTCCAGATTACTAATGCGTAATATGCTGATGTTGCTGACCATAAGTTTTCTCATGCTAAAACGATTGAATTTTGATATGGCAGTGAAGCAATTTATTATTGTTGCAGCTTCTTTTGCTACCTGTCTTTTGCTGCCTTATTTTATGAAAACCATAGGATGGTTAAGAAAGCTGGGCTGGATTTATGGTGGAGCAGGAATACTTCTCTTATTATTAGTGCTCTTTCTGGGAACTAATTTCAGAGGAGCTACAAACTGGTTGATGTTTAGCGGCATTAGTGTTCAGCCTTCCGAGTTTGTAAAATTACTCTTTGTACTTAGTATCGCGTCCTTGTTCTGGAAGGGTACTGGTTTTAAAAGAATCATTTTGATTAGTGCTCTGGCGGCTGTACATGTTTTAATACTGGTAGTACAAAAGGATCTTGGAGGAGCGCTGATTTTCTTTGTAACATATTTATTCATGCTTTATGTAGCAACTGCAAAACCCTTCTACTTGTTTTCGGGTCTATTGGCAGGCAGTGCTGCAGCTTTTGTAGCCTATCGTCTCTTTTCCCATGTAAGAGTCCGTGTAATGGCATGGCAGAACCCTTTCAAATATATTGATAAGGAAGGTTACCAGATTACACAATCACTTTTTGCAATTGGAACGGGTGGCTGGTTTGGAATGGGGCTTAATCGTGGGTTACCTACGTATATTCCAGTTGTAGAGAGTGATTTTATCTTTTCTGCAATATCGGAAGAACTCGGAGGATTTTTTGCAATATGTATTATTCTGATTTATGCCAG
>JASGEU010000083.1:0-14452 GCA_047606065.1 Mobilitalea sp.
CTGCCACTTTCATCGCCGCTTCACTATGCTCCAATTTCATTTGCAGCTTCCTCCTCACTAATATAGGTCATTAATATCCCCAATGGATTTCGATGTTTCACTTCTACTATGAAGACTATCATATTTCGGTACATCCTGGGTATAAATTGAGCCCCGATCAACGCGCTCAGTGATTGTCTTTTTCCCTTCCTGCTTGTCGCCTGGCACTGAAAAAATAGACTCGTCATAATAATCATGCATGAACATACTTAATTCATCGGCAATCTCTGCAACCTTGCTTAATAATTTTGAAGTTCTGTTTAAAACAAGCTTTTTATTTCCGGCATAGAGCTTATAAACAAAATCATGATCATTCTCACTCCAGGCCTCATCAAATAAAGTTCGTACCTGCAATTCTATATAAGTACCATAGTAATTAACAATGTAATGGTTGCTGCTGTAACCCGGATTATTTTTTTCAAAATCAAAGGTATCCCTGCCCTTTAACTCATATTGTTTTGTATTCTCTTCGTACCGATAGAAAACCTTGGGTCTCTCTGCAAGAAAGGGAGCCTTATCGTCCCCGATATAATCTATAATTCTATTTTTCACATATTTTTCTGTACCTTTGTAGTATCTATTCCAGATTAAATCGTGAATATCCTCCCACAGATAACGATGACGTATTAAAATTCTTGCACCTAAAAGATCCATAATAACCTTACCATAGGTATCTTTATTAATACATGAATAATCCATATCAGTAAAATCACTGTACTTTTTATGAATAATCTTCACAATCAGGCTTTCCGGTGTTTTGACGCGATATCTCATGGAGTGCATCGCAGCTGGAGAACCGATATCTTCAATAAAGCCTGTGATAACTTTACGCAAGCTTCCATTTTGCAGCCGCTGTTCATAGTCTTCATAGATTTCAACCATGGTATCCCATAAATTAGGGTTATGTCGTTCCAGTTCATAAAATTTATCAGCAATCTTATTTTTTGTAAGAAATACTTCTTTGTTCTCCATGCACTAATACCCCTTTAACAAATGTGTCCCCTTAATTCGAGATAGTATAATTGTTTACTTGCTATATCTGCATTAAAAACTGCGCCTTCTAAAATGTATCAAAAATAGTAATTTTTAGACTTAATTTATTATAAAACATAAAATAATTAAATGCAATTAGAGGTATGCCCCAAAGTATACTTTGTTCGCTTGCACAGTGTATGTTATTTTATCATATTAATACGAGCGTCAAAAATCCAATCACTTCTATAGCGGATGAATATATCCATAGATAGGCTCTGCTTATACCTTGATATATAAAAAGAGTAAAATGATACCCTGTAAGTTAACCAGTGAAAACAATCCGCGTTATCCTTACAGGGTACAGTTTACTCTATTTATAAGTTTTTAAACAAATACTATGATTATAGTATCAAAAGCCCATCCAGTCTATGGCTCTTCTACTTCCTCCAAAACTACATTGTCAATCCAAACTTTATGACTTTCCAATTCCTTACCTTCCAGATTACCCATAGAGATACTAAAGATGGTGTGTTCATCCGTGTCGGAAGTCATCTGAAATACTAACTCATAGTTCTTATATTCTGACTTAATATCGATGATGGAGGCTCCAGAATATAACGTCCAAACGTCATCGGCAGCACCATCTCTTTGAAGGGCAAACATTATTTTTCTGTCAAGATCCGATTTTGCATCAAAGGATATTCTATACCATTTGTCTTTTTCCAAACGAATATTCTTCTGCATCAATTGAATGTGCCAATCAAAGCTTCCTACACTGCCAATGGTTAATTCTGCTTCATCATTATCTGCAGAGGAACTTACTTTGGACGCTATGCTGTTATCCGCAAATACAGTAAATCCCAACCAATCATTTGAAAAGTCACCATTAATAACTAATGCATCCTCTGTTAACCTAACATTATCCAGATAGGTTGTTCCTGCAACACCCAGTTTAAATACTAAATCCTTATTACTTAAAGCATTATCCGTTACTACCGGCAGCTTATAGGTGGTTGCTTCTGCAGTTAAAGGAACTTCATAATCATTACCGCCAACCGTAATTACGATTGTACTTGCTTTTGTATTCCTTGCCTGAAAGCTAAGTACATACTCTTTATTCTCGGTAATTGCTAAATTCGATTGAGTAACGGTAACGTCCTCCATACTGCTTATACTGTCTGGAACCTCCGCCATAAGCTCTCTTACGAGGTTTGCATTCGTTACACTAACACTTGCATCCGCTGCGTTATTATTAACCGTCCAATAAGCCAATCGGCCATCGCCTTCCTGGAATTTACCGTTATAAACGTGATTACCGTCATTTAATATACTCTTAGCAGTGCTGGATTCATCGATTTCCTTCTGTCCGGTCATAATCAGCTTTACGTCACTGATTTCTACGCCGGCGATGGAATTTTGATTACCCAGGTTAAATTCCAATCTTCCATTTGGATCATCTGCCTCTGTCATTGTAAAGGTATAGGTATAACGTTTTTCTTCCGGTGTCAGCTCCAACTTCGTATCCGCAAAATACCTGATCCAATTATTATCCGGTGCACTCACGGTTACTATCATTGTTCTATTTTCCGTTGCTTTGGCAGTAAAGCTCAGCTCGTATTCAGCCCCTTTTTGCATTGGTATATTACCTTGGACAAACTGTACACCATAGTCCACCGTTCCTGCATTGGTGGAGGTAATTGTTATTTTATTGTCGGCAATTGCTGTATCTGCCGCTCCACCGTTAGCGGTTAAAAAGATCCAGTTATCCGTATCGTCTAAACTTTCAGCCTCTGAAAAATCTCCGTTAATGATATAATTGCCGTCACTTCCTACTTCTCTTGTTGCTACCCCGGGTTTAGTCACATCCTCATTATAAGAATCCTGCTGGTATACTTTTACATAGTCAATTTCAAATTTTGCATTCTCAAAATTTGTTGTTTCATCGGGATTTCCTGGCCATACGCCGCCTACTGCAAGATTAAACTGTAAGAAGAAGGGTTGATCAAAGGGTGCAGGGAAGGTTATTTCACCCTCATCTGCTTTGGTAAACCAATTATTAGCCGTATGATACAGGATACCGTCAATGTAAAATCGAAGCTCCCCGGGCAGCCACTCACAGGTATATACATGATAGTCATCCGAGAATTTCCCTTCCGGCAGTATATAACTGCCCTGTTTTTCTCCATGTGGTTCCCCATAATGGATGGTAGCGTATAATTTATTCGTCTCGTGGCCTAAAATTTCCATAATGTCGATTTCACCACATTTTGGCCACTGACCATAGAAGCTTTCGTCCGTCGGCATCATCCATAGCGCCGGCCACAGTCCCTGTCCTTCCGGAACCTTGGCTCTAATCTCAAAAAGTCCATAGGTATAATCGTGCTTATTTTGTGTTGTAACTTTACCAGACGTATAATAATCACCATCTTTGATTGCTTGAATCGTCAGTTTGCCATCCTTCACATAGGTGTTTAACGTTGAATCCGTGTATTCCTGTAATTCGCTGTTTACCCAGCCCGGCTGGCGCTTTTCCTGATTCCAACTATCTAAATCTAAGGAACTTCCGTCAAAGTTATCTTCCCATACTAAGCTATAGCCTTCCGGTAAATATGTATTTATGGTATTTTCTTCTGGAGCTATTGTTGCTGTAACCTCCGCCTGAATATCATTGTCTTTTTCTTCAGGAATCTCTGTATCAGTATTTTTATCCTTGCCACTACACGAGATAATACTCATAGACGTAACTATTGCTATACATCCTACCAAAATCTTTCCCAATGATTTTTTCATTTTTCCCCTTCCTGCGCACGTTTTACGCATGGTTGAAAGAGCTTCTTCCAACCTTTCTTTTCGTTTCGATAAAGCTCCTTTGCCTTTTCGAGACGAATAAAGTGAAATTTCATAAAGGTATTCATGATTACTTAAAATTATTGATGAGTTCAGAATTTAAATATATGGATACTTACCAGTTAAAATATATCATAAACCTAAACAGTTCATGATTTTGTTGCTCCAATCGGTATTCGCAGGCAAGCTTTCAATACCTCATTCCGCTTTCATTATATCATAGTATTATTTGACAATAATATCAGAATCCTTGGTTTTATATTAGATTTCTTATCATATCTGTGTTACAATATTTGCAGGAATTTTTATGATAAACCATAACCCAAGAAATGGAGTTTTCCCATGAAGGAACAAAGTAGTAATAGCAATAATATTGATAGAGAACTACTTCGTAATGCTTTTATAAAAAGGGAATATGAACAACAATCTCTCCCCTATCAAAGAGAATTATCTTTTTATAATGCTGTAAAAACAGGTGATTTAGAGCAGGTCAAATCCCTGGAACTCCCCCTGAAGAGTGAAGGGCTGGGGCATTTATCCGATGATCCCATTAGAAATTTGAAATATCATTTAATCATCACAATTGCTTTAATCTCCAGGTTTTGTATCGAGGGTGGTCTTGAAATTGAAACCGCATATTCACTAAGTGATTTGTATATTCAGAAGGCAGATAAGTGTACTAGTGAAATAGAAATTGAGGAGCTGCATAAAAAGGTAATCATAGATTTTACAAAAAAAATGAAACAGGCAAATCGGGATCGTGCTATGTCAAAACCAATCGTGCAAGCTATTGATTATATTCAAATACATCTTCATGAACAGATATTAATTTGCGATATAGCTGCCTCAACTGGATTAAATGATACCTACCTATGTACCTTATTTAAAAAAGAAATGAAAATATCCTTGGCTTCTTACATTAGAAGCAAAAGAATTGAATTGGCACAGAATTTATTGAAATTCTCTGACTATGCAGCTGTGGATATTAGTAACTACCTTGCGTTTAGTTCACATAGCCATTTTATTAGTGTTTTTAAGAAGGAAACCGGAATGACCCCCCGCGAATATCGAAATCAATATTTTTCAACTAATTGGCGTGTAAAAAAGGAATAACATGTCGGCAATGCCGACATGTTATTCCTTTTATTACTATCTTAAACTGAATCGTTACCTGTATTCAGACTTTTATATCTGCTTTTAATCCCAGCAAATCTTTATTTTGATCCAGAAGTGGTTGAATTACTTCAAGTATGAACTCCTCAGTCTGCTCTTTCGCACGACCGGTATACTTCGCTGGGTCCATTGTATTCTTTAATTCTTCAAATGACATATTGAAGGCTGGATCAGCCGCAATTAATTCCAGCAGATTATTCTCCAAGCCTCTTTCCTTCACATTTCTGCCTGCCTCCATGGAAAGGGTACGAATTCTTTCATGCAGATCTTGACGGTCACCGCCAGCCTTCACCGCATCCATCATAATATTCTCGGTGGCCATGAAAGGAAGCTCTTGCATTAATCTTCTTTCAATTACTTTAGGATATACCACAAGACCATCTACAACGTTCATATAAAGATCAAGGATACCATCAATTGCTAAGAATGCCTCCGGTACACTGATTCGCTTATTTGCCGAGTCGTCCAGAGTACGTTCAAACCACTGGGTAGCTGTGGTAATGGCAGGATTTAATGCATCCACCATAACATAATTAGCCAGAGAGGCAATACGTTCGGTTCTCATTGGATTACGTTTATAAGCCATTGCAGAGGAACCAATTTGATTCTTTTCAAAAGGCTCTTCAATCTCTTTCAAATGCTGCAAAAGTCTAATATCATTGGAGAATTTGTGAGCACTAGCTGCAATTCCTGCTAATACATTGAGTACTCTATAATCAATCTTCCTGGAATAGGTCTGTCCGCTAACCGGATAACAACCAGGAAAGCCCATCTTATCAGCAATTTTTTGATCCAGTTGTTTGATTCGAGTATGGTCTCCATCAAATAATTCTAAGAAGCTTGCCTGTGTTCCTGTGGTACCTTTTGAACCAAGCAATAACATACTATCAATCAAATAACAAAGATCATCATAGTCGAGCTTTAACTCCATCAACCATAGTGCAGCTCTTTTACCAACTGTGGTTGGCTGTGCGGGTTGGAAATGCGTAAATGCAAGGGTTGGAAGTGCCTTATATTCCAGGGCAAACTTAGAAAGTTCCGCCATAACATTTAATAACTTCTTTTTTACCAGCTTTAAGGCTTCTGTCATAATAATAATATCTGTGTTATCTCCTACGTAACAAGAGGTTGCTCCCAGATGAATAATTCCTTTTGCCTTGGGACATTGTACTCCGTACGCATAAACATGGGACATAACGTCATGACGTACCAATGCCTCTCGTTCCTTTGCTACCTCGTAATTAATATCATCCTGAAAGGCTTTTAGCTCCTCAATTTGTTCGTCTGTTATATTTAATCCCAGTTCCTTCTCTGTTTCAGCTAATGCCACCCAAAGCTTTCTCCAGGTCTTAAACTTCATGTCCGGTGAAAAGATATACTGCATTTCCTTTCCAGCATAACGCTCGGATAAAGGACTCATGTATTTATCATTGCTCATCCTTTCTACCCCTTTCGTATTTATTAGTAGGATACCCAATCTTAATCAATCGTAATTATAACATAACATTTCTGCTTTAAAAGACTTAATTTCAGATTTAACGCAATATTTTAACGAAATATCCAGGATGAAACGACAAGTTGTTTCACTTGTCATGAATTACAGATCATATTCTCCCCTGATGTCCTCTTCCGGTGGTTGTATTGGATAGTTACCAGTAAAACATGCGTCACAATACCCACAGTCTCCCCCAATTAAATCCGATAAACGCTCAACCGCAAGATAACCCAGAGAGTCTGCACCAATCATTTCTCTAATCTGATCAATGGAATTGTTATGTGCAATTAACTGATCTCCTGTTGGTACATCGGTTCCAAAATAACAAGGATGCAGGAAGGGTGGCGAGCTAATTCTAACATGTACTTCAGTAGCTCCTGCCTTCTTCAACATCTTAACGATCTTTTCGCTGGTAGTTCCTCGTACAATGGAGTCATCGATCATTACAACTCGTTTACCTGCAACTACCTCCGGTAATACATTTAATTTAATCCGAACACTGGAAGCTCTCATGGATTGCTTCGGTTTAATAAAGGTTCGTCCAACGTAGCTGTTCTTGACAAATGCCATGCCAAAAGGAATTCCGGATTCCAATGCATAACCTAGTGCTGCTGCGTTGCCAGAGTCAGGAACACCTACAACTACATCCGCTTCAATTGGATGCGTCTGGGCAAGAATTCTTCCCGCCATAATTCTTGAATTGTAAACACTGATACCATCAAACCGGGTATCCGGTCTCGCAAAATAAATATACTCAAAGATACATTTTGCAACTTTAACTCCACATCTTGAGGTATCGGAATGAATTCCGTCTGCGTTAATCATAACTACCTCACCTGGCAATACATCACGTACAAATTCAGCATCAGCAGCATGAAGGGCAGCTGTCTCTGAAGCTAAAATATAAGCATTTTTTCGCTTACCGATGACCAGTGGATGAAAACCTAAAGGATCTCTTGCTCCAATTAACTTTCTGGGACTCATAATTACCAAAGAATAGGCTCCGCTAAGCTTATCCATGGCTCTAGCTACCGCTTCTTCTGCAGATTTACTATTTAATCGCTCACGTGCGATATGGTAAGCAATAACTTCTGTATCTATTGTTGTCTGAAAGATTGCGCCAGTATACTCCAGCTCCCTCTTAAGCTGTGGAGTATTTACTAAGTTACCGTTATGTGCCAACGCAAGAGTACCTTTGATGTAATTAAGCACCAAGGGCTGTGTATTATTGATATTGCTGCCGCCCGCAGTGGAATAACGAACATGACCAACACCAATATTACCTTTCAGCGGTTCCAAATGCTCAGGTGTGAACACTTCACTAACTAGTCCCATACCCTTCCAAGCTTTCACGACGCCTTTGGGTCCAGCGGTATCACTTACCGCCATACCACAGCTTTCTTGTCCACGATGCTGTAATGCAAATAATCCATAATAAATCGTTGTAGCAACATCGTTACCGTCCAGATCATATATACCAAACACACCACATTCTTCATGCAGTCCATCCGGAGTAAAGCTACTATTCTCCATATCCATGTGCTTATCATCCTCTCGTTCTAATCAAACCCTATGGTTTTATTATCAACCGTTCGCGCAACTTTCAAAGCATTCACACATTTTCTTGATTGTATCTTTAAAAAAGTATAAGGCTGTTCAATTACGAACAGCCTCTTCAAGCACAGGGTTATCTTACTAAAAACCACACTTGTCTCGGAAGCCTTCTGCTTATATTCAAGGACTTCTTTTGCTGCTTGGCTTTCTACTGAATTCCTAAACGTTTAAAAACTTCTTTATAAGCATCTTCAACATTTCCAAGATCTCTGCGGAAACGGTCCTTATCCAGCTTGTCATGTGTAGTTATATCCCATAATCTACAGGTATCAGGTGAGATTTCATCTGCAAGAATAATTTCACCATGATATCTGCCAAATTCAACTTTAAAATCTACTAACTCTATACCAACACTTGCAAAATATTTGCAAAGTACCTCATTTACTTTAAATACCAGTTCTGTAATACGGTCAATTTCTTCTCTTGTTGCAATGCCCATTGCAATTGCATAATAATCGTTAATCATTGGATCACCCAAAGCATCATCCTTATAGGAGAATTCAAGTGTAGGTGCTTTTAAACGAATACCTTCTTCCATCCCTAGCTTTTTAGAAAAGCTACCAGCAGAAATATTACGTATAATAACTTCAAGCGGTACAATTTCAACCTTCTTAACAGCTGTTTCACGTTCACTTAGCTCATCAACATAATGAGTCGGTACGTCTTCCTTCTCTAAGATCCGGAAGATATGATTTGACATTTTATTATTAACAACGCCTTTTCCAAGAATTGTTCCTTTTTTTAATCCGTTAAAAGCAGTAGCATCATCTTTATAATCTACAATATAAACATCTTCCACATCCGTTATGTATACCTTTTTTGCTTTTCCTTCATAGAGCATGTCTAATTTATTCATTGCAGCTGACACCTATCCTTTTCTATCGAATATTCTTTTGGTCTTGCATTACCCTTACATCTTAGCTTTAAAGATTTAAAACCGCAATAGTTATTTTGTGGTTTCGTTCCCCCGAGTAGAAATTTGTATACATGCACAAAATTATCAATCGTATTCTTGTCATTTTATATCAATATTTATGCATTTAAAAATGACTGAAACCCCATATATTACTGGGGTTTATGAACTTTATTAAGAATTATTATAAATGATTTTTGACTTAAATTTCATTATATGATACATTGATTTTCTTTTATAATTGAGTTACAATTCTATCTGGATTTTTTACTATACGATAAGATATTACTTTCTATTTATAGTTTAAACATTACATAATGACTCAAAGGACACTATAAAATGAGACCTATTCTACTTAATTGGAAGGCTTTTTTGAAAGCAGAAGCAGTACTTTGCATTGTTGCTCTTGCCGCTATTGTTACAATGTTTTTTGTTCCACCCTCTTGGGCTTACCTGGAATATATGGATTTTAAGGTATTAGCCTTGCTCTTTTGTCTCATGGCTGTAGTAGCTGGATTAACCCACACAGGCATCTTTCTTTATCTCTCAGATCAACTTTTAAAAAAAGTAGTAGGCATTCGTTCTCTTAGTTTCATACTTGTCCTTCTTTGTTTTGTCACATCCATGTGGATTACAAATGATGTTGCATTAATAACCTTTGTTCCCTTTGCAATTATGGTTCTTAAACTTGCCGGTCAAGAAAAATATACCATTAGAGTTGTGGTGTTACAGACAATAGCAGCCAATCTTGGCAGTATGTTAACTCCTGTGGGTAATCCACAGAACTTATACCTGTATTCCTTTTATCAGATACCCTTACATACCTTTATATCTATTACAGCTCCTTATACCATTGCTTCCCTCGTTTTGCTACTTCTTTCAATTCTCTTTATCAAAAAAGAACCTCTGAAGCTAAATGTACCGAAGGATGTAACCATTGATAAGAACAAAATGAAATTAATCCTGATGTATTCCCTGCTTTTTCTCCTGTGTATTGCTTGTGTTTTACATTGGTTGGATTATAGATTATTGTTTGTTGTTATTGTTGCCATGATGCTTCTTTTCAACCGAAAGATCTTTTTAGAAATTGATTATTCCTTATTGCTTACCTTTGTGTGTTTTTTTTTGTTTGTTGGCAATATCGGTTCCATTCCCTTTATTAAAGATACTTTAGTATCTATATTAGCAGATAGGACTTTCCCCATCTCCATTATAGCCAGCCAAGTTATCAGTAACGTACCAGCAGCAGTATTGTTATCTTCTTTTACACAGGACTATAAAGCTCTAATTCTTGGTACAGACCTGGGTGGACTTGGAACTCTGATCGCATCCCTTGCCAGCTTAATCTCTTTTAAGCTGTATTCCCGTTCGGAAGGTGCCAATACAAGAAAATATTTAATTGAGTTTACTCTATATAATCTAGTTTTTCTTATGGTCTTATGCTTATTTTATAACTTACTTTAGGATGATTTCGTCTTGGCAAAAAACTATTGTAAAGTTATCAATAGAGAAAAGTGAGGATCTTAACTTCCTCACCTTTCATCTACCTTTTTACTTTGCAACAAACTCTTTCCAGCCTTAATTTAAAAATATTCTCCCTTAACTAATCCACATACCTTCTTTGGTAATCTTCCATGTTCCATCTTCAAGGGTTGCCGTAACATCATCTGATCCAATAGCTCCGGTGCCGCTCCTCCACTTTTTAATAGAACAGGTAATTTCATTCTTATCTTCGTCATACTTTACGTTAGAAATAACGATATGAATTCCTTCGGGAAAATATAGATTCTCCTTATCAATGAGCCCTTGCTCAGAAAGTTCCTCAAAGGTGCCTTCTACGACTTCATATCCGTAGGTATCTTTCACACCAGTAAAAATAATTTCTTTTTCAATCTCTGTAAGGTCAGTCCATCCCGTAGTATCAAGTGCAATCATCTTAATATCTCCGTTTAATCCCGCATCCTCTTGATATAGATCATCAATAAGAGCAAGATATCCATCAATCAATACGTTATGATCAATCACTTCAATTTTTGATGCACTAATTTGTGCTGGATAGGATTCTAAAATTACACCGCTATAAGTTATTTTAAGAACATCCGCTGGCTTTAAATCTTCTACCGTAATCAAGGTACCTTCTTGATTTGTTATTACAGCATCTATCGTATTTACATACATCCGATCCGAGGACTTATACTCGTTACTCTCTGGATCACTTGCTACTAACAAGGAACCATTCTCTACAGATATTACATCTGCTTGAAATTCAACAGCAGATTGATCAACTTGATCCGTAGTTCCTGGATCTGTATTTCCTTGGTCTGAAGTTTTATCTTCTGCATCATCACTCGTTGTATCATTGTTACCATTATCAGTATTATTGCCGGAAGAAACTCCATTCTCCGTCACTGGGACTCCGCACCCAACAGCTGACATCGCTATGATTAACATTACTGCCAGTATCTGAATTATCTTCTTCATAATTACCTCCTCTTATCTATATCTTTTGCATTGTTTTAGAATCTGGTGAAAGAAACTGCTATCGACTTCTAATCATGTAATAATCTCTTATAATTAATAGACGAGGAACACTGAGCCAGTGTTCCCAAATCAGAAGATAAAACTTCTATTCCTTTTAATAAGTTCACTCGCTTATCATTTTTTCTACTCTTTTTTGAGGTTAAAATCTCTCATTTATTCTATCTACTATATTCTCATATTAATGTAATTATGGAATTGCACTCAACTAATTATAAGAATCCCAATATTAATTACAATACTTGTGTGAAATTAGAACAATATTCAAAACCTACTGGAAATTTTATCAAGTTGTCTGTTACAATAAGAGTCACAATATAAAACTTTTTTATTTGGAGGTTTCTATGTTAGATAACAAAGGCTTTGATTTATGGGCGGATGGATATGATAAAAGTGTAAACCTATCTGAAGAAAGTAACGAGTATCCCTTTGCAGGTTATAGAAGTGTGTTAAATGATATTTATACGCAAGTAAGACAAAAAGAATATGCTGAAATTCTGGATATCGGCTTTGGAACTGGAATATTGACTACACGTCTTTATGAACTTGGTTATAAAATTACTGGGATTGATTTTTCAGATAAAATGATTGGTATTGCACAGCAGAAAATGCCAGATGCAGTATTAATAAAGTGGGATTTTTCAAAAGGTCTTCCAGACGAAATTAATAATCAACACTTTGATTATATTGTGAGTACCTATGCTCTACACCACTTGGCAGATACAGAGAAAACAACTTTTATAAACTCCATTTCTGATATGCTAAAACCTAATGGAAAGATTTTAATCGGTGATGTTTCTTTTGAAACAAGAACCGATTTAGAAGAATGTAAAGAAAATTATTTTGAATTTTGGGATAGTGACGAAGTGTATTTTGTAGCAGGAGAAATGATAAATCGTCTAAGTAACAATTTAATATGCAACTATCATAAAATATCACATTGCGCGGGAATTTTAACTTTATCCGCAAGTTAATCTTTAAATAACCTACTTACAAAACCAGTTAAAATAATGTTATATACTTATTATAAAGAGAGGACAAACTATGAAGAAGAAAGTAATTATAATCATTCTACTTATCGTAGTCGCAATTGGTGTTTTATTTTTTAGCACTGGGGGGAAGAGAACGGATATCATGCTTATGGATTATACTGTATCTGAGGATGGTACCACAATGACATTTCAGGTAGGCGTTGCCAGCAGCATGGGTTACATAAGAACAATGCGTGAGAAGGAAGACGGGGCTGCTAAGTATCTCACTTTTTACCAAACTTTTGGGCTCAATAGTACTCTGGGCGCCAATGATGAATTCCAAATTGAATTAGCTCCTGGTTGTAAAGAGATTTATATTTATAAAGGACCGAATGAGTATCGTTTGGTATTACAAAAAGATGATATATCAAATGAATGGGTTAGAGTACCGATAAAGTAATATGACTAAAAATTTAATAATACCCTGTAAGTTTAATGCAGTTTTCTGCGGCTAACTTACAGGGTATATTTTAGATAAGAGAACTGATTACATTGTAAGTAATTCAGACTCGTCAATTTGCACGCGAAAATATAATATTACGTAAATTGACGGATTACATAACCAAAAGAATTTCATTCTCATCCTTTAAGATTAATTCAGGAATATAGTTGCTCTCCTGTTTTACACCGTTTACAAAGAATTCTGTACATCCGCTCTCTACACCGTTAGGGTTTTGAACCTTAATATTAAGCTTCTTACCACGGAATACTTTCTCTATGGTAAACTCTTTCCAGTCAGTGGGAACACTTGGAGCAACTTTAAGACCATTTAAGTCAGGTCTCATACCAAGAATACCCTCTACGCAGCCTACCATAACTGTGGATGCAGTTCCTGTTAACCAGTGTACATGAGATCTTCCCTGGAATGGACTTTCATTAGCCTCTGTGAACTGACCATGTGCATATGGCTCAAGAACACGAATTTCTGCACTGTCATTCTGAGTTGCAGGTGAGGTTTCTGTGAAGTATTCAAAAGCACGATTTCCGTGACCCATTAATGCTTCTGCAAGAATTACCCAACCCTGTGGTTGCGAGAAGATACCGCCATTTTCCTTGGTGGAAGGATTGAAGAGAATTGCTAATGCACCTTCAAAAGCATGATCCACATAGGAAGGTCCCATTAACTTTGCACCATATGGAGTATTTAATTCTCTGTGTACACTTTCCAAAGCCTTTTCAGCCTGTTCTGCGGTAGCTAAACCACTGATTACAGACCAAACCTGTGGCTCTAACCACATATTAGCCTCTGGGTCTTTTCTGGCACCAATCATTTGTCCATCTTCTTTGTAGCCACGGATAAAACGATCGGTATCCCAGCAGTTTACGTTGATGGTTTCTTTTAACTCTTTTTGAACTTTATCTAAATAAGTGATATACTCGTTGTCTTTACGATCAACTGCAATGTCGCGGATTACGGACATTGCATAATAGAGCTGTAATGCCACGAATACAGATTCACCTTTTTTGCCAAGTCTTAAACAGTCATTCCAGTCAGCGTGCAGACCCGCAGGCATATTATGAACACTTAAGCGCTCCATGGAGAAGTTGATGGCTCTCTTCAAGTGATCATATACATCACCCTCCTCCTTATTTGCATACGGAATTACTTCATCTAAGAACTTCTTATCACCTGTTTCTGCCATGTATTTATAAACTGTCGGGAATAGCCAAAGTGCATCATCTGCACGATATGCCGGATGCCCGGTAGACTGTGCATAGGAAGCATCATCCGGAGTATCCTCATGACCTGCGTTGTGAGTGAACTTAACTAAAGGCAGACCACCACCGTTATCTACCTGTGCAGATAACATGAACTGAATCTTTTCA
>JASGEU010000084.1:0-7553 GCA_047606065.1 Mobilitalea sp.
ACCCCCATGGTTTTTGCAATTTCTTCATACTTAATATCATCACATATATTATCTTCTATCATCTTTATAGCATCGTTAAATACCGTACTAATATCCATTATATCCTCTTCTCATCTATTAATAGTAAATATTAATATCGAAAGATTACACTATCTTTTTACAGGGTAAATAATAACCAAAAGTAAAGATGTTATTACCATCTTCTTCAATATTTGCATACTTTTCAAAGGAATAGTATTCCATTGATATTCCTACAATGGAGTAATCTGGTGTGTATCCATTCGCTTTCATGATCTTCTCTGTTTTTGAATGAGATCCTTTTTCCAGATTAGAGGTATTCCCTTGGATCCATCCAATCCCCATTAGACAGTCAGGAATATCACGGTAAGAGAATCCCTCCGGAACCTTCGTATTAGGTTCAGCAAATATCCCGGCAATATAGTTGAATTCTTTTGTCTGTGGATTGTACTCCCCCATCCATCCAATGGTGTCACCTAGAGGAGATACTCGTTCAGGCAGACCTTGCAGAAATTCATTTGTTCCGTCCTTCAGTATTGTCTTCCATAAATCCGGTACAGGATTTTTCTTTCCAACAACAACTTCTTTTCCTATGAACCTGACTGCTTTAAAGTCTTGTACTTCAAATGAAATATTCACTCCCATATAAAATCTCCTAGTAAGAAATAAATCCAGAACCAGTTATAGTATTACTACCCCCTTCTCATCCAGGTCCTCTACCATGCCATCTTCCCATACAGAGGCCTGCACTTCTCCAATATGTACCTTATCCATGAAATACATGCATATTCTTGACTGTCCGATTCCACCACCGATTGTAAAGGGTAATCTATTATTAAGGATATCCTGATGATACGGTAATTCCCTTCTATCGTCGGCATCCGCTTCTGTCAATTGTCTGTCCATAGCTTCTGCATCCACTCTTATACCCATGGAAGATACTTCAAATGCAATATCTAAAAGATTGTGATATAAAATCAAATCCCCATTTAAGTTCCAATCATCATAGTCCGGTGCACGTCCATCATGTCGTTCCCCATTCGATAATTTATCTCCTATCTTCATTACAAAGATTGCACCCTTTTCTCTTACATAAGCTACTTCTCTATCCTTTGAAGATAGATCAGGATATAGGTCTGCGAGTTCCTGGCTCATAATAAATGTAACTTCTTTCGGTAATTTAGCTTCAAACTGTGCAAATTTGCTGACAACAAATTTTTCTGTCTCTAAAAACGCTTCATAAATTCTATTCACCGTACTTTTTAAATACTCAAGAGTTCGATCTTCTCGTAAAATTACTTTCTCCCAATCCCATTGGTCAACATAGATGGAATGGATGTTATCCAGTGTCTCATCACATCGGATTGCATTCATATCGGTATACAACCCTTCTCCAACACCAAACTTATATCTCTTAAGTGCAAGCCTCTTCCATTTTGCAAGTGATTGAACTACTTCACAGGTTCTATTTTGTGTGCCAATTCCAGCAAAGGAAACTGGATGCTCCACACCATTTAAATTGTCATTTAATCCTGTTTCAGGTAATACAAATAAAGGTGCAGAAACCCTTGTCAGATTTAGCTTAGCTGCCAGACTATCTTCAAAATAATCCTTAATAAGTTTAATTGCTGCTTCTGTTTCTCTTAACGTTGTATTGCTGGAATATCCCTCTGGTATATAGTGCATATGTACCCTCCCATTTATCTTTTCTTCACGCAATTGTTTTGCGTTATTTACTTTAATAAAAATAGCTGCATAAAATATAAACCAACTTATCCTTTATTACTATACATGAGTGAATCAATATATTTAGAAAAATCATCTGCTTTCATTCTTACCTTATAGTCATATACGGCATAGCCTATTGTAAAGCTTAGCTTGTACTCTTTTTGAGATTCCTCATTGAATCTATCTACATTTCTTTTCATTCTTTCAACTGCGATTTCAAGAACTGTTTTATCACTACTATCCAATATAGCAAAGAATTCATCTCCACCATACCGTGCTACAAAGTCATCTCTTTTCAAGGATTTTTTAATTATATATGCAGCATCTTTTATCGCTTCATCTCCAATATTGTGACCAAAAGTATCATTAATCTTTTTAAATCCATCCAAGTCAATTAACATTGCAGAAAATGTACTATATTCCGTACTGTTTTTGATCTTTACCTCCAGATACTTATCTAATTGTCTTCTATTATATACACCTGTCAGATAATCTGTATTTAAACTGGAATCTTGAATATTAAAATATATAATTAATAAAGATACCATCATACCGGACCAAGCCAATGCCCAACCGTAAAATAATATTTGAAGGGTAGCTCCAACTGTTATGGGCAATATAAATACCAGCATTGATAAGTAATATCTTTTTTCTATTCTTTTCCTATTCTTGAACACGTAATACATAGAATAGATTAATAAAATATAACAGTAAAGGATATGAATTAAGTATAGGTTTCCTCTGGAATATATATTGTTACTATCCACATAGAAAAACCAACCCGTATGTAAGCTAGCCAGAGATATTACACCATTAAAAGCAAATAATATCGGCAGCATATACTTAAATAATCTTAGCTGCCTTTCATTTTGTTTAATCTGATAGCTCACATATAAAACCCATAAGGTTCCTGCAACCGGTTCAATTACAAAAAGCATCAGATTAAAAAATTTATTGAGCAGCAAATAATGCATACCTGGCAGACCATCAAATACCCATGCCCCAACATCACTGAATATCAATATAATATTTGTCAGAACCAATCCAAGAAATATCCTGTGGCTAATAAATACCCTATCTAGTTTGTTTCTTGCATTATAATAAATAAAAAATAATATGATTAATGATAATACACTTGAATCTATCGTTTTAAAATTATCCATAGCTTCCATCCTAAATGATAAAACATTCGCTTCAGTTCATTATAGCATTAAAGCTATTACTATAACAAGAGATTTAAATGTCTTTACGTAAACCAAAAAATTGAGTTCGCTTTAAAAAACTTATTTCTTTTTCGCTGCTTAACACTGATTTTAATACCGGCAAGGTATTGGATGTACAACCATAGCTTTTAATAAGCCTACATGTTTAAGGATTTTATTGTAATGAGTAATGGAGAATAGTACAATATGAATATGAGAAATGAGACAAAATTGCTGGTTAGATAAAGGAGACAAAATTATGAATGATATAACGGTGGTATTAAATGCAAGTCTGGTAAATTATGATGGAAACATAGACTACTCACAAATTGCATCTGAAGTAGTAATCTATGATGAAACGCCTGAAGATAAAATTTTAGAGCGAGTGAATGATTTTACAATCGTCGTAACAAAAGAAATGAAAGTCAGCGGTGACATTATTAGAAAATTCCCTGATAGTGTAAAAATGCTTTGTGAAGCTGGTACTGGATATAATAATATAGATTTAGAGGCAATACGTGAAAAGGGAATTATGTTATGCAACATTCCGGCGTATAGCACTGAAAGGGTGGCACATACAGCAATTCTTATGATTTTAAATCTGGCAAGCTCCATGCAAAAACAGCTTCATATGCTTTCGGAAGGAAACCATGATAATTTCCATAAGCATTTAATGGTAGATCATGTAGAGTTAAACGGTAAAACCCTGGGTATTATCGGCTATGGAAATATTGCAAAAGAAACCATCAAAGTGGCACAAGCACTGGGAATGAGGATCTTAGTATCAACCAGAACACCAAGAGCAGATGAAGAGGACATTCACTTTACAACAACAGAAGACGTTTTAATGCAAAGCGATTTTATATCCCTCAATTGCCCTTTAAATGCATCAACAAGGCATATGATTAATAAAGAAACCTTGGCAATGATGAAGCCAACAGCATATTTAATCAACACTGCAAGAGGAGCGCTGATTGATGAAAAAGCATTGATTTATGCACTACAAAATAATGTAATTGCAGGTGCAGGATTAGATGTGCAGGAAATAGAGCCCTTAGATGATGCAAGTCCGCTGTATACAATGGATAATGTTATCCTTACTCCACACATGGGATGGCGGGGATTAGAGACAAGACAACGTCTGGTATCGCTAATCAAGCAAAATATTAGTGCTTTTTCAAAAGGACAGCCGATCAATAGGGTAGACCAGGCAAAATGATTGTATTATCAAATTACAATTCTAATTTATTTTCCAACTCCATATTCAATACAACTATAAACAATGCCCCTGTAATGTGTAAAGCGCCATTATAGGGGCATTGTTTTTTAACGCTATACGTCTCTTTATTGAAATACCCGATGAAGGGAAAGAATATCAGCGGCATTAAAATAACAGTTACCAGACCATGAAACTACCATAGGTATCCAGAGTACCCGACAATATCTGTTTAGGAAACCAAGATACCACCATGATAGCAGATAATCTCTTTCGCTGCATATGACTTAATTTTTTGAAGTGATCCCTCTGCTTTTTTGATATCTAATGTATATTGGGGATTAGCAATTACTAGCTTTCCATTCTCTAGTGCAGCTGCATCTCCTGCTATCATAACTTTTTTCTCATTAACAAAGATGGATATATGACCTGGTGTATGTCCTGGCGTTCCAAGGATGGTACAACCTCCGCACCAATCAAGGATATCTCCATCCTTTACTTCTATGTCCACTGCAACAGACTGAACATTTTTCAGTATATTACAGAACTGCAGCCCAAATTGCTTTTGCTCTTCCGGCAAAGTCACCTGTAATGCTTCTGCCTGTTCTAATCGAAGTGATTTCAATTTACCTGAAATATAGGGTGCTTCCTCTTTACTTGCAACAACCTGTATCTGCGGATATTCCTGTTTTAATGCAAATGCTGCACCCATGTGGTCGTGATCTTGATGTGTTATTAGAATATGGGTTAAATCAGCACAATTAAGATTATTTTCTTCCATCTCCTGTTTAATTGCAGGTGAAAAACCTGTATACCCGCAGTCAATTAGAATCATATGCTGATCATCAACTAATACAACTGGGTGAATTACATCCTCAACTTCGCCAAATTTAAATTTTATATCCAAGACTATAATTTGATTCATCACTCAATCTCCTGCTATTTACTCCCTTTGCCAAAATATAATGCTGCTATTATTTACTTAACAGACACATACTCATTATCTTTTATATAAAATCTCCAAGGGTAGTCCTTTGCTTCCTCTGCATAGTCTATACCTACCCGTTTTGTTGTTATTATACTTAAGTTCTTACCTTCACCTTCCTCAACATATACTTCATCTCCACACAAGTCTATACCATTGAGGCTCCTATCTAAGGATAATGCGCTGCATAACTTTCCGGGTCCATTTGTAAGACCTCTGCGCTGACTTTTTGTCAACTCACCTAATGACTTACCAAATCTCCTTTGTGCCATCCATTCAGTACCTTCCAGCGGTTCAACTGCTCTTATTAAAACTGCTTGAGGTATCTCTTTCTCATTAGATACTATATTGAAACAGCTGTACATGCCATAAATCAAAAATATATAAGAAAATCCAGGACTTCCATACATAACCTCCACCCTGGAGGTCCTTTTCCCGCCATAGGAATGTGCAGCTTTATCTTCTAAGCCCATGTACGCTTCTGCTTCTACAATCCTAGCTGAAATTCTTTGCCCGTCTATTTCGTGAACAAGTACCTTTCCCAGCAGATCTTTGGCGACTAAGATTGAGTCTCTGTTATAAAATTCCCTATCCAATTTTTTCATTACACTTCTCCTATCTTTCCTTCAATTTTCATTTTGGAAGATATACTACTATTGAAGCAAATGAAAGATGCTTCCATTACCAAATTCAAACTTTCCTCCTGCCTCTATCTCAAAATGTTTCTTTGCAATTCCTAAATCAATCAGATCCGCTCCATAGTCATCAGCAATTTGCGCACTTAGGAGGTTCTTTTCGTACTTAAATATTGCTTTTTGCGTGTTTTTTGCACTTGGTGCAAGTAATACAGCTTTCATCCCATCTTGTACCCATTGGGGCAAAGGCTGATCGCTTACGATTCTTTCTTCCAGGGATTTTACTTTTCTATGTGTGATTGATCGCATCATTTTTTCTTTTAAGGAGGTTCCTGCTACTTTACCTACTACAATGACACAAGCCAGTTCCTCGTTGTCATCAACAGGTAATTCATCCTTATCAAAGGTTCCACCAACCCAGCAGGTTCCTAACCCTAAGTCAGTTATAGCTAGTACCAGATCTTCTCCGTAATAGCCAATTTTCTCTTTTAAATTCTTATCTCCCTTTATTCCTTTCATTAATATAACGGAACGCACATTCACGAATAAACCATAACTCTTTCTTAACTTTTGGAAAGCGCTGCTTCCATCCTCCACGAATGCCATTGTTAATCCAGATTCTTTATTTAAATCATTTATCCTGGAAATGATTTTCTCTTTTTCTTGATTTGTAATTGGCTCACTTTCAAACTTTCTCCTAGATATTCTATTTTCTATTGCACTGCGCATAACATTACCTCCAAGTTATTCTAATATTCTTGCTTCTACTTCCATTCCGTTCATTCACAGAATTAAATATGATTTCTTTACAAACCTTTATATCAATCGTCATGATTTTTGACGTTGCGTTTGTAACGCCTTAATCGTATAATAATACCTAAAAGGTAAAAACTCAAGTGTAATTATACCTGACGTTACAAAGGAGGACAATTTGTCAGTGAAAAATAAAAATAACGCCTTACAGAATCAGATAGCGAAAGAAAGTATCTTTACAGCACTTATGATATTAATGGAGCAAAAGAGTTTTAAAGAAATTACTATCACTGAGTTAACCGTAAAGGCTGGCGTGTCACGTATGGCCTTTTACAGAAATTATACCCAGATGGAGGATGTAATTACAAATTACTTAATGGAATACTTAGAAGACTATTCTAGTCAAATATTGAACAAAGAAAGCTTTAACGCTTACGAGAGCGCACGCTTGTATTTTGCATGTTTTAGAAAACAGGAAAAATTAATTACCAATTTGATTCATTCTAATTTGACTAATTTAATATTTGAGAGCAACATTGAATTCTTCCATACATTTTTCAAAAATATATGTGAAAGAGCATGTTCCTCCACAAAACAAAAGTACTATGCAGAGTTTATAGCAGGAGGTCTCTATAAGGTTTTAATTGAGTGGGCAAAAAATGGTATGATAGAAGGTGATGAGGATATGGCTGGTTTTATTAACACGCTGAACATAAGCAAAGCCGTCACAATCGCGTGACGGATTGAAAACATTAAACCATTTATGTCGAACACTATATTTCTATTGTGGCATAGAATAACTGGTTGCCTTTTAGGCTAAACTTTGTTAATCTCTTTTCTATAACGGCTGCCCCATACCTCGGCATTCACAAGCAAGCTTGTGATACCTCATTCCGCTTTCATTATACCATGAACAAAAACGTGTTCATGGTCTTGTTGCTCCAATCGGCATTCACAAGCAAGCTTGTGATACCTCATTCCGCTTTCATTATACCATGAACAAAAACGTGTTCATG
>JASGEU010000085.1:0-5725 GCA_047606065.1 Mobilitalea sp.
CTTCGTCCTTCTAAACCTCGTATACCGATTCGTGATATTACTGTTCTTGCTATGATGAGCACTATTCTAATCATATCAAAAGAAGTCAGAAACTTTCTTCCCGGTATTGAACCCGTATCCTTATTAATTATTGTTTATACTTTAGTATTTGGATATCGAACTTTATATATCATTTATACTTTTGTACTTGTAGAAGGATTTATTTTTGGTATGGGTACCTGGTGGTTTTTCTATCTCTATGTATGGACAATATTGTTTTTGATTGCAAGAATTTTCAGGAAAGTTCGAGATCCATTTTTTTGGGCTATGATATCCGGATTCTTTGGACTTAGCTTTGGAGTCTTCTACTCCTTCACTATTATAGCTATCAGTGGACTAAATGCAGGTATCGTCAGTTGGATAAATGGAATTTACTTTGATATTATTCATGGTGTTTTCAATTTTATTTTAGCACTACTTCTATTTAAACCTCTTTATTACATTGTAAGCAAACTTAATAACCAATAAATCCCAGTCCCATAACTTTATGCAGAATTAAAACTCATATTAAAGTTATGGGACATTTTTTAGCACCTACAAAAAGGCTATCCATTGGAAACTTCCAATGGATAGCCTTTAATCAATCGTCTCAAACAATATAACACTATTTCTTTATAAATTATTCGTATAAAAAATTTATAGTTTAGAAAAAGGTACACTGTAAACCCAACATTGATTATACTCTTGTTACGTTAGTTGCCTGAGGACCCTTAGCTCCCTGAACTACTTCGAACTCAACTTCTTGGCCTTCTTCTAAAGACTTAAAGCCATCCATGTTAAGACCGCTGTAGTGTACGAATACATCGTTACCCTGCTCGTCAGAGATAAATCCAAATCCTTTTTGGTTGTTGAACCACTTAACTGTACCTTTGTTCATGAAAAATTCCTCCAAAATATATAATCTTGTTGCTGATTCCCAACAACAACTTCATGATAACACTCTTTCCTAATCATGTCAAACATTATTTGTCGACATAATGAGGAATAATGGTAAGTCTTGCCCTACAGCAATATCTTATAAATAAGATAAATAAAAATGATTGCTGAAATTGGCAGAAGTATAATAAATTTTCTATGCTTTGTCTTATGATGAAAGACTGACATTCCCAAGAACGTTCCTATTCCTCCACCGAGAAAGGCAGTTACTATTAATGTCCGTTCTGAAATGCGCCATTGCCTCTTGATTGCTTTTTTCTTATCTATTCCCATCATTACAAACCCCGCTGTACTCATGATGAGAATATAAATTAGTAAAGCATTTTCAAAAGTTAATTCCATATCGGATTCTCTTCTCCTGAAAGATCAATACCTAACTCCTTTAACTGCTTTGCTTCTACAAGATTCGGAGCCTCGGTCATTAGACAGGATGAATCCTTCACCTTAGGGAAGGCAATTACGTCACGTATACTATCCTCTTTTGCCATTAACATAACTAAACGATCCAGTCCGTAAGCAAGTCCGGCATGAGGAGGAACACCATACTTGAAGGCATTTAAGAGGAAACCAAATCTTTCATAGGCTGCTTCCTTTGTAAAACCTAATACCTCAAACATTTTTTCCTGTACATCACTCTGGAAGATTCTTACCGAACCTCCTCCGATTTCTGTACCATTTAAGGTAATATCATAAGCCTTAGCTCTAACTTTTGCAGGATCGGTTGTTAGCAGTTCCAAATCCTCATCCATTGGCATGGTGAACGGATGATGTTTTGCTGTAAATCTTCCTTCTTCTTTTGAGTATTCTAATAAAGGAAACTCCGTAACCCAAAGGAATTTATAATCATCTTTACGAAGAAGTCCAAGATTCTTAGCCAATTCAACTCTTAAAGCACCTAGAGATGCAAATACTGTATCATCTTCATCAGCAGCAAATAATAATAAATCTCCCGGCTTACCTTCCATTGCTGTAACAAGTGCAGTTAACTCTTCTTCCGTAAGGAACTTTGCAAACGAAGATTTATAAGAACCTTCTGCATCAATTGCAAGATAGGCAAGGCCCTTTGCGCCATAATCCTTAACAAAGTCTACCAGTGCATCAATTTTCTTTCTTGGCATTTCAGCTTGTCCCTCTGCATTAATACCACGAACTGAGCCACCTTTCGCAAGCGCACCTGTGAATACACTAAAGCCACAGTCCTTAACAACCTCTGATACATTCTTTAACTCAAATCCAAAACGCACATCCGGTTTATCGGAGCCAAAGCGGTCCATTGCCTCTGCATAGGTCATTCTTTGTATAGGAAGCGGGATATCGATTCCAATACTCTCTTTGAACATCTTATAAAGCAGACGCTCATTAACCTCAAGTACATCCTCAACATCAACAAAGGATAATTCCATATCTATCTGTGTGAATTCAGGCTGTCTGTCAGCACGAAGATCTTCATCACGGAAACACTTTACTATCTGGAAATAACGATCATAGCCAGCACACATTAACAACTGTTTAAAAATCTGTGGTGACTGTGGCAGAGCAAAGAAATTACCAGGATGTACACGACTTGGTACAAGATAATCTCTGGCACCTTCCGGTGTGCTCTTTGTTAATACAGGTGTCTCAATTTCTAAAAATCCCTCGTCAGCAAGGAACTGTCTTGTTACAGTTGCTACCTTACTACGCATAATCATATTCCTTTGTAAATCAGGTCTTCTAAGATCAAGATATCGATACTTTAACCTTAAATCTTCCTTTGTCTTTGAATTCTCTTCTATTTGGAAAGGAGGTGTATCTGCTTCGGAAAGAATACGAAGATCAGTTGCACGAATCTCAACATCACCTGTTGCAAGGTTTTCATTTACAGCACCGGAACGCGCCACAACTTTTCCCACTACTGCAATAACAAATTCACTTCTAAGTTTCTCTGCTTTTGCAAAATTAACATTACCGCAATCGCTCTCCTCAAAAATAATTTGCAAAAGACCGGTACGATCTCTAAGATCCACAAAGATAATGCCGCCTTTATTTCTGCTTTTTTGAACCCATCCCATAACTGTAACGGTTTCTCCAATGTTCTTATTGGAAATCTCGGTACAGCGGTGGCTTCTTTTATAACCTTTCATTGATTCTGCCATGTTCGTTTCCATCTCCTTTATACTTATCTAAGTTAGCATAATTTATCTAAACTTATCAATTCAATGCAATATATTTTAATTCATTTTAAGGGTTCTGTCCATAGCTTTTTTACTTGCAAAAAGAAAGCGAACAACTTATCCACAGAAAAAGTTGAATTCGCTCTCTTTATAAACATTTATACTGTAAATATACTGCAAATTATAAATAACTATGGAGTTTATTCACCATAAACTACATCAATACAGCTGCGATTTCTTGTAAAGGGCTTCACAAAATTAGTCCCAACTCTAACATGTTCGGTATGAACAACATATGCTTGTAAAGCAGCCTCACTCTCAAATACACTGTCTAATAGAATATCCTTGTCCGAAGAAGCCTCCAAAGGATTAATAAATACCTCTAAAGAGACAATACCCGGAATCAAAGACTTAAGCTGTTCTAACTCCTGCTTTATTTGTAAAGCATGACTTTGATTTTCTTCTGTTGTAAACCCTTCTGCATAATTCCAACTAACTACATGTTTAACCATTTTAACCTCCATATGACTATTGATTTTGTATAAGTCCCAACTTAATTAATACCTCAACAAGCTTATCAGTGTCAATCGGTTTCGCTGCATATGCATCACACCCTATTTCAAAAGCATTCTGAACAAATTGTGCCTCAGCTAACGCTGTGGTCATAATTATCTTTGAGCGCTTCTCAGCCAGGATACCTTTTTGCTTCTCCAACTCTTTAATATGTTTTAACACTTTGACTCCATCTACCTTGGGCATCATAATGTCCAGGCAAATCAAGTCATAAAGCTTATTTTCCTTCATAGAGATCAGGACCGCATCTAAGGCCTCCAATCCATCTACTACTATATCACATTCCCCATAGGTTGAGAGAAATTTAAATAAAAATTTTCTGCTTGTCATATCATCTTCCGCTATCAGTATTCTCATATGGTCCTCCTATCCCGTTTAACGTTTTTTCCTTTGTTTTTTCTCATTTTTCCGATAGTTTATATATTTCTATTTCTTGATTAATACGTTCAATACATCGACTGACCTCCAGCCAATTGTCCCGTCTTGCTGCCAGTTCGATTTTAAATGCTGTATCTTTAATATCAATCATTTCATGCTTTATTGACATCTGCTTAATTTGATTTGCAATGAGCTCTGCTCTTTCAATATCAATTTCTTCCTTCATTTCAGTCAACAGCTTTATCTTTGCCACGATTTCATCAATTGCCGGGGCATCATAATGAGTTAACGGTTTGTCCGTTTCAAAAGAATAAATAATATCACCATTCTCGCCCAGTAAAATATTTTGCGGCATACTTTCTTCATTATACGCAGTCAGCCGGTCTATGGTATGAAATAATTCTTCCATATGAATTGGTTTCGTAACATAGCCATCCATACCCATACTTAAAAACCTTTCCCTATCCCCAGGCAGTGCATAGGCTGTCAATGCTATAATTGGAGTTCTTTGTTTGCCAGCTTCAATTTTACGTATATTTTTCGTTGCCTCTATTCCATTCATCACCGGCATCTGGATATCCATTAAAATTGCATCATATTTTTGCTGTTCATAACTGGAAAGTACTTCTTTTCCATTATCTGCTGTGCTGACCTCATGCCCCTTTTCCAGGAGCATCTTACGAATAACTTTCTGATTTACCGGATCATCTTCCGCTAATAGTATCTGTAAGGCTCTTTCTGTTTTTACAAAATTATGTATAATTGTCTTATTCTGTTGTTCTGGCTTTCCAACTTTAAAACTAACAGTAAAGAAGAACTTACTGCCCTTGCCAAGTTCACTCTCCATCTCAATTCTGCCACCCATCATTTCAACCAATTGCTTAGAGATAACCAGACCTAAGCCTGTACCGGCATATTTTTTTGTATAGGTGTTTTCAATTTGTGAAAAACTATAAAACAACTTTGATATATTATCTTTCGATATGCCAATTCCTGTATCCATAACTGTAAATCTTAAAGTCACTTCATCCCTGGATAATCCCAGATTCTTAACTGCAACCGTTACATCACCCTGTTCAGTGAATTTGACAGCATTACTAATAAGGTTATTTAAGATTTGCTTTAATCGATTGGCATCCCCTATTAAAAACTCAGGCAGGGAGGACGGAAGTGTGTATTCCAGTTCCAAGCCTTTGTCCTTAACTCTTGGTAAATGAGTACGAATTACTTCATCAATTAAAGTTCTAAGACTAAAGTTTTGTTTAACTAACGTCATTTTACCTGCTTCAATTTTAGAAAAATCCAGTACGTCATTTACAATCGTAGTTAATGAATTTGCACAGGCTTTTGCTGTTATCAAATTATCCCGTTGTTCCTCATTAATATTTGTTAAAAGTGTAAGATCAATCATTCCTACAATTCCGTTAATTGGAGTACGAATTTCATGACTCATATTAGCAAGAAACTCACTTTTCGCTTTATTGGCAGCTTCTGCGGCTTCTTTGGCAGATATAAGTAATGTCTGATACCGCTTTAAGTCCTCCTCGGCATCCTTACGCTCTGTAATGTTATAGCTAGAGCCAATAAATCCTGCAAATTCCCCATCATTAAAGTAAGGAACTCCCGAAATAAGCCCCCACTGATGC
>JASGEU010000086.1:0-4789 GCA_047606065.1 Mobilitalea sp.
CCACGCCGGCCAGGCCTTCGCCGCGGCCGTCGGTGTCGGTCACGGCCTGCAGCCGCGCATTGTCCAGCGGCACCTGCGTGCCGGACTCGATGGGGCGCTGGAGGATCTCGCCCCAGCGCCGAGCGAGCTTCGCCGGATCGGCCGCCTGCAGCACGGCGCCGGCCATCCCGGTGACCCGTTGCGTCGACACATGCTGCTGCCAGTGCGGTCCGGCCGGCCAGTAGGGGCCGTCGAGGCTGGCGCCGCCCTGCGTGCAATTGATCTCCAGCAGGGCGCCGCCGGTGTCGCGCGGATGCAGCTGCAGCCCTTCGTAGTCGCCCAGGGCCAGCGGCGCCGCGACGCGCACGCCCACCTGCGCCACGTGAGTGCGCCAGCGCGGCAGCGATTCGCTGTCGAGGATCACCATGTAGCCGCCGTCGCCCCCGCGACGTTCCAGGTAGCGGCCGGCCGTGGTGCCGGGCTGCACCGGCGCCACCACCTCGATGAACTGGCGGCCGAAGGGCATGAGGGCGTTGTGCAGGCCGAACTGGCCGACCTCCGGATCGCGGTGGCACACCTGCACGCCGAAGACGGCGTACAGGTCGTCCACGACCGGTTCGAGTTCGCGTGCGACGAGGCAGATCTGCCGCAGCCGCAGGTAGGTGGGGGCGCCTGCGGGCGGGTCGTCCGCGCGGCCGTTCTGAGCCTGGTTCATCGTTTGTCTCCTGAAAATATGATATAACAAATTAAACAAGAGCGCCGCAGTCGATGTACCGGACACGACAGGCGCGCATTCCAGGAGACACCCCTGCCATGACATCCCTCGAAGGCCTGCGCGTCCTCGACCTTTCGCGCTTCATCGCCGGCCCCTACTGCGCCATGATGCTCGGCGACATGGGCGCGGAGGTGGTGAAGATCGAGCCACCGGGCGAGGGCGAGTACGCGCGCCGCGCGCTGCCGGCGGTGCAGGGGCAGAGCCTCTACACCTTCATCGTCAACCGCAACAAGAAGAGCCTGGCCATCGACCTGCGCCATCCTGAAGGGCTGGCCACGCTCAAGGCGCTCATCGCCCAGGCCGACGTGCTGGTCGAGAACTTCCGCCCCGGCACGATGGAGCGGATGGGCCTGGGCTGGGAGGCGGTGCATGCGCTCAACCCGCGCCTGGTGATGGCCCGCATCTCGGGCTTCGGGCAGGATGGACCGCTGGCCCACAAGCAGTGCTTCGACGGCGTCGCGCAGGCCATGAGCGGCCTCATGGACATGACCGGCCAGCCCGACGGCCCGCCGACCATGATCGGCTCCTTCATGTGCGACTACACCACCGGCATGTACGCCGCCATGGGCATCCTCGCCGCGCTGAACGCCCGCCACGCCAGCGGTGTCGGCCAGCTGGTGGACGTGTCGCTGCTGGAAAGCGCGCTGTCGATGCTGATGACGGCGATCCCGCAGCAGAAGCTCCTCGGCCAGACCATGACCCGCGTGGGCAGCCGCGACCGCTACGTCGCGCCCTCCAACACCTTCCAGGCCGGTGACGGGCGCTACGTGCTGATGGTGGGCGGCGACGACAACATGTTCCCGCGCGTGCTGCGTGCGATGAAGAGGCCGGCCTTGATCGAGGACCCGCGCTTCGCCACCATGGCCAGCCGCCTCGAACACCGCGAGGCGGTCGAGGGCCTCGTGGCCGAGTGGATGCGGGCGCACACCGCCGACCAGGTCGTCGCCTGCCTCGAGGCCGAGGGGGTGCCGTGCGCCAAGATCGCTCGCGTCGACGAGGTGGTCGACAACCCGCAACTGCACCACCGCGGCGCCATCCTGACGCTGGACTTCGGCGGCACCCAGGTGCCCATGCAGGGCGTGACCATCCATCTGTCGGACACGCCGCTGACCATCCGCCGCCCGCTGCCACACGTGGGCGAGCACAACGCCGAGGTGCTGGCCGGCTGGCTGGGCCACGGACCCGACCGCGTCGCCGCCCTGCAGGCCGCCGGCGCACTGTGAAACCCCGAGCAGGAGACACCATGACGACCGAACTGATCGAAGCACGCGACGGCGGCGTGCTCACCCTCACGCTGAACCGGCCCGAGCGGCTGAACGCCCTCACGCCGGGCATGACCGACGCGCTGCTGGCGGCGCTGCGGCGCGCTGCCGTCGATCCGGCCGTGCGGGCCGTGGTGCTCACCGGCGCGGGACGGGGCTTCTGCGCCGGCGGCGACGTGAAGGCAATGGCCGACACCGACGGCCCGCCCGCGACGCTGGAAGCCCGCACGCACCAGCTGCGCGAGCACATGGAGTGTTCACGCCTGCTGCGCGAGATGCCCAAGCCGACCCTGGCCGTGGTGCGCGGCGCCTGTGCCGGGGCAGGCCTCTCGCTGGCGCTGGCCTGCGACCTGCTGATTGCGTCGGACACGCTCAAGCTCACCTCCGCCTTCGCCAAGGTCGGCCTGTCGGGCGACTTCGGCAGCACCTGGTTCCTCACGCAGCTGCTGGGGCCCCGGGCGCGTGCCTTCGCGCTGCTGTCGCCGGTGCTGAAGGCCGACGAGGCGCTCCAGCTGGGCTTGGCCCTGCGCGTGGTGCCTGATGCGGAACTCGACGATGCCGGCCGCCAGCTGGCCCGGCGGCTCGCCGAGGGACCCACCATCACGCTGGGCCACATCAAGTCCAACCTCAACGCGGCCGAGCAGGGCGCCACGCTCTCGCAGGCGCTGGACCACGAGGCCATCCGCCACATCCGTTGCGCGATGACCGAAGACCACATCGAGGCTGCGCGCGCCTTCGTCGAGAAGCGCAGCCCCGTGTTTGCCAACCGTTGAAACGCAAGAAGGAAGAGAGAGACCCGCCATGGACAGCCTGTCGCTGAAGAACAAGACCGCCATCGTCACCGGCTCCTCGCGCGGCATCGGCCGCGCGATCGCCGTCGCCTACGCCCGCGCCGGCGCGCGCGTGATCATCACCAGCCGCAAGGCCGACGCCTGCGCCGCCGTGGTCGACCAGCTCAAGTCCGAGGGACTGGAGGCCACGGCTATCGCCTGCAACATCTCGCGCAAGGACGAGGTGCTGGGCCTGGTCGAGCAGACCGAGAAGGTCTACGGCACCGTCGACGTGCTGGTGTGCAACGCGGCCGTCAACCCCTACTACGGGCCGATGTCCGGCATCACCGACGAGGCCTTCTCGAAGGTCATGGACGTCAACATCCGCTCCAACCTCTGGCTGGTGAACCGCGTGGCGCCGGGCATGGCGGCCAAGGGCGGCGGCTCGGTGATCATCATCAGCTCGATCGCCGGGCTCACCGGCTCGCGCGTGCTGGGCGCCTACGGCATCTCCAAGGCGGCCGACATGTCGCTTGCGCGCAGCCTGGCGCTCGAGTGGGGCAAGCAGGGCATCCGCACCAACTGCATCGCGCCCGGCCTCATCAAGACCGATTTCGCCAAGGCCCTGTGGGACAACCCCGAAACGCTGGCGAACGCGCTGAAGTCCAGCCCGCTGAACATGATCGGCGAGCCGGAAGACATCGCCGGCGCGGCGCTGCTGCTCGGCTCGGATGCGGGCCGCTTCATCACCGGCACGACGATCGTGATCGACGGCGGTGCCACCATCGGCGGCGGCGACGAGGGCTGAGCATGGCGTACCGGAACATCACCGTCGCCATGGCGGATGGCGTGTACACCGTTACCCTCAACCGCCCGGAGCGGCTCAATGCCTGGAACCAGGGCATGGAGGACGAGTACCGCCAGGCCGTGCTCGCCGCCGAGGCCGACGCCGCCGTACGTGCCATCGTCGTCACTGGCGCCGGCCGCGGCTTCTGCGCCGGCGCGGACATGGACATCCTCGAGGCTGGCGCGTCCGGCAACGCCGATGCGGACGACGCCCGCTCGGCGCCCGCCGCCGAAGCGCCCGAAGGGCTCGACCGCAACTACGCCTGGCGCTTCAGCTACCTGCTGAAGGTGCGCAAGCCCATCTTCGCGGCCATCAATGGCCCCATCGCCGGCATCGGCCTGTGCATGGCCCTGTTCTGCGATTTCCGCTACATGGCCGAGGGCCAGAAGCTCACCACCGCCTTCGCCAAGCGCGGCCTCATCGCCGAGCACGGCGCCTCGTGGATGCTGCCGCGCCTGGTGGGCGTGACGAACGCGCTCGACCTGCTCATGTCGGCGCGCACGCTGCTCACGGCCGAGGCCGCGCAGCTCGGCCTGGTGAAGGCCCTGCCCGCCGAGGGCTTCCTGGCCGCCGTGCAGGGCCTCGCGCGCGAGATGGTGCACAGCGCGTCGCCGCGCTCCATCGGTGTCATCAAGCGGCAGGTATACGACAGCCTCTTCCAAGACCTGGACGCGGCCTGGCGGTGCGCCGACGAGGAGATGGTCGCGTCCTTCGACAGCGAGGATTTCAAGGAAGGCGTGGCGCACTTCCTGGAAAAGCGCGCGCCGAACTTCACCGGCCGATGAACGGTCCGATCGTCAGAATACGATATAACCTATTGCAGATTGAAGGCCAACCGGCCCTCCCCACCATGGACGACGCTCCCCTCACCCGTGACAGCCTCAACGGCCAGGCCTACGCCCGGCTGTGCCGCGACCTCAAGGCCGGGCGCTTCGCCCCGGGGGAAAAGCTCAAGCTGCGCGATCTGGCCGCCGAGATGGGCATCAGCCCCACGCCGGTGCGCGAGGCGCTGGCGCGTCTGATCTCGGAGCAGGCGCTCGAGCAGGTGGGCCACCATTCGGTGCGCGTGCCGGTGATGGACGAGGAGCGCTTCGCCGAGGTGCGCGAATTGCGTCTGGTGCTCGAAGGCCGCGCGGCCGCCCGGGCGGCCGCGCAC
>JASGEU010000087.1:0-2589 GCA_047606065.1 Mobilitalea sp.
CTAGAAGACTAGTTCCTGATATTGTATCAGAACCTGTTGAGGTAGATGTAAGAAGCTTTGGTGTTAGAACACCACCTTGTACCAGAGAGAATCCATCCTATGGTATTCTAGGTATGGTTCATATTCTCCCTCCGGCTCTTGCTTGGTTATGGAGACTTGTAGCACCAAGAGGCTTTAATAATCCAAGTATTATAGGTGGTACAGGAATGGTAAGCGAAGGAGTTGGCACTTACTGGCCATTTGCAACTGGCAAAATGGTTAAACAAGCTAATCTTCTCTTAGATCAAATTGTTAATTGCACCAGCACAAGATATGTTCTTATTCCAAATCAACATATCGGTGTTTATAAAGTAAGTTTCAATCCTCAATGGGTTGCTAGAGAATATATTGCAAGACGTGGCGGCGCTAAGTTTAAGGTGGATCATTTAGTAGAAGCTCGTTGCGCTCTTCTTGGTTATGGACTTGATTCTCTTAAAGTTGACGGTCAGTACATCAGAAAAGCATTCCTTCAGCCAGAAAGACAGCAGGAAGTTGGAACAGACGGCTATGACGCTGGAGCTGCTATCTTAATCGACTTCTTTAAACAAGAAGCTTCCAAATTCAATACTGAAGAATTACATCCACTTGGAAGACAGATTATTGAATGCCTGCTACGTGATGCATCATTACAGGATTATCTTGATTTAATCCCTATGAGATATTAGGCTCAGATAAGTTACTATTAATTTTATTAAAAAAGCTGTACAAACTAATTTCGTTTGTACAGCTTTTTTGCTGCATAATCCGCTCGGATGAGAAAGTGTCAGTTTTACTGACACTTCTGTATTTCACCTTATAACTTTGTGAATAAAAAGCTACTGCAAATGAATTATTATCCCTTTGCAATAGCCTCTTAAGTTCCCCTATTAATTATTTACTTCATTGCTATTCATTCATTTATTAATAAAACCTAATCCATGTTTTCATAAACCGGTCTTATTTCAAAGTACAAACAACCTTACCATCTGCTGATGGTGTAATTACTGTATCATTTCCGACTACTTCAAAACTTCCGTTATCAACTGCAGCTAAATCAGATACATTAACAAGTACTACCTTGTAATTCTTTGAAGATTTCACATCAATGGTAATAGTCTTACCGCTCTTAAGAATTTCTGCATTCACTGTAAGAACTGCTTTGTCGTCATAAACAACCGTAGTCGCAGGAGTATTATCAATTAATTCGTATGCCTTTAAGATTACATTATCAGAATAATCATAAACTGCATCTTCATCCTTTGCTCCCACTGCAATGATGCTTCCCTCTTTTACAAGTAAAGGAATGCTTAAATAGTCATGCTTCTCTTTATACCAGGTACCACCCTGCTTCGCCTCTCCGGTAAGGAGATTCGTCCATTTACCTGCCGGAAGATAGTACTGAGCAATTCCTTCATCATTGAAAATAGGTGCTACAAGCAAGGAATCACCAAGAATGTATTGCTTATCCAAATAGGAACAGGTAGGATCAGAGGTGTATTCTATTACCATGCTTCTCATGGAAGGAATACCTGTTTTAGCGGTCTCAATCGCATTACGATACAGATATGGCATTAAGGATGCTTTTAATCTGGTAAAGAACTTAACTACTGCTACTGACTCATCATCATATGCCCAGGGCACACGGTAGGAGGAGCTTCCGTGTAAACGAGAATGGGTGGATAATAAACCGAACGCACACCAACGCTTATAAACATCAGGGGTTGAAGTGCTTTCAAAACCACCGATATCATGGCTCCAATAACCGAAGCCTGACATAGTCAGGGAAAGACCACCACGAAGGCTCTCTGCCATTGATTCATAATCAGACCAGCAATCTCCGCCCCAATGTACAGGGAACTTCTGACCACCAGCAGTTGCACTTCTGGCAAATAATACTGCTTCACCTTTACCGCTCTTTCTCTCTAATAAATCAAATACTGTCTTGTTATATAAATAGGTATAATAGTTATGCATTTTATTTGGATCAGAACCATCAAAGTAAACAGCATCTGTAGGGATTCTCTCGCCGAAGTCTGTCTTAAAGCAGTCAACACCCATATCCATTAAGATCTCAAGTTTACCTGCAAACCATTTACAAGCTTCTGGATTCGTAAAGTCTACAATTGCCATTCCAGGCTGCCACATATCCCACTGCCATACATCACCGTTTGGACGTTTGATAAAGTAACCGCCTTTTACACCTTCCTCAAACATCTCAGATTCTTGGCCAATATAGCTGTTAATCCATACACAGATCTTTAAGCCCTTTGCCTTAAGGCGTTTTAACATTCCTGCCGGATCAGGGAATACTCTGGAATCCCAAAGGAAGTTTGACCAATGGAAATCCTTCATCCAGAAACAATCAAAATGGAATACCTTTAGTGGAATTCCTCTTTCAAACATACCGTCTACGAAGCTGTTAACAGTCGCCTCATCATAGTTTGTGGTAAAGGAAGTTGAAAGCCATAAGCCAAAGGTCCATGCTGGAGGCAGGGAGGGCTTTCCGGTTAAATCAGTATAACGCATCAGAACTTCTTTCATGGAAGGTCCATTAATAATAAAATAGTCAAG
>JASGEU010000088.1:0-9986 GCA_047606065.1 Mobilitalea sp.
ATGATTAGCATTAAGAATCAGTATTTTGGGTTTCTAAAGTTTAGCTTAGGATATTGGCTTATATTTCTTCATAAGCAAAGAAGTCACTGTTATGCTAACTAACACCGCCGATACTCCTGCTATAACAATTCCGATATCTAAATAATTCTCTATGTAATAACTCATTCCATGCCATTGGGTTAATACCAGCACTGCGGGGATGATTGCCCAATCAACAATTGCATCTGTTAAATTAACATAGATGATCACACCTGCAAGCAATAATGTGATAATCCAATATCCTAAGCTAAACTTTAGAAACCCAAAATACTGATTCTTAATGCTAATCATCAAGGCAATGCACCAAAGAATAACAAACACTGCTGTAGCAGCTACATTCTTCATTGTTATGGGCTGGTAATCATTCACAAATTGTATAAAATTAAATATTAACCCTTCAAGAAATGCGATAACCGTCATAAGAATAACTATAGTCTTAAGTTTCATAATAACTCCTTTCTTTATTAGGATAAACCCACTTTATCCCTATCAACAGCTTACAAGGTCTTGGTGAAGTAATATCGTTTTCCAGTCAGGGGGTACTCATCCAGTGTAAACACCTCTTGATAGCCTTGCTTCTTATAAAACAAAGGGGCCTGAAAACTAAAGGTATCTAGGAATGCAAACTTGCAACCACGTTCTTTTGCAGTTGTTTCCGCTTGCTTTAAGAGCTGACTACCAACCTTTTGTTCCCGAAGTGCTTCACTCACCCATAAATATTTTACAAATAACCAATTACCATGTGTCTCTCCAATTAAACCAGCAACCTTTTTCTCTGTCTCATCGTTAACATAAATTCCAAGTTCTTTCTTATTCTTATCTTCGATCCTGGCTAAATTATATTCCAATAAACCCTGAAAAATTGCTTCCCTATCCTCTTCTTTTATTACTTCAGTTATCTCAAAATTCACTTATATTGCCTCCTGACAAGCTATATCCTAACTGTAATTGCTCGCTGAATAAATTTTCATTCTAACACTTAATTCTAGCTATTTAACTCGTTGTGCAATTGGATGTTCTTTATTAAACTGCACTAGATCCCACAGGTTCCCATATAGATCCTTAAATACAGCTACTGTACCATAAGGCTGCTCTTTTGGTTCCCTAACGAATTCTATCCCTATATCAATCATTTCGTTATAGTCTCTCCAAAAGTCATCTGTTCCAAGAAACAGAAAAATACGTCCGCCTGCTTGATTACCAATGTAGGGTAGTTGTTCTGGCTTTGACGCCTTTGCAAGTAAGATTGTAGTTCCTTGTGACCCCGGAGGAGATACCACCACCCATCGTTTGTCTTGTTCTGGTTGATAGGTATCTTCAACTAATGTGAAGTGAAGCTTTTTTGTGTAAAACTCAATTGCCTCATTATAATCCTTAACAACTAATGCAATGTGTACTATTGATTGAAGCATTTAGTTATCCTCTTTCCATGTATATTGTTCTGTCCAATAACGTTTACCTTTAAAATTGGCCATGACGCTGGTTTTATTATTATCTTTATCAATCGCCTCTAATTCAACTTTAAGATATAGGTTTCTGCCTTTCCAGGACATGTCATAATTACTTTCAGAACTTGCTGTAACTCCGGTATACTCCTCATGGTTATCTGCATAGAGTGATACCACTTCCCCAATATATTTATTATATAGATCGGTTTTATAATTGCTGTTTGTACGTGCTTCCCAACTCACCGGTATCAAATAAATAAACACTAAACAAATTAATAAGATTACAGCAACCACTCTGATAAGCTTTTTATATTTTTTCATACTTATTCCTCCGAATACTAAATCCGTATATACTTTAATTTCACTCCTTATATTTTACACCAAAATTTACCTTATAACAAACAATTTTGAAACTAAAAGGATTTTTAACCAAATTCATCCTAAAATGTCGGAGTATAGCACTTTAAAACATGATTCTATCCTCTATTGCAATGGAGGAATTAGGCTTAAGCCATATTATCAATGCCGAAGGTGAGAAACTTCAGTATGTTTTAGGAACTCTTTCTGGTATTACCAGGCTCTCAAACTGTCTCCGAGGTTCTAGCCGTTAATAACAGCGTTCGCGATGTACTAGACAGTGCATTACAAATAGAAGAGGGTGTCTGCAACCAAATAGCAGGCACCCTGTTTTATTTATGTAAACCGGTTCTTATATGGGTTTGGAAGACAGTTGTTCATCCAACCAATCGAAAACGACCTGATGCAACAGCGCGTGATTTCCTTCCTGACAGTGTTCCTCCGCGCCTTCTCTTTTCGTGAATATACGCACCGTGGAAGGACAGTGCAGCCGTTTTACAAGCTCGTCAACTTGTTCCGCAGAAACAAAATGATCAGCCTCTCCAACAAGGATAAGCATAGGGCATTTGATCTGGCCAGCCACCTCCCGCAGGGTGTATGGGGGAACGGCTTTCAGGAGTTCATACCGATGCTCCAGCCCGTAAACCCACAGAGCGTTTTGAACCATCCAGCGCAGAGAACTGTTGGTTTTCATTGCCATACCCATGACAAACCCCGCGGCTGCGGGTGAAAGCCGTTCGACGATCCGCAGCTTGGGATTTTTATTCAGCATCGAAGTCCATACGTCGTAAAGGACGTCATAAGCGACGCAAGCGGAGATCCTTTCATCAAATGCCGCCGCCCGAGGCGCGTAATATCCGCCCATACTCATTCCCATCAGCGCGATGCGGCGCTGATCGACTTCGGGACGTGTTTCCAGATAATCCAGTGCCGCACTCACAGGCACTTCAAAATCAAAGCGCGTGGGCTTTTTCTGAATGCGCAGGGTTTCTCCCTGGCCTGGTCCGTCGAAGATCAGGCAATGGTATCCTCTCTTGATCGCAGCGGCGGCACCAGCAAAATAAAGTTCCTCGCAAATGGAATCGAAGCCTCCCAGCATCACCAGAGTTGCCTTCGGGACGGAAGCGGCGTCACCGGAAGCGCGGTAAAAATAACCGGACAGATAACTCCCTTCATAGGGGAATTTTATGGCTTCGCAGTAGAAATCCATATGGCGCATGGCTTCCCGGAAGGTATCGGCACTTCCCCGATACGACGCCTTCCGCCGAGGATCGTCGGGGGAGAGAAAAAACTCCGCCGTCCTGTAATAATTGGACGCACGCAGCAGAGCCTCCCTGCCACTGACCTTCCGACCATTTTCCAGACAGGATTTACCAAGCTTGTGCAGGTGCTCGGCAGCCTTGTTCCACTCGACAAACCAACTATTAAAGTCTCCCTCGCGGATATTCGCCGCAATCGCCAGACATTCTCCCAACTCCGCACCCTGATAGCCGCTGTAGGAAACTGCACGCAGCAGTTCAAAAGAAAACGCTTGATCCTTAAAAAATAACTTCATTTTAATTCGCCTCCTTGCTCTTGCTTGGCGCACCCCAAACCTCTGAGAATAAACTTTAAGGTTTCTCTGGCGACGTCCTGTGAACTTTCTTTTTCCCGCAGATAGTCCCGATATAAAGAATGCTGTCTCGGGAAAGACGCTACTGCCATGACAAAGGATAATGCCGTGTCCACGTGCTCCACCCGGAAAAGACCTTGAGCCTTGCCCAACTCAATAAGCGCACGGATACGGTTCCAAGTGGGGGCTAAAAGCTCCACCAGCTTTTCTGATCTCGCACTCTGCCGATAAAGCTCCTGCTGTAAAATAGTGACCAAATCCGGTTCATCAAACCGCAACATTACAATTCTGGCAATGATACCATCCAGTTCCTCCAGAAGTTGGTCGCAATTCTCTGGCATTCTGTCATATGCGGGGGCTGGAAATCCTTCAAACAGCGCACAAAACAGATTTTCCTTGCTTCCAAAATAATACGAAATTAACGAAATGTTTGCGCCTGCAACAGAAACAATATCCCTTGTTGATGTACCGTCAAATCCGTTTTGTGCAAACAGTTTTTTTGCTGCCCGTATAATTTTTAGCTTTGTATCCGGTTCTGACATAAGAGCCTCCCCACAATAATTAATCAATCGTTTGATTTATTTTATCCCTTTGAGTACGGATTGTCAAGTGGCAAATCGTACAAACACCAATCAGTAGAGGGCTGGTACTAAAAAGTGATTTTCACTGCATATTACTTGACTTTTTGTCGCTGAAGCTCGAACAGGTTGATATATACAATCTGTTCCGGCTCACCCTTGTGGGGCCTCTTTCGGCTCTGGCTGCTGCTCGTGGCGGGGGTGGAATGTCAAAGGGCCTGATTTTTCAATCAAGCCCTTTGGGGATGGTGCAATCCCTCCTTTTCACTTCGATGTTTTTCTTACCTGCATATAGTGTTGCTTAGAACACTTATTTTTGTTCTATATTAATTTAATTTGTCTCTTATTTTTTTACAGGGCATATACCAATCTAAAATAATTTCATTCTCACCATTCTCAGCAGGTTTGCAATATCTTTCATTGGTATAGACTTCCGTCCAATAAAAATTATCATAATCCAGACGATATCCATTCTTTCCTGCCATGTCATTGATAAGAATGTAAGCACTATTTATTATGTCCTCCAGATTCTTACCTCTTATCTGTGCCTTTGCTACTATTCCCCCAGGTATTACTTTTCCAATCATATTTTCTGGAACTTTGGTACCTGCTTTAAAATATCTACCGATCACATATTCATTACCAAGACTTCTCTCATCTGCAAATTCAGAAGCATATCCTAAACCAATATAATCCTCTTTCATATCCTCACTTTGATACTGTTCCAACTCCCCTAATCGTTCTGAATGACCCTCTTCAAAATATTTTTGCCACAGTTCATGATTGGCAAGACCAGTATTTGATTTTGCAATACCGATCAATAAGGTCTCTGCCATATCCACATATTCAATTTTAACGATATCTGCCATAATTCTTCGCCCTTTCATAACATAATAGGTATCTTCGTTTTGAAAGGAAAAACGCTGATAGAACTTTGAATGATAGATGTCACCGGTAAGGCTTGTTGGAGGTACTCCAAACTGTTCTTTAAAAGCTCTTGAGAATGCAGAATGATTATCATAGCCATATCTTATTGCTATATCAATAATACTTTCCTCTTTTTGAAGAATATCACGTGCAGCTTCTGAAAGCTTCCGTCTTCGTACATATTCAGAAATTGATACACCACACACATAAGAAAAAATCCGTTGATATAGACCCCCTGGAACTCCGGTGAGCTTTGAGATATTTCTGATATCTACACAATTAAGATTACCCTCTATATATTCAATAACTTTCTCAATTTCATCAAAACAGTTCATACATGGTCTTCCTTTCTTTTTGATAATTTTCGCATAATCACAAGCCCACCATTTGCAGAAGTGTTTCTTGCAATCATATTGCTATGTTACCAGTTCAAAGAGTTTATTGCTTTGCATTTTATGTACAACCTATGATAAACAACTTTAGCTGCGTTATTTCCTTTAGCATCAAGTTTTATTGGCTCAAGCTTTTTACCCTGTACTGTATATGTTATCTTTGCATAGTCTAAATCTGCAATCTGGACAAATTGTTACTGGCAAATTTTTATCTCGGTCAGCTTTGGTGAAATATACAGGGATTGTTGGGACATACTATACAAAAGGCTTAGAACTGCTCTTCTATGCCTGAATCCATTTGTAGAGGAAGTGTATACTTATGAAGGTGCTTTCAATGATTCAACCTTGGGCAAGCCTTTTCTTACTTAATGAGGCACACTATGAATCAAGGACGTGGAAAACAAACTACCGCGGTTCATTAGCGATTCATACAAGTAAAAAGATAGATCGTCAATTTTGTAGCCATAAAATTGTTCAGGATTTGCTCGATAGATATGGATTAACCCCTCAGAATCTGCCTACAGGTTCAATTATTGGTATATGTAACTTGGTAAATTGCTTAAGAGTGATAGAAGACAATCAAAAGAGCGCAGTCTTGGAAGATGGGCGCATCGTCTCGGGGAATGATTATTTTTTAGGGGACTATAAAGTAGGAAATTATGCTTGGGAAGTTACGGATAAAGAAATGCTGGTCAATTTTATACCAGCACAAGGGAAGCTGGGGTTATGGGAACATCTTCTGTAAGACTTTGCATGAACTTTTCTCCTACTTGAGCATACTGGGCAACAAATGAATTCATTTGCTTCGCTTTCTGTTACTTCTTCTTGTAGTCAATCCCCATACCGGATTTCTCTGTTCTTTTATTATACCATACCTTTCCACAAATGTGGAATTTTGCTTTTCAGGCCGTTTTTCAACCTTATGGATATACGGGAAAGACGGTCATTCACCATGTAAAGATATTCAATATATCAGTTCTCAATCGAGATTACTTAATATCCTGTAACCCTGCAGATATCCAATAAATTTGGGTATTTCAGACTATATAGAAAGTGATTTTATATTTAATATAAATAAAACCGGCACTACCAGTTGATTAATAAAAAAAAGTATTGTAAACTCTTAAAAGCTTTTGCAAGCTGCTAATCTTTCAGAACTTCTATACAATTTAATATATACATCCAGGATGAGCTTTTGCAGGTAGTTGAGTGCAAAAAGAAATACTTATTGAAAAGAAAAGGTGTCAAAGGAGATAACAGAAATGAAATTATCAAACAAAATCGCCTTATTCGTGGGCGTGCTAGTACTTATTGTCGCAGGAGGATTGGGTACAATTTCTCTTGTACTAAGCTACAATACTGCTTATAAGGAAGCAATCAATGGACTGGAGGAAACAGCGAAGCAGGGAGCAAATAATATTGATTCCAGATTACAGATTCGTACGAGTGTCTTAGAACAAATATCCAATCGAATTAGCGGACTGCCTCTGGATGAAAAGCTGACAGTTCTGGCAAAGGAGTCTGAAAGTTTGGGCTATCTTGATATGGCCGTGGTGGATTTAAACGGAATAGCAACCTATGCGATTGGTGGTGAGGAAGCAGATCTTAGTGACCGTGAATATGTGCAGAAGGCTTTGAAGGGTGAAAAATGCTTCTCTAATGTTATGACCAGCAAGGTTACCCATGGTACTGTAATTATGTACGCTGTTCCAATCATAACCAAGGACGATATTACAGGTGCATTGATTGGAAGAAGAGACGGCTCAGCCCTTAATGAAATTATTGAACAAATGACCTTTGGTGATAACGGAAATGCATTTATAATTGGCAGCGACGGAACCTTTTATGCTCATGGTGTGACAGAATATGTTATGACCCAAAGAAATGTAATAAAAGACATAGAGGAAAATGGATATTTTAAAGATTTTGGTGTTCAATTAGAAAAGCTGGGAATTGGTAATCAAGGTATCGTTAATTATAAACTGGATAAAATAAATAAAGTTGCTTATCTGGTTACAATACCGGGTACAGACTGGATTCTGGGTCTAGGCGCTCCCAAGAGTCAAATAACCGCGGGTGTTAATAAGCTGGCAGGACTGTTAATCACATTTTCTCTCCTATTTATTGCAGCAGGCATTGGAATCGCAGTTTATCTCGGACAATCTATTTCTAAACCGATTACTAACTCAGTTTTAATTTTAAATAACATCTCTCAATATGACTTAACTTCAGACAATAGTAAAGTAGAAAAATATACAAAACAAACCGATGAAATAGGTATTATGGCAAATGCAACTCTTGCTCTGCAAGGGAACCTTAGAACCCTTGTTGAAAATATTGCACAGTCAGCAGAACATATTGCTGCCTCTTCTGAAGAACTAACCGCTACCAGCCAGCAGGCAGTGGTTTCAGCCAATGAAGTAGCAGGTGCCGTACAGGATATAGCCGTTGGAGCAGGCGATCAGGCAAATGATACAGAAAAGGGTGCTAATGAAATCGAGCTGCTTGGTAAATTGATTGCTAACGAACAAACGTTAATTGTTCAATTAAATGACTTAACGAATGACGTTGAACAATTAAAGAATGATGGTTATGATATCTTAAATGTACTGGTCGAAAAGACAACTCAGACCAATAGTGCAGCAAATAACGTTCGAAATAGCATCCTGGAGACCAATGAAAGTGCAAGTAAAATTAATAAAGCCAGCCAAATGATATTAAGTATTGCAAGTCAAACAAATCTTTTAGCTCTCAATGCCGCCATTGAAGCAGCAAGAGCCGGTGAGGCAGGCAAAGGCTTTTCCGTAGTTGCGGATGAGATAAGAAAACTGGCTGAACAAGCCAACCGTTTTACGGGCGAAATAGTTAAAGATATTGAAGAGTTAATCGGTAAGAGTGAATATGCTGTTAAAACCATGGAAGAAGTCGGCACTAATTTGGAAGAGCAGACCATTAGCGTTACTTCAACGAATAACAAATTTGAAGGTATTGCAAAAGCAATTGAACGGTTAAATCAGTTACTTGACACACTAAATCAATCAAGTAATGAAATGGGTAATAAGAAAGATGAAATTGTTGGTATTATCGAAAATCTTTCGGCGATTTCTGAAGAAAACGCTGCTGGTACGGAAGAAGCAACCGCTTCTATTGAAGAACAAACTGCTTCCATGAATGAGATTGCACAATCCAGCGAAAGTTTGTCACAATTAGCAGAAGGAATGCAAAAATCAATATCAATGTTCAAATTATAAACTTAAAACCCCAACCTCTCACTTATGAGGGGTCGGGGTTTCTGCAGGCAGATAGAAAAGAATTATAGTCATTTAACAAATCAGCTGATCTTGCTCTTTTAGGCTAAATCAGCTGAAACTGTTATAATATTGATTTTATTAAGTAAAAAGCCCAATTATTAACTGCAAAGCCTGCGTTATTTATATCAATTTATCTGAGTGATACGAATTAATTTTAAGGCTTTGGGAGGCATAGCCAGTGTTACTTTCTGGTTAATAACCTCTATTTGTTTGATTGGTTTTTCTTGAACTGTTACCTCTTCCACACAATACGACGAATAGATGGAAGTTGAAAAACTATATTCCTGCTCCTGATCAGTGAGATTTTTAAGAACTATAATAAAGCCTTTATGATTGTCTTCTACCAGGTTAGAGGGTTTTATATAAATCGGCATTACCTCTCCTTCGCTCTGTAATAGACTTCCACTCTCTTCTTTCTCACAGGATACAGCTGCTCCTATGACACAAGGATGGTCTGCTGCAACACTTGCTGTATAAACTTTAGTTGCTTCAAACGCATGAAAGGGCTGTAATTCATAGTTAAATTCCATCGTTCCTCTTTGATCCGCCATAAAATTGGTATCCCAGTAATTATTCAGCGGCCATGCCAGTAGAAGCGGATTTTTCTTACGTGCTATCTCCCTGCTCTCTTTTCCAAAGTTAAAATCTCCAACCTGTACCATCGGTGCATCCGGGCAAGAAAGTAATACGCCTTTTTCTTCATCATACATGGACACAGATTTATCAACCGTTACCCAATCACGGCATACTGTTCCAAGCTGATCCTTATCCAGACGAACAAATTCACTTGCTGTATCAAAGCTGCATTCCCAGTTTTCCTTAAGTTGCAAAGGTAAGGTAAAATAGATGGATTCCGGCATGCTGACCGGCAGCTTTCTTAGTTTAGCTTTCATTTTTATGCTGGGAGAATTTGCAGAAAAAGTAACGGTTTGCTCTACTTTTTCCATTCCACTTACTTCGAGTTCCCAAACAAAGCTTACACTATCCTCTCTCTGTTCCAGATGCCAGTTCAATACTTGGTCTGCTCCATTACGGTATGCTTTCCAGTCATGATTCCACTGGGTTATATTTTTATTGCCCAGATCTACATCTCTAGGGAATAAAGAGGATCGCATCTGTTTATTATGCCTTGGGTCGATTGTTTCTCTGACCAGTTCAAAAAAGCCCCATTCACTCTTGTCATTCAGCAGGTTCCAGCCAGTTTGAACAGAATATACCTGCAAAATTCTGCCGGTTTCTTTATTAAATTCTATTCTATAATCAGGAGTGATAATTTGGTTTTCAGTAATTGCATAAGCAGGTTTCAACTCTTCCTGTTTCTG